>JBBDIO010000060.1:0-7339 GCA_040880365.1 Litorilinea sp.
CACAGGCGGATTTGCGCCAAGAGAAAGATGTTGACAATGGCTTCGGCAGTCGACAGCGCCGTCTCGAAATGGATACGTGCCTGGTCGGGCTGGTGGCGTGCCAGGGCAAGCCGACCCAGGTTGGCGGTAATGCCTGCGATGCGCTCGGACTGGGTCAGCTGGTGGGCGACGCGCAAGCCATTCCGAAAATAGGTCTCGGCCTGATCCAGCGCGCCCTGGGCCAGCGCAATTTCGCCCAGGGTGGAAAGCAAATAGCCGTTCATATTGAGGAAGCCGCGTTCCTGGGCCAGGGCATAGCCGATTTCTGCATGTTCGCGTGCTGCGGCGGCCT
Source organism: Litorilinea sp. (assembly GCA_040880365.1). Lineage (GTDB taxonomy): Bacteria > Chloroflexota > Anaerolineae > Caldilineales > Caldilineaceae > JBBDIO01. The sequence continues at coordinate 332 of JBBDIO010000060.1, forward strand.
GCGTTGGGTCGTCCAACAGGTGCAGATGATAGGCCAGATTGTTTTGAGCCAGAATGTGACAGCGCATCATCTCTTCATTGGTCAGGGGCGCGGTGAGTTCCAGTGCCCGGCGAAAGCGCTCGATGGCGCGGAGCAGTCGCCCTTGTTGGGCGTCGATGCTGCCGAGTTCGAAGGAAATCTGCGCCAGCCGTATTTGCGAAAGCAAATCGTCGGCGGTCGCGAGACGCGACTCGGCCTCGATCATGTGTGCGGTGGCGGCGGTCAGATCGCTGCCGCCCACCGAAAGGCCCGCGGCCCACATGAAATCGGCGGTGAAGCGCACGTCGTCGTCTTCGATATCCTGCAAGGATTCGGCGATGGCGACGACTTCTTCATATTGGGCCTGGTTGATTAGTGCCTCGGCCAATGATGGCAAGGCATCGCGCAGGATGGCAATGGCGGGAGTTGTATGGGCTTCGACCACGACCTGGCGCAGGGTGCTGGTCGCGTTTTGCATTTCTCCGGCATGTAGATAAGCCTGACCCAGTGCGGTCGCAAGTTCGAGCCGGGTAGTGGCGGGCGTATCGTTGGGCAAAAGTTCCAGGGCTTGTTGATAAAAACCGATGGCGGGCTGCCAGGCTGCGACCGCGGCGGCCCGCTTGCCGGCGCGCCGGGCATAGACAAGGGCCTGGGCGGGTATGTTCCCCTCGGCATAGTGATGCGCCAGCAGACCCGCGTTCTCGTCTAACTGGTCGGGATAGAGACTTTCCAGCGCGGCCGCTACTCGACGATGCAACAGACGATAGCGGACTTCGCCCACCTCGCGATAGGCAACTTCACGCGTCAGGCTATGGTCAAATGAAAAGCGTTCCCCGCCCACATTTTGGATCAGCCGCTGGTTGCGCAGTTCGTCCAGCGCATCGAGCGCGGCCATATCGGAAAGGGCCGAAACCCGCGCCACCACTTCAAAATCGAACTCGCGGCCGACTGCCACCGCCGCATCCAGAATGCGGCGCGCCGATTCGGAAAGCGTTTCCAGCCGGTTTTGCACCAGGGTGTAGACGGTCTGGGGGACGACCGGCACGCTGGGCAGCTGATGGATGTTGACGGTGCCGTCGGCGTGGAGCAGGTGGGTTTCGTGGGCGTGGCGCAGGAGGTGAACCATGATAAACGGGCTGCCTTCGGCGCTGCGATAGAGCCAGTTGCCCAGGGGGTGCGCATAGTGGGGGCTGAGGCGTTGGGCGAGTTCGATGACTTCTTCGCGGCTGAGCGGGCCAAGGGTCAGACGATGCAACAGGTCTTCGCGGGTCAGGGTCTGGATGAGGGTCGCGCTCGTGGAGCGCGTGCGCAAAGGATGGCCTGCGGCGACCAGATGCACGGGCATTTCCTCGTCGGCCATGCGCCGGGTGAGATAGCCCAGCAGCCCCAGGGTGGCCGTATCGGCCCAGTGCAGGTCATCGATGAAAACGACCAGGGGTTGCAGTTGTGCCAGCGCGCCCAACCATTGGTAAACACTTTCCCACAGCCGCGAGGCATCGGCATCGTGGGTGGGGCGGGTTTCTGCATTGCGATTTTCCCCCGCGGGGGCCGCGATCAGTTCGGGGACGATTCGCCCGATTTCCTGTTGCCAGACGGGCGCGAGCTGCATCTGGGCGCGCCACTGGGGCCAGGTGGGGGCGCGGGCCACGCTGCGCAACGCTTCGATCACCGGCTGATAGGGCAGGCGGCTTTCCAGCTCGCGCGCACGTCCGCTCAAGACCAGGTGTTGGTGGGGGGCCTGTTGCGCCAAAAAGTGCTGGACCAACGAAGTCTTGCCGAATCCGGGTTCGCCCTCAATCAGGATGAGCTTGCGGTCATCCTGCCAACTCGCCAGCTGTGCCAGCTCGGCGGCGCGCCCGATGAACGGGACGCTGAGACCGGAGCCATTGGGCGCGCCGTGGCGGGAGGAATGGCGCGCCTCATCCACACTGCGGCTCTCGCTGCGGTTCTGGCTGTGGTTGTCGCTGGGGGTAAGGCGGTGCGCGCGCGCGTCTGCCGATTCTGGCGCGGGCACATCCGGCGCAAGTGGCTGGGTAGCGGAGGGCGGCAGCTCGACCGCGGGTGCGCTTGGCTGGGCGCTCGGCGCAAACTCGGCATAGGGAGCTGGCAAGGGCGCATCGGTCACGATGGCGTCGTAGAGGGCCTGGGTCTCGGTCATGGGGGGCACCCCCATTTCATCATCCAGGAGTTGACGAAATTCCTCGAAGCGCCGAATCGCACCGGGGCGATCACCCGCGCGCTGGTGCAGGGCCAGGGCACTGCGCTGGAGATCTTCCTGGAAGGGGTCCAGCATGAGCGCCTGTTCGATGGCCGCGAGCGCCTGGGCAGTTTCCCCCTGTTGCGCATGTAGACGGCTAAGCGCGTCGTAGCCCCGAATAGCAATGCGGCGCAAACGTTCACGCTCCAGAGTCAACCACTCTTCGTATTCGGGAATGTCGCCCGCGTCGAAATCGGCTAAAAGGTCGCCACGATAGTGGGCAAGGCATGTGTGGGCCTGTTGGCGCAACTGTGCGGGGTCCTGGCTCGACGCGGCGTGGAGCAACGCTTCGAAATCAAACGCCGCCAGCTCGCGCGCATCCACGGTGAGCGCACCGGTCAGGGCGACGGTATCGGCGTCTGCCGCCAGATGATCGCCAATCGATTGTCGCAGGTTATACAGCGTGCTGCGCAGGTTGCCGCGCGCGGTATCGGGCGTGTGATCGGCCCAGAGAATGGACAGCAACCGGTTGCGGTTGACGGGTTGCGCGTGCGCGGCGAGATAGAAGAGCAGGGCACGGCTTTTGCGCCGATTGATAGAGAGACGCTTGGCGTCTAAGGTCACCTCGGTTGATCCGAGCAGGCGAATCGACAACATGGTTGCATCGTACTTGCGGCGTGGGCAAAAGTCAATTGGATATGCGCATAGTCTGTATATGGGGCTAGCAATTACGGGGGCGCGTCTGTGGAATTACTGCTCGAATCGCTGACCGGATTGCTATGGCGCAGCCGGCGCGCGTAGAGCGCGATGATGGGCGCCAATAGCAGCGCAGAGAAGATCATGGCTGCACGCAGCGAACGCAGTCCTACCGCGCCTACGCCCGGCCCACCCATAATCTGACCCAGGGCGTCGGTTTGGCCCAAAAATGAGAGAACCGTGGCGCGCACCGGAGCCGGTATGTGGCGATTGAGCCAGGTGGCGCTGAGAGGATATTGGAGTGAACGCAGCGCGCCGACCATGAGAAACGCGAGGGCTGCCAGTTCAAAACCAGGCGCTAGCCCAAAAAGCAGCAACGCGCCCATCAAGAGGACTGTGACCGCCAATAGGGTGCGCCCAATCGCGCGGTTGCTTTCCAGATTCACACGCCGGATCACCAGTTCGCTGATAGCAATGCCCATCACAAACGACGCGCCGTTGAGAAGCCCGATCCAGACCACGGGCGGCGCATCCAGCCAAGCAGGAAAGACAAAATTGTGGAGGAAATGCGCTTCCCAGAGACGGTCGAAGCCTTCGCTGAAACTGCCATAGAGTACACCAATGAAAACAAACATGAGCAGCACGGGTTGACGGCGTATGACAGCCAGCCCGGTTTGGGTTTGATGCAGCATGGTTTGCCAGGTCGTGCGGTCGCTGGGCGCGGCGCGGTGGAAGTGCGTTTCCGGCATGATGAAAATCAACACGCCGCTGAGACCGACCATCAGCACGCCGCCTACAAATACCGAGAGCGCGGGCGTATAGAACGCAGCGAGAATGGTGCCCATGCCAATCCCCAACAGCGCGCCCAGCCGCCGGGCCTGTGCGCTGCGCAGAAAGATGCGTGCCAACTGGTTTTCGCCCACTTCGTCGGCAATCCACGCCGTAAACGCGCCGCTGATAAAGGTCTCGCCCACACCCCGCACAAATTCTGCCAGCAGAATCATCGTTAACAGGGGAAATAGCCCCTGTACTACATAGCAAAGTCCAATCAGGGCAATTCCCACGATAACAGAAAGTCGGCGGCTATAGAGATCGGCAATCACGCCCGTGGGGATCTCGAAAATAAAGATTGTGGCTTCGAGCAGTGTGCCAACCAGCACCAACTGAAGGGGGTTCAGGCCCACATCCTGCACATAATAGACTGCCAGCACAGTAAAGATTGTGCTGCTAAAGAGGCTCTGGCAGAAATTCACACCCACATACAGTGGATAGGCGGAAAGGCGCACGCGGTTGTTTCCTATATGTCTTGCTATATGTGTGTTGCTATATGTGTGTTGCTATATGTGAGAGGCACATGATGCCCTGGTGTTACACGCGCGCCGGTAAATGAAGGGTATGCAGACACATATATAAACAGACGCGCAAGTTTTGGGCAAGCGAACGGTGAAGGGGGCGTGCCCTATTGGCGCACTCGCGGGCAATTTGAAAATAGAGGCCACAAACCCCTTGACATTGTCACGCAATTGGTGTATTTTACCAATAGGTTAATTAACTGATTGGTGAAATACGTGTTGCATAGATGATGATGCTATTCTGGTTATGTTTTGACTCGATGATCTTGAGGGTAGGCGTTGGCGTATGCGGTGTGGCGTGGTGTGGTGAATTGGTAGATGCTGCCAGGGGGATAGATGACCGATAGTTTGAGCGTGACATTTGCGGCACTTGCGGATCCAACGCGGCGCGCAATCCTGGCGCAGTTGTCTCGGCGCGAAATGGCAGTGACGGAATTGGCGAAACCGTTTGCCATGACCCTGCCGGCGATTTCCAAGCATCTCAAGGTGTTGGAACGGGCGGGGCTGATTGAGCGCGGACGCAAAGCGCAGTTGCGCCCGGCGCGCCTGGATGCGGCTCCGCTGCAGGAAGCGGCCGCGTGGATCGAAACCTATCGCCGCTTTTGGGATGAGAGCTTCGACCGTCTGGACGATTATTTACAGCAACTGCAAGCGGCTCAGCACGCCAAAGATGCGTCGGAATCGCATTCTGAACGCGGCAATCTACCCCACGCCGATAGGCCACAGGGCGAGTAGGTGAACCCCCGCCTGCAACTTGGCGGGAAAACTGTACCCACATAAACAATCTGACGACAATCTGACGAAGCAGTTTAATCACTATGATTACGCAATCGCGTAACGGAGAAAGGTCAATTATGTCTGCGAATACCGGTACCACACAAGCAGGAAGCCCTGCGCAGGGAACTGTTGTCGAAACTGATGGGCGCGAGCTGACCCTTACGCGGGTGTTTGCGGCGCCACGCTCGCTGGTTTTCGAAGCATTCTCCGACTGCAAGCATCTTAAATATTGGTGGGGACCCACGGGTTGGACGTTGCCGGTCTGTGAGATGGATTTTCGGGTGGGAGGCGTGTGGCATTACTGCATGGGAGGGCCGGAAGGTGAGGAATCGTGGGGCAAGGCGATTTATTCGGAAATTGTAAAGCCCACGCGAATCGTGTATATGGATTACTTTTCCGACGCCGAGGGGTCTCTTTCCGACAACATGCCTGGCATTCAGGTTACCGTCACTTTTGAAGAAGACGGGAACGCCACCAAGGTCGTATCGCGTGCCCAGACGGGTACGGATGCGGAGATGCAGGGGTTGGTCGAAATGGGGATGGTCGAAGGGATCAAGCAAACCTGGGATCGCCTGGCAGAACATCTGGCAACCCAGGTGTAAACAGCGCATCGCACTACGCGCCGATAGTCTTTTATGCCGGTAGTCTTTTATAAAGAGTTGCGACTTGGGACGTTCAAATACAGGACGTCCCAAGTCTTTTATTGGCGGTCTTATATTGACGCGCGTTAATTATCCAGCGTCGGCTTCGTCTTCGAGGCGGAAACCGATTTTTACGGAGACCTGCCAACTGGCAATTTCACCGTTTTCGAGTGCACCGCGAATTTCTTCCACTGCGAACCAACGCATATGGCGTACCGTCTTGCCGGCGCGGGCGATGGCCTGGCGCACCGCATCATCTGAAGATGTGCTGGAAGAGCCGGTTAGGTGAATCACTTTATAGATATGGTCATCCATGGGAATTCCTCCTGTTCCTGATGATGGTAAAGATAGAGTATGGTGATGTATGGGAGCTTGTTTGCACAAACGACACAGTCGTTTACATGTGACCGGCATTTACATGTGACTTTGTGCAAATGACGCTGAACCGACTGGGGTCGGCATGATTTCTATTGTTTCACGAAGTTGGGGGCAAGGGTGTAGGCGCACTCTCTAATTTTCTGTGCGGCTAAGCCGCATGATCAATCCGTCTTGCCCAGTTTGCGCATTGTATAGGTGGCAGGCCAGAACGCCAGGGGGTGTTCTGGCCTGCCACTCAAGAGACAAATCCCTGCTATTTGCCAAAGCGCAGTTTTCGCACTTGTTCACCTACACATTTGCCCTGTTCGATGCCGTTGTCGATGGCGGCGCGATAGTGTATGCCGCCATATAGACGGGAAATCGCAGCTTCATGAGCCGCGTCTTCGAATGAAGCATAAACGCGTGGCGCATATCCCAAATGTACATGGGTGTAATCGGTAAAGGCATAATTCTCGCCAAACAAATCGGTCAACACCGCCGCTGCCGCGCCCGACTGCACCGAATGGCCTGATGTGTATTCAGGGAAGGGGGGCGTAATTACCGGATCAACTACCACTGGCGTGTTCCAGGTGGAATCGATCAGCTTTTGAATATAGGTAATCGGGCGCGGTACATTATAAAGATACTTTGTGTGCCAACAGGTGATGAACGAGTCCGCCAGGCCTATGCCCAGTCTGGCATAACTTTCGCCTGCCAACGCCAGGGTCGCGTGCTCCTGTTTAAGCACCTGGTTCAGGATTGAGACCCAATGGCCCGGAGGAGTTGACGTCTTGCCCGGATCATCGGCCCAGAAACGCGCGATCTCGACTTCCGCCGGATCGGCGGCCTGGACAACCGTGTAGACTTCCCATGCTTCCGCATAGAAAGCTGAGTCCTGCTCTTCAGAATAGGCCGGCGGCGGCACAGACGGACAGGCATTCCCGCTAGCCAGGATAAATGGGCGATTTTC
>JBBDIO010000061.1:0-7318 GCA_040880365.1 Litorilinea sp.
GTTTCTCCGATTTTTCTCCGATTGGAAAATCGTTTAATTACCCTATACCTGGCTCTGGGCGGGCGCTAGCGTTCGCGCGGACCGTTGTTGCGCGCCGCGTGCGCGAAGCTGTTTGGCGCGCAAAGACCGCCTGGATTGGTTTGGCGCGCCAAATTTCTGCGATTTTTCTCCTGTGGCGCAGGACACCGGGCGCAACTTCTACTCGAGGCGTCAGGCAGGCGCACGCGTGCCGCGAGGTGGGGTGAGGGACGACGTAGGCTAACGGTCCGACTCAAGACCTGCAATTTTCAGGAAATTTTAATAAAACTTATATACACTTTAGCAATGGGCGGTTGGGTAGTCTGCCTGACCGCACCCTGAACCCCACGGAGATAGTTCCCAGGGCAATGTTTTCCAGGGTGAAAATTTCCGAGGGGATGCTATGAATATGATAAATATTCGATGGTGGTCTTGTGCTAGTGAGTAGTGACTATCCAGAAGTTCTTGCGGAACAGGGTTGACAAGACATGTTCCCCAATATGGCGATTGAGGCACAGGGTGTCCCCGCCATTATGCGCGCCGATTGTCGATACTGCGTAGTTGAGCAAGAGTAGTCGATTTGGCCGCCAGACCAGACTGAAACACGTCAGACTGTTATGCCGAGGAAAATGCCGAGGAAAGGGTTTATATAGATGAGCGTTGCGACAACGAACGTCCGCCCGGAAAATGATTCGATGTCACGATTTTTTGGCAGCGACGCGACGACGGCAGTGGCGGCAGTGGCGGCAGCGGAGATGACCGATGTCATTCATGCCGCCCGTTTGGGTGATGAATATGCGTTTGCCGTGCTGATTGAACAGTATCAGGCGACCGCCCAGCGCCTGGCGCAGCATATATTGCGGACCGAAGAGGCGGCTGCCGATGCCGTGCAGGATGCCCTGATTAAGGTGCATCGGGCCTTACCCCGCTTTCACGATGGCAACTTCCGTTCGTGGCTGCTGCGGATTGTAACGAACACTTGCTATGATCATTTGCGCAGCCAGAAGCGGCGCGCTTCGGTGAGCCTGGATGAGATAAACGAGCAGGCCGGCAATGATTTGCCCCTGACCGATGAGAAGGTAGAGGACGATCCCGAGTCGATTATTTTGCAGCGGGAAGGATTTTCGGGCCTGATGAGTGCGATTGAAGAACTGCCCGACTGGCACCGTTCGGTGGTGGTCCTCGTCGATGTCAAAGGCTATGATTATCAGGAGGCAGCCGATATTTTGGAACTGCCGCTGGGCACGATCAAGTCGCGTTTGAGCCGGGCGCGGGCCACTTTGCGCGACCGGCTGATTGAAAACGGGTTCGTGGCACAATATCGAGAAAACTGACCTGGGGCGGTTGGCGCGTGTGGGGTGGGCTGATCCCGGCTACTTGGGGTGCGGCATGAGGCGCACTGAACGCCATGAACCGACCGGCTTGAATCCCAGCTTGTGATAGATATGCCCGGCGTCGGGGGCGACCCAATAGAGCGCGGGAATCAAGTCGTTGGCGAGAAGCGCGGCGCAAAGGGCGCTGCATACGGCCTGCGATAGCCCATGTCCGCGCCAGGCGGGCGGTGTATAGACACCGCCGATCATGGCATAGCCCGCGCCCACGGCGTTGGTGAGGGCTGTACTGCAAATTTCCCCATCAGATTCTGCAATCCAAAGATAACCATCCTGTAAAGGCCGTTCTACACCAGTGCGGCTGCGCTGCATGGTGTCCGCATTCGCATAGAAATCGGCCAACGCATCCAGGTCGCCAGCGTGGGCCGCGCGCACGGTGATGGCGGGCGGGGGCGCGCTGGGCCGAAAGTTGGGTGCGGCCAGGGTCATTAGCTCATCGATGTCGATCCGTGCCGCCGTATAGGCGCGCAGATAGGGCAGAATGGAAGGGATGCCACCGGGATTGTCCTGGAGGCGTTCGGCGGGCAAGGAATGGGCGTCGAGGATGGCGGCGAGACCTGCCCAGTCGGCGTCGGGATTGCCAAAGATGGACCAGCCGCGCATATAACGATTGACGGCACCTCGCAGTTTGTGGTCTGGCCCAAAATCGCCCCAGAATTCGGAAATTTCATGATCTGTGCCCAACGCGGCCAGATTACCCAGCATGTAGATGTTGAGTTCGGGCGCAACCAGCAGAAGTGCCTGGAGCGCAGAACGATCGGATTCGGCAAATTTACGGATCATGAGTTTGGTTCCGGTGGGCGCACAGGTAGAAACTGGCGCAGAGTTATGGGCACAACTAGACCCCGGTGCCAACCGGAAAAGCCCATCGCTTTTCGTCGGGAAACGTTTGCAGATAGGTCGCGACCGCGGCTCCAATATCATCATGCAGTGCGGGCGGCTGATCGCGCATCCAGAAGTTGAAGTCGCTGGCCCACGCGTGGCCGGTGGCGACGGTGCGCAAATGCAACTCGCCCATTGGCCCGGCATAGTCCATAAAGCCCGTGCTATAGAAGGCGGCGCGCACCGCGGCACGGGGATATTCCACCACGCGAAAGTCGGGTATCCACGCATTATTCTGCGCATGCAGTATCAGGTAGTGGGCACGCGGGTCGCCATTGTGAGAAATGCCGACGCCACCCGGATTCAGAATCTGGAGATGCTTCATGGTTTCGTGCATGGGGCGGTGCGTGTGGGCCGCGATGAGATATGGCTCGCTAACACCTGCGGCTTTGGTACGGTTGGCTTCGGTTGCGCCCGGCTCGAAACCCACAAACGGATCGCCGGGGATGCCGTGTACCAACCGGATGGGCGGCCCCGCGGGGACGTCGATCAATAGCGTGGGCGGCAGTTCGGCCAGATAGGCACGGTCGTCGGTGCTAATGTGGTCCAGCGTCCACCACAAGTCGGGAAAGCGGGCGCGATTGCCAAAGGGGTGGGCCGGTTGTGCAAGGTCGAGTGTGCCCACAATGAGATCGTGATTGCCCTGTACCACGGGCCAATGCTGTTCGCGCACGCGTGCGATCACCTCGTTGGACCAGGGGCAACGGTTAACCAGATCGCCTGCCACATACACAAGGTCTGGCGCCTCATTTTCCATGTCGGCCATCACCGATTCCAGCGCCGGCAGGTTCCCATGAATATCCGCAAGTATTGCAATTTTCACTGCGCAGTACCATCCTTTTCACTACATTGCACCCAATACATCCCATATACATCCCATCTGAATTGACAGCCCACTTGCGCACCGGGTACGGTGTGATTGTCGCGCGTGCTTGCCGCGTGTGGTTGATGCGCCTACAATGCCTTGGGCCTGTCCTGGCGCGTTCGATACCCTATGAAGGATTTCATGCCATGTCCAGTTCTGTGTCAAATTTCGACCCTGCCCTGTTGGCCCACTTCGCGCAGAAAACGGTGCTGATTACCGGCGCGACGGATGGCATCGGCCGTGCGCTGGCCGAACAGTTGGCCCCCAGCGGCGCGCGCCTGGTGTTGGTAGGACGGCGCGATCCGGGTGAACTCGATGCTGCGTTTTTTGACGCGGATCGGTATTGCCGTGCGGATCTGGCACAGCCGGCGAGCGCGGCGCAAGTCGAGGGCTGGCTGGACGCGCAGGGCATCGACCGGCTGGACTATGTGATTCACAATGCCGGCCAGGGCTATGTGGGCAGGCTTTCAGAGCAGCTTCCGGCCGCGTTGGATGCGTTGCTGGCGGTGAATGTGCTCGCACCCATGCGCCTGACCCACGCACTCTTTGGGCGAGTAGCGGCCGCGCACGGGCGCTTTGTCTATATCAGCTCGCTGGCCGCGGGTATGCCTGTGGCAGACTATGCCGCGTATGGCGCTTCCAAAGCCGCGCTGGAAGGCTTTGTGCGCAATTTTCAATGTGAACTGGATGCCCTAGGCTCGCCCGTGGGCACGGCTGTGCTGCGCGTGGCCGCGACGCGCACGGGAATGCATCCCAAAAGCGGCGCGACCAAGGCGCGCATGGATTGGGAAGCCTTTGCCCCGGTGGAGAAGACCGCGCAGGCGATTGTGCGCATATTGGTCGAGTCCCCGGCGCGCCGCACCTGGACCCAGGGCACGGGTGCCCGCATCTTGCAGGCGGTGGGCACCTATTTGCCGGGGCTGGTGACGCAAGTGGCCGCGCGCAGTGCGAATCGGACGCTGCTCGAAGTGGGTGCCCAGATTTTTGGCGCGGCGACGGATGATCCGGTTACACTGGAGCCGGCTGTGTCACAACCAGATGTGTCACAGTCTGATACTTTGCAGGCAGGCGTTTCGCCATTGGTTGTGCAGAAGAAAGGTGAGGCGGCGCGTCACTGTGTGATTACAGGGGCGGCGGCGGGCATTGGGCGGGCGCTGGCGTTGCGCTACGGCGCAGCAGGCTACACGATTACCGGCGTGGATGTGGATCGGGACGCGGCCATGCGCACCCAGGCCGAGCTGATCAACCAGGGCGTGCGCGCCCGGTTTGTGGTGGCCGATCTGGCACAGGGCGAACACCTGGATGCAATCGCCACGCGGCTGGCAGAGCGGCCCCCAATTGATGTGATGATTCATTGCGCCGGGATCAGCGCCGTGGGGCATTTTCCGGCGCTGGACTGGTCGGCCCAGGAGAAAGTTGTTGCGATCAATCTGGTTGCGCCTTTGCAGTTGACCCAACGCGTATTGGCGGCCCAGCGCTTGCGGCCCGGCGCGAGCCTGGTCTATATTGCGTCGCTGGCCCACTATACGGGCTATCCGGGCGCGGCGGTCTATGGCGGTACCAAGTCGGGCATCGCGGCCTTTGGGCGTTCGCTGGGCGTGGCCTGTGCTCGCGCCGGGGTGCATGTGCTCACCGTGTTTCCCGGCCCTGTGCGCACCGAACACGCACGCCGCTATAGTCCCGACAATCGGCGAGAGAACCGGCGTATGCCGCCGGAAAAGGTGGCAACGGCCATCTATCGCGCAGTGGAACGGCGGCAGTCTATTCTGTTTCCGGGCGTTGCGGCGCGGGTATTTGCCGGGCTGGGCACGTGGTTGCCACGCGTCAGCGAATGGGCGATGCGCCGTACCATCTTCGACAAGTTGGCGAATACTGTAACAGACACAGAGACGAACACAGAGACGAAAACCGAAGAGGAAGCGACACGGTGAATGTTCTGATTCTGGGCGGCACGCTGTTTTTGGGGCGACAGCTGGCGGCGATGCCATGACGGTTTGTGGCTTGTGTGTCGGGCTGCCTGTGCCTGCATTCTGGGAGACAACTCACTGTAACCGGGCGGTGTTTCTGGCATCCTGACCCGTCAGGTAGTGCATTTGAAAAGTGATGCGTTCGGGAGGAAACCAGGCAAACATGACCAACCCATTGGGCGGAATCCATCATATCACCGCAATGTGCGGCGATGCGCAGCGCAATGTCAATCTGTATGTTCGGGGACTGGGGCAGCGTCTGGTCAAAAAGACGGTGAATTTCGATGATCCCACAACCTGGCATCTCTACTATGGCGACACGACCGGCAGCCCCGGCACAATTATGACCTTCTTTCCCTGGCCCCATGCTGCATCGGGGATACGGGGGCGGGGTGAGGTCGCGAGTTTTACCTATTGTGCGCCCGCGGCGGCCCAGGACTTTTGGGCGGCGCGACTGGTCGACTATGGCGCACGGCTGGCTGAATCTGAAACCCGTTTCGGCGAAACTGTGATGCCCTTTCAGGATGAGGACGGCTTGTGGTGCGAATTGGTATTGGTGGACGAATTGGTGGACACGGCGCACGCAATTAGCGTGCCGTCTGCCAGTGTGCCATCTGCCAGCGTGCCGTCTGCTGCTGCGTTGGGCGCATTTCACAGCGCCACGCTGTGGGTGGAGGATGCGCAGCCTACGTGGGAGTTTCTGGAAGGTGTGTTTGGCTGGACGCGACTCGGCGCGGAAGGACCGCGCACACGCATGGCTGTGCCCGGCGCTAGGGCAGGCGGGCTGATAGATGTTGTACATGCGCCCGGCGCAGGACGGGGAAGATTGGGTCCCGGTTCGATTCATCACATTGCCTTCCGGGTTGCGGATGCGGAGGCTCAGCAGGGGTGGCGTAAACGCCTGTTGCAGGCGGGCGTGGCGGTTACTCCGGTGCGCGACCGCCAATATTTCCAGTCCATCTACTTCCGAGTGCCGGGCGGCGTTCTGTTTGAAATTGCGACGGATGTGCCGGGCTTTCTGACGGATGAAACCGCTGCCCACCAGGGCGAAAATCTGGCATTGCCGCCCTGGCTGGAATCCCAGCGCGCCGACATTGCGGCCAAATTACCGCCGCTGGACTGACAGCCAGTAGTATGTTGGTGTTGGGTCCCCACAAGAAGAAGCACGCGGGTGCATCACCAATTGCACGTATAATCACAATTATCCTGACAAGTTTATAGAGAGGCGAGCGAAGATGAGCAGCAATGCAGAGGGCAACGGGCAAGACGTGCATGGTGGGCAGCCTGTGTATCATGCCGGCGCGCCGCTGGAAAGCGCACAGGGCGTCACGATACTGTTGCATGGGCGGGGCGCATCTGCCCAGGATATTTTGTCGTTGACGCCGCAGATTGCGCACCCGACTATGGCATTTCTTGCGCCCGAAGCGGCCAATAGCACCTGGTATCCCTATTCTTTTCTTTCGCCCCGCGCACAAAACGAGCCGTATCTGTCTTCGGCGTTGGGGGTGGTTGCGCGTCTGGTGGCCGAGATGGCGGCGCGCGGTTTCGAGGCCGATAAGATTGCTATCGGTGGGTTTTCGCAGGGGGCGTGTTTGGCTTCCGAGTTTGTGGCGCGCAATCCCCAACGGTATGGTGGCTTGATTGCGTTTAGTGGTGGGTTAATTGGTGCGCAGGATGAACCGCTGGAATATGCCGGCGATCTGGCGCAGACACCCGCGTTTATCGGGTGCAGCGACATCGACCCCCATATTCCGCTGCAACGTGTAGAGGAGACGGCGCAAATCCTGGAGGAGCTAGGGGCAAAGGTGACGAAACGGATTTACCCGGGAATGGCGCACACTGTGAACGCGGAGGAACTCGATCTGGCACGTGCATTACTGGCCGACATGGTGACTGCGTAGGCCACAGAATTGGGGAAAACGGGCCGAACTAGCGCGCCGGGCAATCGTCTGCCTCGGCTCTCCGGGTCAGACGCCAGGGGTCCGCACGGACCCCTGCTCTGTTAGACGCGTGTGGGGCCAGGCTCACCCTGGGCGGGCTAGACGCTGTTGCCGCTGGCCTTACCGCTGGCCTTACCATTGACGTTACCGTTGGCGTAGGCCGTCTCAATGATTGTGCCCATGCCGGTGCCCTTGACCGTCTCGGTGGTCGAATTGGTTGCCGTGCCATCGATCGTGGCGCGTTGGGTGGATGCA
>JBBDIO010000062.1:0-5155 GCA_040880365.1 Litorilinea sp.
CGAAGTGTACGCACGCCATGTGATTCTCGCCATGCCCCGGCGCAGCCTGGAACTGCTGGGCAATGCCAGCCCGCTGTTGGCCGATCCCACCGTGCAAAATCTGCTGGGCAGTGTGACCGCGCATCCCCTGTTCAAGATGTTCCTCTGCTATCGTTATCCCTGGTGGAAAAGCGCAGGGGTGGATGCGGGATGCTCGATAACAGACATGCCCCTGCGCCAGGTCTATTATTTTGGGGCAGAGCCGAAAGGTCCTGTCGCCTATAATGAAGAACTGCGCGATTCGCTGGTGATGGGCAGCTATGACGATGGGCCGTTTGTGGGCTTTTGGACGGGATTGGCCGATTGCGCGCCGCGCCCCCTGCGGGGCATGCCCAATGGACAGCGCTGGGACTATTTCTGCGCCACGCCCACCATGATCGCCCAGGCCCAACGCCAGTTGAAGCTGGTCCATCAGCTGGAATACATTCCCGAACCCTATGCCGCGGCGTTTGTGGATTGGAGTGTAGATCCGTTTGGCGGGGGTTGGCATTCGTGGAACATTCATATAAAGGCGTGGGAAGCGCAGGCCGCACTGCGCAAGCCGCGCCCCCACTGGAATGTGTACATCTGTGGCGAAGCCTATTCGAGTCACCAGGGATGGGTCGAGGGTGCGCTGGAAACCGCAGAAGATATTCTGCAACACGAATTCGAACTTGCACCCCCGTTCGGCGAGGCGCAGGGTACTGTGTAACCAGACAGACCAGACACGCAGAACACACAATCTATCAATGGAGGATAGTAAGACTATGTTTCGCTTTTTGTGCAGTGCCCTACTCTGGGCCGTGCTGCTGCCCCCGTTTTTACGCTGGGGACGCGCCCAGGCCGAATTTCAGATTGATAAAATGCAGCACGCCGTGTTTAACTCACCGGGCAGTGAAGCGCCCGTGCCGCCGCCCGTGGCAATCACCGGCATCACCCTGCTTTCCATCCACAATCTGGTGAGCCGCTGGATTGGCGTGCGCGGCCCCAAGTGGGTGCTCAGCCTGCTACTAGGCAGTCTGGCGGGCATGGCCATTTATTTCAACAAGCGCAAATAGGGCCACATAAGGGGAAAACGCCGTGATCGTACGCGAGCTTTCCAACGGGCGGCTGTTGTGCATCCGCCAGACGACCCATGCGCTGGTTTCCCAGACATTCTGCCGCCACTGGGGTAATAATCACGGGGGCAATCACGAGGGCAATGTCACTTTTGCCCGCCCCAGGCCGTTGGATGTGGTGTTGATGGCAATTGGTCAGCATGACAATGGCTGGACAGAATGGGAGGCCGCGCCCGAAGTGCGCGCCGATGGCTATCCTATGGATTTTCTGGCGGGTCCCAGTGTGCCGGTGAAGCTGGCGCTCTGGCAGCGCGGCATAGATCGCGCCTCTGCCCAGCACCCCTATGCCGGGCTGCTCATCGGCGAACACGCGGCCGCGCTCTACGCCAACGACCTGCCGCGCCTGACCGGCTCTGACAAGACCCAGGTGGAAGCATTTTTGGCAGCGCAGACCGCACGCGTGGAACAGGTGCGCCGAGACTTTGCCGCCTCGCCCAGTTGGGAAAAGGCGCTGGAACCGGCCCGTCTGCGCGCCAACATGCGGCTGCTGCAATTTGGCGACGCCATCAGTCTGCGGCTGTGTGTGCCCTGGGCCGAAGACGGTGTGATGGAAAATTGCCCGGTTGATGGTGCAGAGGAATATACAGCGCTGCGTGTGCGCACTCATAAAGGGGTGGTCACGTTCGATCCCTGGCCGTTTGGCGTAGATAGTTTTGCGGTAGAGGTGCACGGCTATGTGCTGACGCGGTGCACCTTTGCCGATCACGATGACTATCGCGCCGCGCTCGCCGCCGCGCCCGTGGAACATCTCCAGTGGAATGTGGTGCGCACAGGCGGATCTGACTAAATCACCGCAGGTTCAGGTGTAGGCAGGATTAGGGGTATGTACGAATTTTACGCTTCACCAACCACAATGGAAGCTGCGCTGGAACTGAAGGCCCGCCACGGCGCGGGGGCGCGCATCATTGCCGGCGGCACCGACCTGTTGATCGAGCTGGATCGGGGGTTGCGCACCACCGATGCGGTCGCACCCGTCATTGTGCGCGCGCCTGCCGCCGAAGCTCGCGACGAAGTTATCGACGCAGCGACCCGCAAATTCTCAGAAAAGATATAACCGCCATGACGCCCGCATATCTC
This sequence comes from Litorilinea sp., assembly GCA_040880365.1. Taxonomy (GTDB): domain Bacteria; phylum Chloroflexota; class Anaerolineae; order Caldilineales; family Caldilineaceae; genus JBBDIO01. Next base: position 2,214 of record JBBDIO010000062.1, read on the forward strand.
AGGCCCGGGCTGTTTGCGCCGCTGTGGCGCGCCATTCTGCGCCTGTTGGGTTGGCGCATTCAGCTCAATCTGCCTGCCGAATCCAAATATGTAGTCGTCGTAGCGCCCCATACCTCCAATTGGGATTTCATCATCGGGATTTTGAGCGCGTGGGCGATTGGGCTGCCCAATCCGCGCTGGGTGGGCAAAGATTCGCTCTTTCGGCCCCCGCTGGGCTGGATCATGTACCGTATTGGTGGTGTTCCGGTAGACCGCAGACGCAGCCAGAATTTTGTAGAACAGGTCGCGGGGCGTTTTGCCGATGAAGAAGTCTTTCTGCTGGCGCTCGCGCCCGAAGGCACGCGCCGCCGTACCGACTATTGGCGCACGGGCTTCTACTACATTGCCCAGGCCGCGGGCGTGCCCATTGTATTGGCCTATCTGGACTTTGCCAACAAAGTCGCAGGCACCGGCCCGGTATTGCACCCCACGGGCGACATCCACGCCGATTTTGTCACGATTCGCGCCTTCTATAGTACGATTCAAGGCCGACACCCGGAATTGCAGGGCGAAATTCGCCCACGCATGAACCCCGCCCCCCCTGCGCCGGATGCAGAGGCGCAGGCGACGGATGACCAGTAACCACTGACCAGTAACCACTGACCAGTAGACAAACACTGGACATTGAAGACTGGTTTTCGCGGGCGGGTATCGGCAAGCAAATCACTCAATCGCAAATCTAGAGAAGGATTCTATACCCATGAGTCAGGAACAACAGACCGACAGCCGCATCGATCTGGGGCCAATTGTCCAGGTGGGCATTGTGGTGCGCGACGCCAAGAAAGCATTGGAAGCCTGGACCAGCCGCTTTGTTTTTGATGAACCCCAGATCATCGATTGGCCGGTGGAAGGCACAGACCTGGCCAAGACCGCAACCTATCGGGGTCGTTATGGCGAATTTCGTATGCGCCTGGGCTTCATCCATTCGGGGCCGGTGCAGATCGAATTTATCCAGCCGCTGGAAGGCAATAACATCTACGCCGAGCACCTGGAAAAGCATGGCGAAGGGATTCATCATCTGCTCTTCGAAGTAGATGACCCCAAGGCCGTCTCCGACCAATTGGGCGCGCCCATCATGCAGAGCGGCGGCTCCACGCTCAAAGAAGGCGCGATCTGGGCCTATCTGGATACGCAGGACGTGTTGAGCGCCATTGTGGAACTGCGCACCAAGGTCTAGCGGGGCAAAATCGGGGAAACGTCGGGTACGTTGTAGCAGCATAATCAGGATCGGGGCAGGGAGCATCGCGCCCGCGCCGTTACGGTGGGCATTGAGCGCGCAACTCAGCGGCACTTACGCGGGTGGATCATCTTCGGGCGGATGATCTGCGGGCAGATCATGTTGCGGGCGCACGTCTTCGGCAATCGCCCCCCGATCCAGCCGGGTCTGGACCAGAGTGACCAATTCTGCCATTTCCGAAAACGTGGCTTCCCAGCCTGCGGTTTCGCCCGGATCACTCACCACCCCATAATGCTCGCCATCTTCATTGACAAACGCACGGATGACCAGGGTGACGCGCCGCCGCCGCCGCCGCGCCTGGGCGAGGGTCTGGGTGCAGACTTGTTCTGTTCCTGGCATGGTCTGCGGCGATCGGGATGCGCTGGGGTCGCATCCTGCGTTAGATGGTTGGGGGGTGGCGTCTGGCATGGGATCTATATCCACTTTTGGCGGCCGCAGGCGTGAACTTCCCCCTGTGGGCCGGACGATACGCGACCAGGACGATACGCGACAAGCTTTGTTAGGCGTGAGAGGCAGAATTTTCACAGTGTAACCATTGCGCCGCAAGCATTGCGCCCCACTTCACGCTGGCCGAGAGCGTATCCCACGCGTGTCAACACGGGGTCAACACGGGTGTTAAGAGAGGAAAGTCGGGGGTTGAAAATGGTAAAAAATCAGATATCTTCACCCTGGCGCAAACGCTGGGCCAGCCAATCGGTGAGGGCCGATGGGGGCACATCCAGCTCGCGCTGCAAAGCGTCTACGGCTTCGGCATGGGTTTTCAGGGCGAGAGACCGTTGTCCCTGGCGCGCCTGCGCCCGCATGAGAGCCTGGAAGGCCTCTTCCAGCCACGGGGCGATCAAGATGACCCTGCGTGCCCAATGCGCCGCTTCTGGGGCACGTTGCAAGTTGAGTAACGATTGGGCGGCATACAGGCAACCTTCGACATAGAGACTGTTGACGCGCTCGCGCGCAGTCACGGCCCAGGGTTCGTAGGGCAGTTCGGGCAAAAGCGGTGACCACGCTTCCAGCACATGCAGAAACTTGGCAGACAGTTGGGGCAAATCGTCCACATGCGCCTGGGCGAGCGCAGTCTGCACGGTTGATTCGAATTCCGCCATATCGGAACGGACCAGGGGTTGAAGGGCCGCGGGCGCGAAGCAATATATTTCGCCTGCCACAGTGAAATAGCGCGCCGACGCTTTGGGACGCAGATAGGGATCGAGCGTGCGCCGCAGCCAGCTAAACAAGGTACGGAATGTATTGCGCGCGGCGTCGGGCGCCGTATCGGGCCACAGGTCATCCAGAATGCGCTCGCGACTCAACATCTGGCCTGCGTGCAGCGCGAAATATTGAAAGAGCCGGCGCACCGCAGGGCGCTGCCAATCATCGGGCACCAGCAGCCGGTCGCCACGCACCACCTTAAATTCGCCCAGCAGTGTAATTTGCAGGGGCGGCGGGGGCGCGCTTTCCAGTGACTGCACCGCCGACTCTACCGCGCGCAGAACGGTAGAGTCGGCAGTAGGGTCGGCGGCAGGGTCGATGGCGCGTTCCAGACAGGCGACCAGCGCCGGCAGGGTCTGCTCCTGGCCCAACTGCGCCAGCAACGTGGCCGTCTGGCAACGCACGGCGGCGCAGGCATGTTCGAGCAAACGGGCAAGCCGCAAACCTATCACCTGGGGTGAAA
>JBBDIO010000062.1:5165-7184 GCA_040880365.1 Litorilinea sp.
AAGACCGTTGTCGGCCTGGGCAAGGGCGAGTAACGCCGCGCCCGCGCGTGCCGGTGCACGCTGGCACGCCAGACAGAGCAGCCAGAAGTCCAGACCCAGTTCAGGGTCACGCAAGATAAGAATATCATTATAGAACTTTTGTTCTGTTATGCGCAATACAGCATCCATATGCCGGCGTGTGGCAGTGGCAAGGGCTGGAGACTGGGGTTGCGCGGCGTATTGAGTGGCATATTGAGTGGTGTAGGTATAACACGCCATATAGGCACGCACGCGCACAATCCACGGCTGGGCGCGTGTCTGGAGCAGACCCTGTAATTCCTCCGCCAGCTTGTCTCCCTCTAAATAATCCACTAACCCGTGGGGCAAAGGGTCTACAGAGACACTGTATTCACGCTGCACAACCCAATCCAAAGTTGGAGCAGTCGCCGTCTGTGCTCCCCAACGGCTTTGCAGATATTCCAACGCCAACATCCCACGATAGAAGGGGCCGACCCGCGTGCTGGTCAAGGCTGCCTGGGCTATGCGTTGCGCCGCCTCCCATTCGCCCATTCGGCGCAAACACCAGACCCGCACATAGTCCAGACACAGAACGTCTTCATCTGATACCATCATGGGCGTGAGTTCATTCAGAATTTGCTGGGCTGCGTCAAAATTTCCGGTGCCGGTCGCGTGCAGCGCCTTGAACCAGTAATACCAGATATTTTCCTCGTCGGGGTGTTCGGATTGGGCTTCGGCAGCATCAATCTCGACCAAATCGTGGGCGAGCGCATCCCAATCGCCAATTGTCTCGTGCAGCGCACACCACACCAGCAGATGCATACTGCGCGCGACCGGGCGCGTGGCATAGTAGCGGTCGTTTATCTCCAATTGGGCGTATGCAGCCCCAAATTGCCCCATAGGGATGTAGATGCCCATCGTCAGGTTATGGCGCAGATTGGCGGCCATGCGGGCCTGCGCTTCCTGGGCGACCGGGTCGCCATCGACCGGAGCATTTTGGGCGACTATCGACAGGGCTTGTTCAAAATGGCGGCGCGCCATGCGAAAGCGATTGAGTTGGGTATAGGCATTGCCCGCAGCATTGAGCGCCTGGACATGGGCCGGATGCGTGGGAGGGGATTGAGCGATCACGGCCTCGCACAGGGCCAGAGATTGGGCCAGGTTGCCTTCCATGTTGTGCAGTTTGGCGAGCGCGGTCTGGGCTTGCCAGATATGCTCTTTGTCCTGTGCAGCGTGGGCAAATATCAATGCCCGTTGCAACCAGGTATGCGCGCCGCGCCGATCACCAATCTCCAGACGCGACCGGCCCAGCTGGATCAGCAGGAGCGGGTATTGGGCTTGGGTTGCTTCGTCCAACGACGAAATCCAACGCTGATAGGTGCGAAATATCCCTTGATCCACAACATAGGTGGTGGGCAGTTGGCAGAGATAGTGGGCTGCCAGCTGTGGATTTTCGGCCAGCAAGGCATGGTCAATGGCGGCGGGCAGATCGCCCTGTGCCGCAAACCAGTCGGCGCAGTGTGTGCGCAGGTGTAAGCTTGTGTCGGCACCCAGGCGCGCCTCGGCAAGTGTTCCCAGACTTTCTCGGATTAAGTCATGGTAGCGATACCAGCCCGGCTGCTCATCGGCTTGCAGAAAGAGATTGCGACGCAGGATCTCGGCCAGTTGCTGGGCCGATTCCTGGCGCGAGAGATTGAGTAGCTCGCTGCATAGAACATGGCTGAAGCGGTGGGGGAGGGCAGAGACCAGGAGGTAGTTCTGAATTTGGGGCGGCAAATCTGCCAATAGTGCCTGGAGCATCGCCGTGATGGCGACCAGACCATCGATGGTAGGATCAGTCGGCGCAGGGGGTTGTGCTGACCCTTGTGGAGGGGTGGGAAGTGTGGTCGCGTCTCGGCGCAAGAGGACCGACACGGCCAGCGGCCAACCGCCGGTGTGGGTGTGCCAGCTTTGCCAGTCGGCAGTGGGTAATGGTACATCCAGGTGGGAAGGTAGGAGACGAGTTAGTAGATGTCGGCTTTC
>JBBDIO010000063.1:0-5998 GCA_040880365.1 Litorilinea sp.
GCGACCAGGCGCGGCTCAGGCGTTCGAGCATTTCCTCCAGGGGCGCGACCAGGTCGGTAGAGACTTGCTGATCGTAGATCACCGCGCCGACCTGACCCGCGTCATAGGTAAAGAGCAGCAGATATTCAGTATCACCGTCGCCGTCGATATCCACCTCGTACCACTGGGCAATCGGCTTCCAGCCTTCGGGCAACAGGCGGTTGTAGTCCAGCTCCAGCGGTACTTCGGGGGTATCGGCGAAGAAGCCCGACATGCCACAGCCCGCCAACAAGAGCGCGCCGATCACCAGCCCCAGCACCTGCCCTACCCGCCGCGCCCAGATGCGCCACACGCACGCGCCAGACGCCTGTGCAGACATGGCAGGCTTGCGCGGTGGCAATGGCGCGCCGCGCGGATTTGCGCCGGCTATCACCGCTGTGCTGGATAAATTCGAGCAGAACAAATGGGAACGTGCAGGCAAGATCGTTCCTTTCGGCTGGCAAAATTTTAGGCAATATGTCATATTGAAGTGAATAGACGTTTCCTATAGTATACAGACTATGGAGTCGGTGATTCGATTCGCCAACTCCGTGAATCACATTTGCGGCATTAACACATCGCACCTACACATCGCACCAACACACCGCGCCAATACGTCGCGCCAACATTAAGGACGAACCGTGCATGACCAAACCCGATTTGCCGCCACCCCAGGCCGGGCGCACGCCCGATCCTGCATCTGGTCCCCAGCCTGCCGGGCAAAACATACGGCGCAATGACCCCCGGCGCAATGGCCCCAAGATTGTCGCGATTGGCGGCGGCACCGGCTTGCCCCAACTGTTACGCGGTTTGCGCCGATATACCGATCATATCACGGCCGTAGTCACCGTGGCGGATGATGGCGGCAGCAGCGGACGCCTGCGCCGGGGCATGGGCATGTTGCCGCCCGGTGATTTTCGCAACAACATTGCCGCGCTCAGCGAAGCCGAAGACCTGATGACGCGCCTGTTCCAATATCGCTTTCCCTCGTCTAACCCGCAAAATGGTGACGAAGAAGCCAATCCGCTGGCAGGCCACTCGTTTGGGAACCTGTTTATTGCCACCATGGCGGCGGTTACCGGCAGTTTCGAAGCGGCTATCGCCGAAAGCAGTCGCGTGTTGGCGGTGCGCGGCCGCGTTTTGCCCAGCACGCTGGAACAGATTGTGCTGTGTGCCGAAATTACGCGCAAATCGGCCCAGGGCACAGATGAACGGCTGGTGGTCGAAGGCGAAAGTCGTATTCCCGAAGCGGGTGGGCGCATCGAGCGGGTTTTTCTGCGCCCCGACACCGCGCGCGCCTATCCCGGCACCATCCAGGCCATCCTCCAGGCCGATCTGATTGTGGCCGGTCCGGGCAGTTTTTATACCAGTGTGCTGCCCAATCTGCTCGTGCCGTCGATCCGCGCGGCCATCTGCGCCACGCCCACGCCCCACATCTATATCTGCAATGTGGCAACCCAGCGCGGCGAAACCGACGGCTATACCGTTTCGGACCACATGCGCGAACTGCGTCACCACGCGGGCGATGCGTTTACCGCAGTATTGGCAAACGATAACTACAACATGTCGCAACCGCCGCCCTTTCTGGCGGGCAAATGGGTCACGCTGCCGCCTGCCGCAGAAAGTCTGGACTATCAGCTTTATACCGGCGACCTGGTAGATGCCGCGCATCCCTGGCGGCACGACCCGGAAAAACTGGCGGCCAAGTTGATGGAAGTCTACCAAGTGTACAAGTGACGCTTTGTTGCGTCGCGTGGTAGGATACAGTGGTACGATACAGTGGTAAATCGGGCCGCTTGCAGCGAAATTATACCGAGAACAGGCAAGAGATTGGGGCGAGATTGGGCAGAGGAGGATGGAACGCTACTGTCTTTTGGCCCATTTCCGCTTAGATAGTAGATAGAGGAAGGCTGCCGCGCCACATTTCTTGCACGACATCTCTTTCTCAGCGGCCCGCTATTACCCAACAATTTCAACCTGTCACCTATGGATTCAGCGTAGATCCAGTGTAAATACAATGCAGTATAAGCGCATTCAGCAAGACAGCATTGCAGCATGACAGAAGAATGACAGAGGAAGACATTATCCAAACCGCAGACCATCTGCGCACACCGCGCGGGGTCCCCATTCCTGGAGGAAATTATGGCTACAAAAATTGCAATCAATGGCTTTGGGCGCATCGGGCGTCAGGTTACCAAGGCGCTTTTTGAAAAATATCCTGGCGATTTTGATCTGGTTGCCGTCAACGATTTGAGCGATGTGGAAACCAACGCCCATCTGTTCAAATATGACAGCAACTATGGCATCTTCGACGGCACCGTCGAAGTGGATGGCGGCGACATTCTGATCAACGGCGACCGGATCAAGGTACTCAGCGAGCGCGATCCCAGCAAATTGCCCTGGGGCGACCTGGGCGTGGAGCTTGTCATCGAGAGCACCGGCGTCTTTACCGACCGCGAAAAGGCCGCGCTGCACATTGCCGCGGGCGCCAAGAAGGTCATCATCTCGGCACCCGCCAAGGGCGAAGACATTACGCTCTGTATGGGCGTGAACACCGAAAAGTATGATCCCGCCAACCATCACATCATCAGCAATGCCAGCTGCACCACCAACTGTCTGGCCCCCGCGGCCAAAGTGGTGAACGATACCTGTGAAATCGAACAAGGCATCATGACCACGGTCCACTCCTATACCAACGACCAGCGCATTCTGGATCTGGTCCACAGCGACTTGCGCCGTGCCCGCGCCGCGGCCATGAGCATCATCCCCACGACCACGGGCGCGGCCAAAGCCGTGGCGCTGGTTGTGCCCGAACTGAAGGGCAAATTCGACGGGTTTGCCATGCGCGTGCCCACCTCAACCGTCAGCGTGGTAGATTTCGTCGCCAAGGTAAAGAATCCTGTCTCGCGCGATGAGTTGCTGGCTGCGTTCGACGCCGCCGCGGCCGGCCCCATGCAGGGCATTCTGGCCGTCAGCCACGAGCCGCTGGTCAGCATCGACTACAAGGGCAACCCCTATAGCAGCACCATCGACGCCGAATTCACGCAAGTCTATGGCGACCTGGTCAAAGTCGTGACCTGGTACGATAACGAATGGGCCTATAGCGTGCGCTGCATCGACCTGGCGAAATTCCTGGTCGACCAGGGCTTGTAGACCGCGCGTGATCTGCCGGCGTGGCTGGCAAGCCTGGCATATGGGCTGGGTGCGGGCGGCTAACCCCTGTTGCACACTCACACCCAACCCCAGCCTATGCCGCCGCGCCCAGGCCAATGCACTCTGCCAAAAAACGCAACCAAACAACAGTGAGAGAGCAAGATGAATAAACAAACCATTCACGATGTGGAGTGGCAAGGCAAGCGTGCTTTGGTCCGCGTCGATTTTAATGTGCCACTGAGCGAAAACGGCAGCATATCTGACGATAATCGCATCCGCGCCGCGCTGCCCACCATCCAATATCTCTTGGATCAGGGCGCGGCGGTGATCCTCATGAGCCACCTGGGGCGTCCCAAAGGTGAAGCCAATCCCAAATACAGTCTGCGCGTCACGGCAGAACGTTTGCAACATCTGCTGGAACGTGACGTGCAGTTTGTGGAACACACGACGGGCGAAGCCGCCGAAACCGCGGCGCACGCGCTCCAGTCCGGTGAGATACTCGTGTTGGAAAATACGCGCTTCGATGGGCGCGAGACCAAGAACGACCGATCTATGGCCGAAGAACTAGCGCGCCTGGGCGATGTGTTTGTCAACGACGCATTTGGCAGCGCACACCGTGCCCACGCCAGCACAACCGGCGTCGCCGAATTTTTGCCCAGTGTGGCCGGGATGCTCATGCAAAAAGAGCTGGAGTTTTTGGGCGGCGCGCTGGATATGCCGCGCCAACCGTTTATCGCCATCATGGGCGGCGCAAAAATCAGCGATAAAATCGGCGTGATCGAACAACTCCTGGATCGGGTGGATAGCATCCTCATCGGCGGCGGCATGGCGAATACATTTTTGGCCGCGGCCGGCTATGGCATGGGCAAAAGTATGGTCGAGCGCGAAGTGCTGGATGTGGCGGTCGAACTCATGGAAAAAGGCGCAGGCATTATTCAACTGCCCGTGGATCTGCGCGTGGCGGATCAATTTGCGGCCGATGCCGAACAGCAGGTGGTGAGCGTTTCGGAGGTGCCCGCCGAGTGGATGGCCCTGGACATTGGGCCGGCGACCATTGCCCACTACAGCAATCGACTGGCGGGCGCGCGCACTGTGATCTGGAATGGGCCAATGGGCGTCTTTGAATTCCCCATGTTTGCCAAAGGCACGGTCGCGATTGCCGAAATCCTGGCCGATCTCAAAAACGCCACGACGGTTATCGGCGGCGGCGATAGCGCGGCAGCCGTGCATCAGGCGGGGCTGGATGGTAGAATGAGCCATATCAGCACCGGAGGCGGCGCCAGCCTGGAATTTCTCGAAGGCAAGACGTTACCCGGCGTGGCCGCGCTGCGAGATAAGGGAAAAGGCAAATGAATCTGATTCGATGGTTTGCCGGCTTATTCAGCGGCGGCGGTGGTGGCAGCAAGAACGGGCGGATTCTGCCCGTCTATGTGCTGAGCCGCCGCTGTAACGAACCCATTGCCGGGCAGGTGGATCTCTACAACGAGTTGAGTCTGGACGAAGAAGAAACGGGCTATTTCTGTCGCAAGGTATTACATACCAGCGGCGAATCGCGCTGCTTCGACCAGGTGGAGGTCAGCATCTGGTTCGACAATCGCAAAAATATGACCGAGCACGAAGTGTCCGGGGGCCGCTGGCTAAGTGAGGCCGAATATGAGCAGGAACTGGTCCGGTTCCACGCGCCGCCCGAGGAAGATGACGAAGATTTCCTGCCCGCGTTGAACGCATCTAAACAGCGCACGGCGCAGGCGCGTCGCGCCGACACAGCCCATGCCGAAGATCATGATTCGGGCGATTCGGATGGCGGCGGCGACGACAGTGACTAGCCGCAGCGATTCACGCGGATAGCGACAGGCTGCACGCGGCCACCATCCCCATAGCATTTCACCCGCGGGCCAGAAGCAAACAGGCATCGTCATTGCTCACCCTGACCGCGCCCACATGTAGCAAAGGACCTGCACGCCATGCGTAGACCCATGATGGCCGGCAACTGGAAAATGAACAAAACCCCCCGCGAAGCCCGTGAACTGGCGCAGGCGATTCTGGCTCAGGTCGGCACGCTAGACACGGTGGATCGGGTGATCTGCCCGCCCTTTGTGGCGCTGTCCGCCCTGGCAGACTTATTCACCCACAGCAGCATTGGGCTGGGCGCGCAGAATCTGCATTGGGAAGCCGCCGGCGCGTATACCGGCGAAATCAGCGCGCCCATGCTGGCCGAGCTGGTGAGCTATGTGATCATCGGCCACAGCGAACGCCGCCAGTTCTTTGGCGATACCGATGAGACCGTGCAGCGCAAGACCGCCGCCGCGCTGGCACACGGCCTGATCCCCATTGTCTGTGTGGGCGAAACGCTGGCCCAGAACGAAGCGGGCGAAACTGCGACCGTTGTCGGAGGCCAGGTAGCCGCCGCGCTCGACGGGCTGGACGCCGAGCAGGTAGCCGGGCTGGTCATTGCCTACGAGCCGATTTGGGCTATCGGCACCGGGCGCGCCGCGACGGCACAACAGGCCCAGGACATCTGCGGCGGCGTGGTGCGGGCCGCCGTTGCCCAAAAAATAGATGCCCATCGCGCGGCCACAGTCTCGACCAAGGTGCGCATCCTCTATGGCGGCAGCACCAACCCCGAAAATATCGCCGAAATTATGGCCCAGCCCGATATCGACGGCGCGCTGATTGGCGGCGCGGCGCTCAAGGCCGATTCCTATGCCGCCATGGTGCGCGCCACCGCCCATCTCTATTCCACGCGCTGAGGTCTGCGCGCTGAATCCTCTACGCGCTGAGGTCCGCCCATCGGCAGACGAACCGGCGCGCGCAGATACGGTGCGCC
>JBBDIO010000063.1:6098-7161 GCA_040880365.1 Litorilinea sp.
CGCGCTGAGGTCCGCCCATCGGCAGACGAACCGGCGCGCGCAGATACGGTGCGCCCAGCGGAGCGTACTCACCGAAGGGTGCCGGTCAATCTGCCAGAATGAAAAACCGGGCCTGCTTTGGCCGAATTTCTTACACCGTGGTATTCTGCTAGACAGTGGCGTTTGCGCGCACCAGTTTGATACGCCGGGCTGGTTAGCCGGCTTGATATACAGATTTGGTATCGGCAAATATGGTTGCGCACACTCCTGGCGCGGTATGCACAGAGCATAGATGGGCACGATTCAGCAGGTGTTGACCCTTTGACTTCGAAGATGACCCTATCAACGCTGCGCGTGGCGTTGCTCCCGGCGCTGGTGGTGATTGCGCTGGCAATTATCACTGCCCCCGTCATGCGTTGGCTGTGGGGTGAATGGATGTCCAACGAATACTATAGTCATGGTATTCTCATCCCACCCGTCTCACTCTATCTCATCTATCAACGTATTCGCCTGGATCGCACGCTGCGCTGGGAGCCGGGCCGGGGCGCGCTCTATGGGCTGGCCCTGATTGGCGCGGGTTTGCTGTTCTATTTTCTGGCCCTGGATTGGCGCGCGTTCTATCTGGCAACCTTCAGCATGATTGCCATTGTGCTGGGGCTGCTCTGGGTTTTCGGCGGCACCCCCGCGGTCAGCAAGCTATGGTTTCCCATCCTGTTTCTGGCCCTCATGGTGCCCTTGCCCCTGTTGGATCGCACGACATTGCCGCTCGCGCTTTTCACCGGCGTCTGTTCGGGCGCGATTGTCCAGTTTTTTGGGCTGGATATCACCGTTGTCGGCAACTCCATCACCATGCCCAATGCCAACCTGGTCGTAGGCGCGCAGTGCAGCGGTGTCAACTCGCTGATCGCACTGACTTCGCTCATGGTGCTGACCGCCTATCTGGTAAGCGGGCCGATTGTCAACCGCCTGTTTCTGATTTTTCTGGCGATACCCATCGCGGTGATTGGCAACATTGTGCGGGTGGCTTCGCTGTTGGTGGTGGCGCGCTTCTATGGCGCACAGGCGGCGTTTATCTTTTATCACG
>JBBDIO010000064.1:0-1145 GCA_040880365.1 Litorilinea sp.
ACACACACGCAGAACACACACGAAGGTAGTATACCTGTGGCTCACGAAACTACGGTGCTTGTCACCGACTATGCCTGGCCCGATCTGGCGCAGGAGCAAGCCGTTTTGCCCCATGCCCGGCTGGTGGTAGCCCATGCCGACGATGCTCAGATGGCGCAACAGGCGGTCGAGGCCGATGCCATTCTCACCTGTTGGCGCAGCGTGCCGCCCGCGGTGCTGGATGCGGCGCGCCAGTGTAAAATTGTTGCTCGCTATGGCATTGGGCTGGATAATATTCCGGTTGCCCACGCCACCGGGTTGGGTATGCTGGTGACGAATGTGCCCGATTTTTGTCTGGATGAAGTGTCGGATCATGCGCTGGGGCTGATTCTGGCCTGTGCGCGCAAACTGGTAGCCTATGCCCAGGCGACGCAGGCCGGGGTATGGGATTTGCAGGCCGGGCCTCCCATGCGGCGGCTGCGCGGGCAAACGCTGGGCCTGATTGGCTATGGCAACATCGCGCAGCGGCTGGCGATCAAGGCGCGTGCGCTGGGCATGGAGATACTGGCCTATACGCCGCGTCTCGCGCCGGGAGTGCTGATGCCCGATGATCCTGTGCCGTGGGGACGTGCGACCAATGATCTCCACGAGCTGCTGGCGGCAGCGGACTATGTTTCGCTGCATGTCCCGTTGAATGATGAAACACGCGGGATGATCGACCGGGCCGCGCTGCGCAGCATGAAACCCACTGCGTATCTCATCAATACGGCGCGCGGTGCAGTGGTAGACGAAGTCGCCCTGGCGACGGCGTTGGCCGCGGGCACGCTGGCAGGGGCCGCGCTGGACGTATTGAGCCAGGAACCGCCGCCCGCGGATCATCCCCTGCTTGCCATGCCCCAGGTCATCGCCACGCCCCATGCCGCCTTTGTGTCGCAGGAAGCCACCGCAGAATTGATCTACAAAGCCGCCACCAATGTGGCGCAGGTTCTGCACGGCCAGGTGCCGCAATCGCTGGTGAATCTCGCGGTATTATCCCAGGCCAATTGTCGCCTGGATACCACGACACGCGCCGGTCGGGCGTTCGACGGGGAAATGCACGGAGGAAGCGGGCGCGGCGGACTGTAGGGTAGGTTGGCGAAGGGGCAGAGATGCGGGTTATTCTGCGG
>JBBDIO010000064.1:1245-7157 GCA_040880365.1 Litorilinea sp.
TGCGGCCAGCACCTGGTTAACGAGGTTGATTAGCTCATCGGGACGGAAGGGTTTTGGCATTATGGCGTGCGCGCCGAGTTGCTGGGCGATCCGCAATGAGCCAAACTGGGACCCAAGCTGATCACCCGACATGGCAATAATTTTGATCTGGGCATAATTGTGGCGCATTTCCATAATGAGTTCAAAGCCGTCTTGTTCGGGCATGAAGATATCGGTGATAACCAGGTCAAACCCATCATCCCGAATACCCTGCATAGCAGAGCGACCATCGGCGGCGGCGTGGACACTGTGCCCTTCCATGACCAATAAATCGTGAATTAAGAGGCGGATGTTGTCATCGTCTTCCACAATAATGATATGTGCCATTGACTTGTTCTCAATTCAAGCAGAGAGGTGCAGTTGCGGGAGTTGTGACCCCAAATGGAGAAGCGCTTATAGTAAGACGCAACAATCCCCCCATTTTCTGTGTAATGCCGGATATTGCGTCTGATTTCACTTGTGCATACCAAACAGTGCCTGGATGGTATGCGGGTGAGGCTCCTGAATCTGGAGGGCGTTACAATCCTAATTGTAGCATAGTCGCAAGTGTTTTTGGACCTCTGAAATTGCAGACCAAACTACCGGGCGCATGAAAATCTTCAGGTTCTATACACAGAAATGATGCGTATTTTGCGCCCATTACAGCTATTCACCATATATTATTTGCGCCATGATTGACAAACTATTGTACAGTCTCTATATACCTATAACTATATCTCATAAATCAGAAATATTGCATATAGAAAAGGCCTTTTGAATGTTCCAGGTGGAACGTGTGCGTGCTTTGGAAATTTTGGACAGTCGCGGGCGACCGACGCTGCTGACCACATGCGAACTGCAAGGCGGCAGTGTGGCCGATGCGTCGGTGCCTTCGGGCGCGTCGACGGGGGCGGCAGAGGCGTGGGAACTGCGCGATGGAGATCCCGCGCGCTATGGGGGGCTGGGCGTCCGGCGCGCAGTCGCCAATGTGAATACCAGTCTGCACGCCGCGCTGCACGGCCAGCCGTTTGCCGATCAGGCTGCGCTGGATGCTGCCTTGCTGGCGCAGGACGGCACGCCCAATAAATCCAATCTGGGCGCGAATGCGCTGTTGAGCGTTTCGCTGGCCTTTGCCCGCGCCGCAGCCCAACAGATGGGCATCCCGCTTTATACTTACTTCGCCCGCCAGTTTGGCGCGGGCGCGCCTGCCCAACTGCCGCGCCCGACCATCAATCTGTTTAGCGGCGGCAAACATGCGGGGGGACAGATTTCCATCCAGGATGTGCTGGTTGTGGCTGCCGCGCCCACTGTCGCCGACTCGCTCGCCATGACCTACGCCGTCTATCAGGCGGCGGCGCGGCTGAGCCACACCAAATATGACATGCGCGCGCTGACTGCGGATGAAGGGGGGCTTGCCCCGCCCTTTCCCGATACGGAAACCATGCTGGGCGATGCGGTGCGGGCCATTGAAGACGCAGGACTGACACCGGGGCGCGATGTCTTTTTGGCGGTAGATGTGGCATCCAGCCACTTCTATGCCGATGGCGCGTATATGCTGGATGGCGCGCGCCTGACTGCCGAGCAGATGATCCAGCGTCTGGACGCGTGGGTCTCCCGATTTCCCATTGTGAGCCTGGAAGATGGGCTGGCCGAGGAGGATTGGGCGAATTGGCCGGCACTGCGCGCGGCACTGGGCGAGCGGACGTTGGTGTTGGGCGATGACTTTTTGTGTACCAACCCGGCCCGCATTGCGCGCGCCGTGGCGGCGCGTGCCGCCAATGCTTTGCTGTTGAAAGTCAACCAGATTGGCACGCTGACCGAGGCCGCAGAGGCCTGTCGCCTGGCGCGGGCTGCCGGCTGGGCGGTGACTGTGAGTGCGCGCAGCGGTGAGACCGAAGATAACTGGCTGGCGGATCTGGCAGTGGGCTGGGGCGGGGATCAGCTGAAAGTGGGTTCGATTACCCAATCCGACCGGCTTGCCAAATACAACCGCCTGCTCGCCATCGAAGCCGAAACCGGCCTGCCCCTGACTGCCTGGCCCCAATAATTACCTGGCCCTGATTGCCTGGCCCCAATAATGGCTTGGACCGAAGCGCTTCCCGCGCCCACCCTATTGGAGAATGCTGCATGAACCCCACCCGACAATCGCGCGCGACCCTGCTGGCGAGCTTGCCGCCCGAATGGCCCACGACGCTCCTGCCCCAGATTCGCGCCCAGATCCAAGCTGTGGGGCGCACGCTGGTTGTGCTCGATGATGACCCCACGGGCACGCAGACAGTGTATGACGTACCCGTGCTCACCACCTGGACACTCGATGCGCTCCAGGCTGAACTGGCGCATGCGCCCCCCGTTTTCTACATCCTCACCAACTCGCGCAGCCTGCCCCTGGCCCAGGCCCAGGCTATGAACCGGGAGATCGGCACGAATCTGCGCCAGGCCGCGCAACAGACCGGACGCGCCGTCGCTGTGGTCAGCCGCAGCGATTCCACGTTGCGCGGCCACTATCCCGGCGAAGTGGATGCGCTCGCCGCGTCGCTGCGCGGCCCCGATGAACCCGAATTCGACGGAGATCTGATCATTCCCTTCTTTTTGGAAGGTGGGCGACTTACCATCGACGATGTGCATTATGTGGCGGAAGGCTATGATCTGATTCCCGCCGCTGAGACGCCCTTTGCCCGCGACGCCGCCTTTGGCTATACCCATTCGCATCTGCCGGCGTGGGTAGAAGAAAAGACGGAAGGCCGCGTGCCTGCGACGCAGGTGGCCGCGATTTCGTTGCAGACGCTGCGCACCCAAGGCCCGGATGCGGTGACCGCGCAACTATTGACACTGCGCGCCCGCCAGCCGTGCGTGGTCAACGCGGTGACCTTGCGCGATATGGAGGTCTTTGTGGCGGGGCTGTTGGGCGCGGAAGCCCAGGGCAAGCGCTTTCTCTATCGCACCGCCGCCAGCTTTGTGCAGATTCGCGCCGGGCTGGAAACTCAGCCCCTGCTCGACGCGGCCGCGCTGGAGATTGCGCCCGGCAGCGGCGGGCTGTTTGTGGTGGGTTCCCATGTGCCCAAGACCACAGGACAGGTCAACGCCTTGCTCGCACAGAAGCAGGTTCACGCACTAGAGGTGGATGTGGCCCGGTTGTTGGATGACGCGACCCAGGCCGCCGAGATTGCGCGGGTGATCGCCGCCGCCGATACGCATCTGGCGCAGGGCGCAGTGGTAGTCATCTACACCAGCCGCACGCTCATCACCGGCGATGATGCCGATTCGAGCCTGGCGATTGGGCAGCGTGTCTCTGCGGGTCTGGTGGCGATGGTGCGCGGGCTGCACACGCGCCCCGGCTATCTGGTTGCCAAGGGGGGCATCACGTCCAGCGATATTGCGACCCAGGCCCTGAATGTGCAGCGGGCGATGGTTGCCGGGCAGATTCTACCGGGCGTGCCGGTCTGGCGCACGGGTGCCGAAAGTCGCTTTCCGGGGCTGCCCTATATTGTCTTCCCCGGCAATGT
The DNA here is from genome assembly GCA_040880365.1 of Litorilinea sp. Lineage (GTDB taxonomy): Bacteria > Chloroflexota > Anaerolineae > Caldilineales > Caldilineaceae > JBBDIO01. Next base: position 4,767 of record JBBDIO010000064.1, read on the forward strand.
GGGCGACGATCAGGCTCTGGTCACCATCATGCACAACCTGTCGTGATGGCGACTGGAAAGTGACCGGACGGGAACCTTCGCCCCACCCGCGCAGATACGCTATAATGGGCGGACGCACGAATTGGGTTTCATATCTCGCAAATATTTCATAGCTCGAAAATACTCGCAAATAGAAGTCTCGCAAATAGAAGTACAGGCGAATTTACCGAATGACTACTTCCAGGCAGAAGGCGCGTGCGCAGATGGGCGCGTCTAACCAAAACTACCCGGTATCGCCGCCCGGCAAGTCTCCGGCGCAGCGGGTGCGCGATTTTCAACCCAGCGTCTTTGCCGAATTCACCGTTTTGGCGCAACAACACGACGCGGTCAATCTGGGGCAGGGTTTCCCCAACTTTCCCGCGCCCGATTTTGTCAAGGATGCCGCGTGTGCGGCCATTCAGGCGGATCTGAACCAGTATGCGCGCTCGGCAGGCCATCCGCGGCTAGTCAATGCGCTGGCGCAGGTCTACAGCCCGCTTTTTGGGCGGGAACTGGATCCCATGTCCGAGATTGTGGCGACCGTGGGCGCGACCGAAGGCATCTTTGCCACCATGCAGGCGTTGCTCGATCCCGGTGATGAGGTGATTCTCATCGAACCGTTCTATGATTCCTACCCGGCCGCGGTGCAGATGGCGGGCGGGGTTCCGGTCTATGTGCCGTTGCGTCCCGCGGCGGCAGTGGCGGGCCGCGCCCACAGCGCGCAGGAGTGGCGGCTGGATATGGATGAACTGGCCGCGGCCTTTGGTCCGCGCACCAAGCTCATTCTGCTCAACACGCCCCACAATCCCGTGGGCAAGGTTTTTACCCGCGCCGAATTGGAGGAGATCGCGGCATTGGTCATCGCGCACGATGCCTATGTGCTGAGTGATGAAGTCTATGAGTGGATGGTCTATCCCGGCGCGGCTACTCCCGGCGCAGATTTGGCTACACCGGCTAATGCTGGGGCTGCTGCCGGGGCTGATACGGGAACTGTGAAGCATGTGCGCATGGCGACGCTGCCCCAACTGTGGGAGCGTACCATCACCCTGGGCAGCGCGAGCAAGACGTTTTCCGTCACCGGCTGGAAGGTGGGCTGGGCGATTGCGCCGCAACCGTTGGCCCACACCCTGTTTATGGCTCATCAGTGGATCCCGTTTGCCGTGCCCACCCCGCAGCAGGAAGCGGTCGGCCTGGCAATGGAGCAGGTGGCGGAGCGTGACTATTTTGCGTGGCTGCGCACGATGTATCAGGGCAAACGCGACCGCCTCTTAACCGTGCTGGATGCCTGTGGGCTACAGCCGGTCTGCCCCGATGGCTCGTATTTTATTCTATTTGATACGGCAGAGCTGGATGTGCCGGTGGCCGCGGATATGCGCCGCGATTTCGCGGTGGCGCGCTGGTTTGCCAGCCATGTGGGTGTGGCTGCCATTCCGCCCAGCCCCTTCTATAGTCCAGCCCATCGCCATTTGACCGACAATCTGGCGCGATTTTGTTTTTGTAAAACCGACGAGATGCTGGATGAAGCCGCGGCGCGTTTGCACAAGGTTTTTGGCTAGTACTCTGAAAACTAAGTTTGTAAACGAATCGTGTAGGTCACCGCTCCTGCGGTGACAAACGCTGTCACGCCAGGAGGCGTGACCTACGAAAGATACATAATTCAAGTTTACAGAGTACTAGGCTGTGCGCACAACCCGGTTCGGCAGCATTTCTTTTGAAAACACAGGTAGATACTGATGATGGAACTGCACGTAGTCCAGGGCGATATCGCCCAACAGCAGGTGGATTGTATCGTGGTGAATCTCTTTGCGGGCGTCACAGAGCCGGGCGGCGCGACCGGCGCGGTGGATTCGGCTCTCAACGGTGCAATCCGCGGGCTGATTGCCGGGGGCGATTTTGGCGGCGCGGCCGGCAGCACGGCGTTGCTCTATACCCACGGCCAATTGCCTGCGCCCCGCGTGCTGGTGGTGGGGTTGGGTGCGGCGGAAAAATTTGACCTGCACGCAGCGCGCAAAGCGGCGGGCGTGGCGGCCCAGGCGCTCGCCAAAGTGAAGGGCGTGAAAAGCTTTGCCACAATTGTGCATGGCAGCGGCATTGGCGGGCTGGAGATTACGCCCGCGGCCCAGGCTTTGGCCGAAGGCACGCTGCTCGCGCTCTATCGTGCGCCCCAATATCGCCGGGAAGACCGCGCCCCCGCCCTGGAACAGTGTGTGGTGGTGGAATTCGACGCCGACAAGACCGCGGCGGTGGATGTAGGTGTGCAGATGGGCCTAGCCATTGCCAAGGGCGTCTTTACGGCGCGCGACCTTGCCAGCGAACCCGGCAATATCCTCTATCCGGTGGAATTTGCCCGACGCGCCGAAGCCTTGGCCGAGG
>JBBDIO010000065.1:0-7153 GCA_040880365.1 Litorilinea sp.
ACCGCCCGCAACAGCCACGGAGATTTGACGTTGACCGCCTGGGTATCGGATCAGATCCAGAAGGGCACCATCTGGATCCCCGAAAGCCTGCCCGGCGCGCCGGTCGGCACATTGCTCAACGGCGGCGACGTGGAAACAGTGGAAATCACATCACAAGGATGAGCGTTGCCCAGGCCGGCGCGGGCGTGTTTGCCATGCCCCGCCGACCGTAGCGCGCACATCCCACAGCTTTGGGGTAATACAGCATGGATTGGCTCAACACGCTGGTTTTTCCGGTCATACGCTCGGTCGTACTGATTGTCATTCTGCTCACTTGCTTCGCCTATCTCACCTGGGTCGAACGCAAGCTATTGGCGCGCTTCCAGGTGCGTATCGGTCCCAACCGCGCCGGGCCATATGGCCTGTTGCAGCCGGCGGCCGACGCCGTGAAAGCCGTCTTCAAAGAAGAAATTATCCCCAAACATGTGGATAAATGGATCTACCTGCTGGGGCCGGCGCTGGCGTTGATCCCCGCGCTGGTGATCTGGGCCGTCATTCCGGTCACCAATAATGTGCCCGCAATTGCCGATGTCAATATCGGATTTTTGTGGATTCTGGCGGTGGCAGGGGTCGAAAGCTATGGCATCATCCTGGCGGGCTGGGGCAGCAACAACAACTATTCGCTGTTGGGCGCGCTGCGCTCTTCGGCCCAGATGATCTCCTACGAGCTGCCGCTGGGCATTTTCCTGGTCAGCATCCTGTTGCTGGCGGGCAGTTTCAGTCTGGTCGAGCTGGTGAGCGCACAGCGTCTCTGGTGGGAATGGCTGTGGCTGTGGCTCATGTTCCCGCTGTTCTTCATCTGTATTCTGGCCGAAACCAACCGCAGCCCCTTCGACCTGCCCGAAACCGAAAACGAGTTGATCGCCGGTTTCCAGACCGAATATGGCGGCATCAAATTTTCGCTGTTCATGATGGCCGAATACATCAACATGATCACCACCAGCACCATCATGGCGACGCTCTTCTTTGGCGGGTGGCGTTTGCCCTTCGGCATTCTCGAAGATGTTGCCATCCTGGGGCCGTTTGTGCTGGCCGCCAAAGTGCTGGTGTTGCTCTTTGTCTTCATCTGGGTACGCGCCAGCATCGGGCGACCCCGCTATGATCAGTTGATGGGCTTCGCGTGGAAATTCCTGCTGCCGGTCTCGCTGGGCTATATGATCATCACCGCCCTGTTGGTGCTGTTTTTCAAATAGCACAGCAGCTATCATCCAGCAGCAAATACAGATATCGCAATCACTAATACGGTGGCACTTACCAACCCGAATGAACAAAGACCCGCATTCAGTGCCGAATAGCTAAAAGGATTGAGTAACAATGGCCTTCAACAATTTTTTGAAAGGCGCAGTCGAAATCGGCAAGGCGATGGGTGTCACACTCAAGCACCTGCGCCAACCCCCGGTCACCCTGGAATATCCCAACGAACCGGTGCCGGTTTATCCGCGCTTTCGCGGCAAGCACGAACTGCGCCGCTATGAAAACGGCATGGAACGCTGCATCGGTTGCATGTTGTGCGAAGCCGCCTGTCCCACCGAAGCGATTCATGTGGAAGCCGAGGAAAATAACCCCGACAATCCCACATCGCCCGGCGAACGCTTTGCCAGCGTCTATGAAATCAACCTGTTGCGCTGTGTCTTCTGTGGCGATTGCGAAGAAGCCTGCCCCACCGAAGCCATCGTGCTGGGGCATGAATTCGCCATGGCGAACTACAATCGGCGTGATTTCATCCTCGACAAACAACAGTTGCTCAACCCCGGCGAACCCAACGTCGTCATCCGACCGGAGTAGGATGCTAATGTCACCGACCATGATTTTCTTTATTTTGATCGGGGCCGTGAGTCTCGCGGGTGCGGTGGGCGTGGTAGCGAGTCGCCAGCCGGTGCACAGTGCGCTCTTTCTGCTCACCAACTTTGTCACGCTGGCCGTCATGTATATCATGCTCGACGCCCAGTTTCTGGCCGCAGCCCAGGTAATTATCTATGCCGGCGGCATCGTCATTCTGATTTTGTTTGTCATCATGCTCATCGGCGGCGACCGCATCGGCGGCGGCAGCGCGCGCATCTGGTTTCCCTATGCGGGCATCCTGCTGGGCGTCCTGCTGATTTCGCTCATGGTCTATAGCTATGCCACCGCCGCCTTTGGCGCACCGCCCACCGGCGCGATTGTGCAGGGCGGCGTGCCCGAAGTGCTGGGCATCACCCTGTTCACCCGCTATATACTGCCTTTCGAAATGGTCGCCATTCTGTTGCTGGTGGCGCTGATCGGCGCGCTCTTGCTGGCGCGTCGCCCAAAAATCGAGGACAAAGCCTAAGGCAACTTTCTGCGGAAATGTCCGGGGGAGTGTCCGGCGCGAGCATTCGGGCGGACACTGCCAGGCTGAACGGGCAGAGGTAAACTGGCAGAGGTGATTTTGCCGGTCTTGTTTTCAAACCAATAGAACGCGATCTGCCACTGGCACATCGCACGCAACAAAGGAACAAAAACGTGGTTCCTACCAGCTATTTTCTCATCCTAAGCGGACTCATATTTACCATCGGCGCCGTCGGCGTTCTCACCCGTCGCAGCGCGCTGATCATTTTCATGTGTGTCGAGCTAATGCTCAACAGTGTCAATCTGACCCTGATTGCGCTCAGTCGTCAATGGGACAATCTCAACGGCCAGGTCTTTGTCTTTATGATTATGGCCGTGGCGGCTGCCGAAGTTGCCGTAGGGTTGGCGATTCTCATCAACCACACGCGCCACAGCGACACGACCAATATCGACGAAATGACTCTGTTGAAGTGGTAATTCGGCTGCGGGAGCAACAGCGCATTCCCCACCGGCTCATCACGCAATACGCAATCATAAGGAAGCCTGTATGTTCGATTTAGCGTGGTTACTTTTGGCCCTGCCTGCGGCAGGCGTCCTCATCAACCTGCTGGTAGGCAGCCGACTCAACAATCAGGCCATCGGCTATCTGGCCGCGGGCGTGGTCGCGGCGGCTTTTCTGGTAGCAGTGGGTTTGCTTGCCATGCTCATGGGCTTGCCCGCCGAAGAACGTGTGATCACATCGCACCTGTGGGATTGGATCACCATCGGCGATTTCAACGTCCCTGCTGCCCTGCTCATCGACCCGCTGAGCATCACCATGACCCTGGTAGTCACCGGCGTGGGCGCGCTCATCCACATCTACTCCATCGAATACATGGCCCACGATGAACGGTTCAAACGCTTCTTTCTCTATCTGAACTTCTTCATCTTCGCCATGTTGCTCCTGGTGCTCAGCAACAACTTTCTGGGCATGTTTGTGGGCTGGGAAGGTGTGGGGTTGGCCTCGTTCCTGCTCATCGGCTTCTGGTTCGATCAGCGCGACGATTCCTATGGCTGGTTTGCCGATGCGGGCAAGAAAGCGTTTCTGGTCAACCGGGTGGGCGACTTTGGCATGATCGTAGCCATGCTCGCCATCTGGACCACGGTCGGTTCGCTCACCTTCCTCGATGTCTTTGCCGCTGCCGACAACCACGCATTGACCGTGGGCCTGGCAAATTTCATCTGCATCATGCTCCTGCTGGCTGCTTCGGGCAAGAGCGCACAACTGCCGCTCTTCGTGTGGCTGCCCGATGCTATGGCAGGCCCCACCCCGGTTTCGGCCCTGATTCACGCGGCGACCATGGTCACCGCGGGCATCTACATGATCGCCCGCACCCACAGCCTGTGGCACATCGCCATCGACGCGTCGATGCTGGCCGCCTGGATCGGTGCCATCACCGCCCTGTTCGCCGCCACCATTGCCCTGGTCCAGACCGACCTCAAGAAGATTCTGGCCTATTCCACCATCTCCCAGCTGGGCTATATGATGCTGGCCGTGGGGGTGGGGGCCTATAGTGGGGCCATTTTCCATCTGGTCACCCACGCCTTCTTCAAGGCCCTGCTCTTTCTGGCCGCGGGCAGCGTGATGCACGGGCTACAGGGCGAGTTGGACATCCGCAAGATGGGCGGTCTGCGCCACAAGATGCCGCAAACCTTCCGCACGTTCCTCATCGGCGCGGCGGCCTTGGCGGGCATTGCGCCGCTTTCGGGCTTCTTCTCCAAAGATGCCATTCTGCTGGGCGCGCTGGACTATAACCTGGGCCTCTATGTAGTCGGTATCGTCACCGCCCTGCTCACCGCCTTCTACAGCTTCCGGGCCGTCTTTGTCGCTTTCCTGGGCACCCCGCGCGATCAGCATCTCTATGATCACGCACACGAAAGCCCGCCCAGCATGACCGTGCCGCTATGGATTCTGGCGGGCCTTTCCATCGTCGCCGGGCTGCTCAATCTGCCCTTCATTCTCACGCTGGAGAAATGGTTGATTCCGGCCCTGGGTTCCCATGCCCATCCGTCGCTGACGCTGGAACTCACCGCGATTACGCTGAGCATCATCATCGGCGTCTTTGGCCTGGTCATGGCCTATGCCCGCTATCAGACCGAAGAACCCTGGGCGCGGCGCATTGCCAATGGGTTTACCGGGCTGAAACCAGCCCTGGATCGCAAATGGTATGTAGACGATTTCTACAACAAATACATTGTGGGCGCGCTGCGCTGGTCGGCAGACTGGTTTGCGACCCGCGTCGACAAAGCCGCCATCGACGGGCTGGTCAATGTTGTGGGGACGCTCAATCTCGCTTGGGGCGAACGGCTGCGCTATATTCAGACCGGCGCCACCGCCGTCTATGCCTTCAGCATTCTGGCGGGCGCAGTGGCTCTGGTGGCCTATTTCGTCTATGCCATCTAGCCGGTTCAAACAGTAGTCAACGCGTGTGCAGACACGGCGCTGCCGTTCTCGCATACGCCAATTCCGCCTTGCAGGGTTGTGTGCACTTTTGCGCCACTTGCGTCAGGGCGTGTCATAGCTAACCTTGTGCGGCAATCGGTCGCACCGGCCATAAACAAGTGCGTATTGCAATGCCGGATACGCTCAGAAATATTCTAGGATAGACGCCCATGCCTATGGCTATCCCGTTTTTACTCTCCATCATTACTTTTTTGCCGTTGGTCGGCGTAATCGCCATTGCGGTTGTCCGCGATGACGACAGCAAAAAACAAATTGCCCTGATCACCACCGTCGTCACCTTCCTGGTCAGCCTGCTGCTCTGGGTAGGCTGGCAAGACGGTGTCGCCGAGATGCAGTTTGTCGAAGATTATGCCTGGTTCCCCGAATTTGGTATGCGCTATCACATGGGGGTGGATGGCATCAGCCTCTTCCTGGTCTTGCTCACCACCCTGATCATGCCGATTGCCGTCCATTTCAGCAATGTCTATGTAGAAAAAGAAGTGGGCACCTATCTTGTGCTCATGCTGATTCTGGAAACCGCGATGATCGGCGTCTTTCTGGCGCTGGACCTGGTGCTGTTCTTCGTCTTCTTCGAATTCAGCCTCATCCCCATGTATCTGCTCATCGGACGGTGGGGCGGCGCCAACCGGATCTATGCTGCGCTCAAGTTCTTTATCTATACCTTTGCCGGTTCCGCGCTCATGCTGGTCGCCATTCTGGGGCTATACTTTGCCACGGGCAGCCTCAACGTGCTGGAATTGCAGGGCGCGCAGCTCAGCCCCACGCTCCAGACCTGGGGCTTCATCGCCTTTGCCCTGGCATTTGCGGTCAAGATTCCTCTCTTTCCCTTCCACACCTGGCTGCCCGATGCTCACGTCCAGGCGCCCACCGCCGGTTCCATCATTCTGGCGGGTATCCTGCTAAAAATGGGCACCTATGGCTATGTGCGCTTTATCCTGCCCATCTTTCCCGAAGCCGCGGCCCAGTTTGGCCCGATTATTGCCACCCTGGCGGTCATCGGCATTCTCTATGGTGCGCTGGTGGCGTTGGTGCAAAAGGATGTCAAATCGCTGGTCGCCTATAGCTCGGTGGCCCATCTGGGCTATGTCATGCTGGGCATCACCGCCCTCAACGAACAGGGCATCAGCGGCGCCGTGTTGCAGATGGTCAACCACGGTCTTAGCACCGGCGCCCTGTTCCTGATCGTGGGCTTGCTCTACGAACGCCGTCACACGCGTATGCTCGAAGATTTTGGCGGGCTGTGGAAAAGTGTGCCCGTCTTCTGTGGTTTCTTTCTGGTGATAGCCATGAGCAGCGCCGGGTTGCCGGGGCTAAACGGTTTCGTGGGCGAATTCGCGATTCTGGTGGGCATGTATGATGCGACCCTCCCCGGTGCGCAAATCTTCGCCATTCTGGGGGCGCTGGGCGTCATCCTGGCGGCGTGGTATCTGCTCACGGCCTTTCGCAAAATTGCCCAGGGGCCGTTGACCAATCCCGAAAACGAAGCCAGCAAGCTGCCCGATCTGCGCCGGGGTGAAATCGCCATGTTGCTGCCCCTGGTGCTGCTCTTCTTCGTGATTGGACTTTTCCCCAATCTGTTTTTGAATAAAATCAATCCATCGGTGGCGGCGCTGATGGAACGCCCGGCCATCGTCATGAAAGTTGAGCGGTAATTCTCATGCCACAAATTGCTACTTTGCCCGAACTCAACTTAATGGTCATCCTGCCCGAGCTGGTGCTGGTATTTGTCGCCCTGCTGGTCATGCTTGCCGATATGTTCGCCCCCAAAGAACAAAACGGCGTGCGCGGTCTGATTCCGTGGCTGGCGCTCATCGGCGTCGGCCTCACCGCCGGGGTCAGCATCTGGCTGTGGGATCAACCCGTTGCCACCTTCCAGAATATGGCAATTCTGGATCAGTTTGCCCTGGCGGTAAACCTGATTATCCTGATCGCGGCCGGGCTGGGCATCCTGTTGAGCATTGAATACATTCCGCGCATCACCACCCAGACCGGCGAATATTACACACTGTTGCTATTGGCAACCGCGGGCATGATGATGATGGGCAGCGTGAATGATCTCATCACGCTTTTCATTGCCGTGGAAATCTTCTCGCTGGCGCTCTATATTCTGTGTGGAATGCATCGTTCGAACCCGCGCAGCACCGAAGCCAGCATGAAATACTTCCTGCTGGGTGCATTCGCCAGCGCATTCCTGGTCTACGGCGCGGCGCTCATCTATGGCGCAACCGGCAGCACCCAATATGGCGCAATCGCCGCGTTGCTGGCTTCGGGACAGGGCAATCTCTACCTGCTCTATACCGGATT
>JBBDIO010000066.1:0-7099 GCA_040880365.1 Litorilinea sp.
ACGGCGCGCGAGAGCGTGTCCTGGGCGTCGGCTTCGCAGACCGACACGTTGAACTCGCGCCGCAAGCGGGCAATCAGCGGTTTAAGAATGCTGCGCTTGCCTTTCAGGCTGGCGTTGAGGGGCAGATACAGCTCCAGGGTTAACAGACCGACAGCCATGATGATTAGCTTTTGCGCGCCGTCCAGTCGGCATTGCCATATTGCTGGCGGATCAATTCTGCGGTGCGCCGGATCTCTGCGGATGTGGGCGGGCTGGGCTTGAGTTCCAGATTGAGCACTTGGGCAAAGCCGGCGCGCATGGCCGCGGCGACGGCCTCGAAGCCGAGTTGCGGCGCATGGGGCGGCAGATCCAGCGCATCGGCCAGGGTGCAGGCGCGGTTGACCAGATCTCGGCGCAGGCGCAGGCGCACGGGTGCGGGCAGGGCCAATACATCTACCAGCCGCCCGATGTCTCCGTAGAGCGGCAGGCTGCCATGCTGGAGTACATAGCCGGCGCGGCGACTTTGTGCGCTGCCCATGAGTTTGCGTGTGCCCGCGGTGATTTCATAGGCGCTGGGGGTTTCAAAACAGGCCGCCGAAACATCGGACCCGGCGCGCACATCGCCTCCGGCTTTGTCGGCGGGCACGTTCAAACGGTGCAAACCGGCCAGCAGGGCTTCGCTCAGCCGCAAATAGGCTTCCATGACTGAACCCTGTACGCGCGGTTCGGTGTCGGGCGCGGCCACCGAATAGGTGAATTCGTCCGTGTGGAGAATGGCGCGCCCGCCGGTGGGGCGGCGCACGATTGTATAGCCGTTGGCCGCGACCACCGCGGCGTCGATATCGGTGATGGGTTGATGGCGACCCAGGCTGACTGCGGGCGGTTCCCAGCGATAGAAGCGCAATGTGGGCGGCGCATCGCCTGCGGCGCACGCTTCGGCCAGGGCCTGATCCAGGGCCATATTGGCCGCCCCCGAACGGGGCGCATCGTCGATGATCAGCCGCCAGGTGGTGGGGGCAAATGATTCGTTGGCTGTATTGCTGGCTGTGCTGCTAGCTTGGGCCGGTTTGGGCGCGGCTGCCGTTTTCGTGGGCGTGGTCATGCCTGGCCCACCTCATCTACAGATGCAGATACAGATACAGATGAGGTGGGCGCAGCATCTGTGACCAAGGGCAGGTCGATGATTCGGGCGGCAATGGCTGGCGGCGCGTCCGCGGAACCGGCCACACCGTTTGGCGCATCGCCGTTTGTCGTGTTGCCGTTTTCTGAGGAAGCAGTCTCCGCGGCGGCGGCTATCTCGCTGGCTACCTCCACGGCCTGCCCCGCCACATTGTGGGGACGACGGACAACGGCGAGGGCCAGATGCGATTGCAGCGCGGGGCTATAGGCCGCAGTGGTTACTGTGCCCGCCTGTTTGCCGTCGATGGTAATCTTCGCACCCGGCGTCAGTGGGGTAGGGGATTGCACGCCCACCAGCGTGCGGGTCACTTTGTCATAGGTGATCTGGCGGGCGATGATCTCCTGTCCGGTATAGCAGCCTTTGTTTTCGGCGCACGTCCACGCCAGGCCTGCTTCCAGGGGGTTATAGCCATCGTTTAATTCTGTGGGCGCGGCAGGCCGTCCCAATTCGACGCGGCGTGCGGTATAGGCGGCGGCGTCGGATATATCGGGGATGCCGATTATCTGAAGCTCATAGCGCAGCGAGCTTATACTGAGACCCGTCACCAATGCTTCATAGCCGGGTAGATCCAGGGCTTGCTGGTTGAGCAATATGCCTGCGCTGTGTTCAATAAACGCGCCGTCGGGCAGCTCTGCCACGGGCGCGTGTACGGTTGCCAGGCGCTGCGCGGCCTGGGCGCCGACCACGCGGATGCGCGTGTATTCGGGCATTTCGTGGACGGTCACTTTGTCCATGAAAAATATCTGGCCGCGCAGATGTTTCGCCAGCGCATCCAGCTGATGCGGCCCGGCGGGTAACAGGATCAGATCATCGGCCCGACAGAGCACGGTGAATACAAACATAATGCGCGCGGTGGGGCTGGTGAGGACGGTAACCGCGGCCTGACCCGGTTGCAAGCGCGCGATGTGGTTGGTCGTCATGCGCTGGAGAAAATCGACACGGTCGGCACCGCTCAGCCGCAATTGGCCGTAGTGGGTGCGATCGAGCCAGGCTGCCTGGCCCAATGCCGTATAGTTGGATAGGTTCAGGTCGTTGTTTGTCATGCGCCTATTTTAACATAGGAATGCGCCTGTGCGCATAGGAATTCTCACATTTTGGGCAGTAGGAAATTTCCAAAGCCGGAAGGCCCGTTGGTGGGCTATTCTCCAAACTGGGCGCGGATATAATCCTGGATTCCATAGTAGACATTTCTGCTGGCAGGCGTCATGTATTCGCCAATCATGAGATAGTGGGAATCATCGGTGTAATAGAGGGTTTCGACGGGAATTTCTGCGGCGCGCAGCGCGGCTTCCAGTTGGTGGGCCTGGTCAATGGTGGCGATGCGGTCGGCGGCGGTATGCACAATGTAGGTGGGCGGCAGATAGCCTGCGCTGTAGACAGGCGAATAGCGCAGAAAGGGGAGGGGATAGATGTTGGCCGGCCCCAGGGCCGGGATGGCATATTCGAAAGCGGGCGGCATTTCCAACTCGCCGGCATAGAATTCTGCTGCGCCGGTAAATGCATTGCTAATGCCGCCTACATTGACCCAGGCCGTGATGTTGGGGGCTTCGTCGCGCAGAAAGCGGTGCAACACGGCGCTGCTGAAGCTGCCACCCAGGGCGATGGCGCGCTGCGGGTCGATTGCGACATCAATGGTCGCCGCGCTGGCTGTATCTATGGCGCGGGTGAGATGTCCACCGCGCGCCAGGTGAAAGGCGACGCGGGCATCCTGGGCGTGGGCGTCAATATTCAGACCATGCGCAGCCGCGGGCGAAATCGCTACAAAAGCATAGCCTTCGGCGGCATAGGCGACGCTGACATCTTCCCAGGCGGCAGTGTCGGTGGGATAGATCATGAACAAGAGCGGCAGTTGCACAGCGTCTTGGGGTGTCGCGGCCAGGGGCAGATAGAGGCGCAGGCTATTAATCACGACGGCGTTGTGGGTGAAGGTATAGGTATGGACGTGTGCCGTCGCGCCTGCTGGAAAACTCGCCTGCGCCACATAGGTATCACGCAGGGTCAGGTCCACGGCGTGGGGAAGGGACTGGGGCAGAGGCGGTGGCGTGTAGGTCTCCAGCCGAACAGGTGGCGCATGGGTGGTGGTTGCCCCTGTAATGGTGAGCAGGCGCGGGATGCCCACGGAATCGTGCAGGGCCGTTTCCACATAGCCGGGCGCGCTGAAGGCGGGCACATACTGGCCGGGGGGAATCTGGGTGATGGTATAGATGCCACGGGCGTCGGTGGTCGCGGTATAGGGCGTGCCGGTGGCGGTGGCGATCAATGCCACTGCGCCGGGGATGGGACTTTGCGCGTCATTGAAGATTTGTCCGCTAAGTGTGCCGGTTGGCCCGGTGTGCGGCGGCGACGGATAGACATGCAGGCGTTTTTTGAGTTCGTAGCCCAGCACGTTGGCCGTGGGCGCGGGCGCACATGCCGCCAGGATCAATGCGCAGATTGCCAGCAGCACGGGCACGCGCCACCTTGTGTGAGGAAGTGATATATGGAGGGAGATATGTGGTGCAATCATCCAGTGTGCGGGCATGGTGAGTTGGTGTCTGTGATTTTGACAGTGGGCATGTCGTGGCCGCGTAGCAGGCGCAAGGTCACATTCACAAGCGCACGCGCACACGTTCACGCGCCAAGTCGGGCTAAATGCTGAATGTGTTCTATTCTAGCATTTGCGGTGGACTTTTGGACAAGGTTATACTTAGAGTTTTATATGTTGGACGTTGTTTGCCAATATTTTGTGAAATGTTAGACGGATAAGATAGATGAACGCAGGCTATTATCGTTTTCCCACCATCCACGGTGAGAACATTATTTTTGTTTCAGAAGATGACCTCTGGAGCGTTTCTACCCGCTCTGAAACAGGCAGCCAGGCAGGCGAGGAAACTATCGCGCGGCGGCTGACCAGCAATCACGGCGAAGTGACCTATCCTGTGCTATCGCCCACCGGCGAATATGTGGCATTTGTGGGCCGCGAAGAGGGTGGCCCCGAAATCTATGTCATGGATGCCGCGGGGGGCCGTGAACGGCGTTTGACCTATCTCAACAGTTCCTGCCAGGTGGTGGGGTGGATGCCCGACGCGCAGCGCGTGATCTTTTGTTCGACCTATGGGCAGGTGAATACCAGCGAAATGGGTCTGTTTACGGTCGATGTGACGAAGGAGAACGGCATTGTCGAGCCGCTGCCCTATGGCCCGGCGCGCACAATTGCCTATGGCCCCAATGGCGAGGTGGTGCTGGGGCGCAATACGGGCGATCCGGCGCGCTGGAAGCGGTATCGGGGCGGCACCGCGGGGCATTTGTGGATCGACAGCAACGGCGACGGCGAATTTGAACGGTTTTTGGCCGATGTGCCGGGCAATATCGCGTCGCCCATGTGGTTGACTGTGCAGGGCAAGCCGCGCATCTTCTTTGTCAGCGACCATGAAGGCATTGGCAATCTATACAGTTGCCGCCCCGCGGGCGATGACATCCGCCGGCATACCGACCACGAGAGCTATTATGTGCGCAACCCCAGCAGCGATGGTCGCCGGATTGTCTATCACCTGGGCGCGGATCTCTATATATATGAGCCTGCAACCGATCTGGAAGTGCGCGTGGCAATCAGCTATCGCAGCCCGCGCGTGCAGCGCAACCGCAAGTTTGTGGATGCCGGGCGCTACATGGACGGCTACGCGCTGCATCCTTCGGGACTGGCGGTGGCGATTACCAGCCGGGGCAAGACGTTTGGCTTTTTTAACCACGAAGGCGCGGTTTTGCAATATGGCAAGCGCGAAAGCGTGCGCTATCGGCAACCGGAATGGTTGGGCGATGGCCGGCGTTTTGTAGTGGTGACGGATGAAACGGGCGAAGAGAGCCTGGAAATTTTTGGCCCCGAACCCTATGGCGAATCGGTGCGGTTGGATGGGCTGGACCTGGGGCGCATTGTGGATATGAAAGCGTCGCCCGTCGCGGCCAAGCTCGCGGTGACGAACCATCGGTATGAACTGGTGTTGGTCGATCTGGATACCGCGCAGGCGAATCTGGTGGATCGCAGTCGTTTTCGGAATATCACCGGCTTCGATTGGTCGCCGGATGGACGCTGGCTGGCCTATAGCTTTGCCGCCACGTCGCAGACCAGTGAGATTCGTCTCTATCAGCTGCCCGAACCCGCGCCGGATGCCGAAAATGATGGCAAATCCCCAGATGCGGACGCGCCCCCGGACACGGACGCGCCCGCTTCCGCTGCGGATGCAGATACCGGGAATGTAGATACCGGGGACACAGATACAGTGGATGCGGAAGCTGTGGATGCGGAAGCCGCTGGGCCTGTACCGCTTGCTGGGGAACCCGACGCCACTCGCGTTTTTACGGTTTCCGAACCGATTTTGCACGATGTCTCGCCTGCCTTTGACCCGGCGGGCAAATATCTCTATTTTCTCAGTTATCGGGAATTTAATCCGGTCTATGATGCGCTGCATTTTGATCTGAGCTTTCCGTGGGGTATGCGTCCCTATCTGATCACACTGCAAGCGGGGTTGCCCAATCCGTTTATCCCCCAGCCCGACTTTGGCGATATGGAGGGCGAACCCGATGATGACGAGTCTGACGATGAGCACGACGATGCGCCGGATGGAGAGGGTGACGCCGACGGTGCTGGTGAGACTGATGATGGGTATGAGGACGAGGACGAAGACAGAGACGGCGAATACGATGCGGATGCCTATGCGGAAGGCTTGAACCGGCGCGGTCGTGGGGCCGATAGGCGGGGCTATCGGCGTGGCCGTCGAGATAACGGGCGGCCTGCTGGATGGTCTGGCCCAGGATATGGCAGACACCGCTTTGATCAGGATGCCCCCGCCACCGCGGGCAGCACGGCTGAGGGTGACGACGCGCCCGCCGCGGGTGACGGCAAGCCCGACGCCGACGCATCAGGCGGTCGCAAAGACGCACGCAAAGGGCCAAAACCTGTGCGCATCGATCTGGAAGGCATTACCCGGCGTATTGTTGCGTTTCCTGTGCCCGATGCCCGCTATGGGCAAATCGCCGGGATTCACGGCAAGGCCATTTTTACCGTCTTCCCCGTGACCGGACAGCTGGATATTGAACACGAGTGGGATGATGAGGAAGACGACGACGGGCAATTGCGCGCCTACGATTTCAAGGACTATCGCAATGAGTTGCTGGCAGATCGGGTCTCTTCGTTTGATATTTCGGCCAATGGCAAAAAGCTGATCTACAACACCGGCAACCAGTTGCGCGTGATCAATGCCGGCGACAAGGCGCCCGGTGGCGGCCCGCCGCGCAAGAGTGGCTGGATTCCGCTGCACCGGGTGAAGGTATCGGTGAATCCCCAGTCGGAATGGGAGCAGATGTTCCGCGAGGCGTGGCGGCTGCAACGCGATCACTTCTGGACCGAGGATATGTCGCAGGTAGACTGGCAGGCCGTTTTTACCCGCTATTTCGACCTGATTCCGCGGGTGAGCACGCGCAGCGAGTTGAGCGATCTGTTGTGGGAGATGCAGGGCGAGCTGGGCACCAGTCACGCGTATGAATTTGGCGGCGATTATCGCCCGCGCCCCCACTATGGACAGGGTTTTCTGGGCGCAGAATTTACCTGGGATGCCGGGGCCAAAGGCTATCGGGTGGCGCGTCTGTTGGAAGGTGACCCCTGGCTGGCAGATGCGCACTCCGCGCTGCTGATCCCGGGCGTGGATATCCGCCAGGGCGATCTGCTGATCAACATCAACGGGCAGATGCTGGATGAGGAAATCGGCCCGGGGCAGATGTTGGTGAATCAGGCGCGCAACGAGGTGATGCTGGTCTTCAAGCGTACTGCAACCGAGTCTGAAACCGAATCTGCAAATGAGGCGGCAGGTGAGGCGGCAACTGAACCCGAAGTCGCAACGGATGAGGCCGTGACGGAAGACGCCGCTGCGGAAGTTGCTTTGCCCGCCACCCATGCCACGACCGGCC
>JBBDIO010000067.1:0-7091 GCA_040880365.1 Litorilinea sp.
GCAAGCCCTCGTTCTGCTGGGAAACCAGGCCAAAAGTCATGGCATCCAGAATATTCTGGATCACCTGGGGCACCATCAACTGCGCGCCAATGCTAATCAGCAACGCGATGACCGCGGCGGCGGCAGTTTTGGCATATTGCCCCAAAAAAGCCATCGCGCGCCCCAGATTCTTCAAGTTTGGTCGTTGGCGGGTTGCTCCGCTCGGTGCGCTTGTCACACCAGCCCTCCTTCATCTTCCCCATTCAACTGCATCGAATCAGCCTGGCGGTACGCGGTCGCTGCCAGTCGGATAAACCCAACCCGATTACCCGCTACGCATACCCTCACATTTCCTCTCACACAGCATATTGCGCGCTACACGCCATCGTGTCCGCTACACAGAGTCGTGCCCCGTGCATCCATCCTGGCCGTGGGCACGCAACGACGCAATCAGCTTCACCAACAGCTGCGAAAGCTGTGTCACTTCGGTGGGCGTCAAATCTTGCGCCAGCCGATCCAGATAGCTCATATGGTCGGGCACAGAACGGCGAATACACGCGCGCCCCGATTCTGCCAGTTGAATCTGAAACTGGCGCAGATCGTTGGGATCGGTGGTCCGTTCGACCAGCCCCAATTCCTCCAGCGCGCGCAGATGTGCGCTGATCGTATTCTTGCTGAGACTCAATTCCCGGCTCAGGCGCGTCGGATTCAACGAGGTCTCGCCCTGCAGCTCGTAGGCAAAGAGACACAACAAGAGCCGCAGGCGCGCCGGAGACAACTGTGGCGCTGACAACTGTGGCGGAGAAAGATTGCCCACCCGGTGTTTGGGCAACATGAGACTATCATATAACTGCGCGGCCATGCGCACCTGGTGCATCAATTCGGCTCCCGGCGTCGGCTCTATGCCCAGCGGCGCCAACAGGCGATGCAGTCCGGTGCGTCCCTGCGGCGCGCCGGGATCGCAGGCCGCGTGTTTTCCAATTGCAGTGTGTGGGCATTTTGTCATACGCAGAATAATACGCCTACGTACTAAATTTATCAAATCTCACATAATCCCGTTTGTATACAACCATATCGCGAAGCCACAGCTAGCTTTGCGGCCATCTTTGAGACGTTTTCCCCTGCCCGGCAGTTGCCAATTCCAACCGCGAGCCATCCCCCGTCGTATGCCTGTACAGAGACTGTATAAAACTTGACAACCACCCATTGTATGCCGACACTAAGAAGCATCGACAGGGATGCCACAGGAACGCCACACGGATGCTATAGGAATGCCAGATAGATGCCCCAGGGTTGCAAAAGGGCGGCATCGGCGGCGGCACACTGGCAGTTCCAGCGCGTGATAACACCCAGGCCAGACCAATAACCAAGCGGAAATTCAAGGTTGATCATGACCCAGCCCAACATTATCTATATTCATTCCCACGACACGGGTCGTTATATTAGCCCCTATGGGCATACCATCGCCACCCCGCATCTGCAACGCCTGGCCGATACGGGTATCCTCTTTCGCCAGGTCTACAGCGCCGCGCCCACCTGTTCACCCAGCCGTTCTGCACTGTTGACCGGGCAAGCCCCCCACAGCAACGGGATGCTGGGCCTGGCCCATCGTGGCTTTCGGCTGCATGATTACAGCCACCACCTTGTGCACACCCTCAACGGGGCCGGCTATCATACTGCTCTCGCGGGGCTGCAACATCTTGCCATAGACCCTGCCGAACTCGGCTATGCGGAAATTCTGACGCCCACGGAACGACACGCAGACCCTGTGGCACAGACCGCAGCCGATTTTCTGGCAAATGGCCCGCAAGCGCCCTTTTTCCTGGATGTGGGTTTCTTCGAGACGCACCGCGAATTTCCATCGGCAACCGCCAACGCCGACCACGTTCTGCCGCCTGCGCCCCTGCCCGATACGCCGGAAACGCGGCAGGACATGGCCGATTTTCACGCCTCCGCCCACGACCTGGATCAAGGCATCGGCACGGTGCTCGATGCACTGGATGCAGCGGGCCTTGCCGACAACACACTGGTCATCTATACGACCGATCACGGGCTGGCGTTTCCGCTGATGAAATGCAATCTCACCGACCACGGCATGGGCGTGGCGTTCATCCTGCGCGGGCCAGGCCCCTTCGACGGCAGCACCGAGCAAGCGCGGGTCTGCGATGCGCTGATTTCCCAGATTGATCTCTTTCCCACGCTCTGCGACTGGCTGGATATTCTCGCGCCGCCGTGGTTGGAGGGCCAATCGTTCCTGCCCGTGCTCAGCGGCGAAGTCGATCAGATTAACGACGCCGTGTATGCAGAAGTCTCCTATCACGCGGCCTATGAACCGCAGCGCGCAGTGCGCACCCAACGCTACAAATACATCCGGCGCTATGGTGAGCGCACCACCCCGGTTTTGCCCAACTGTGACGATGGCCCCAGCAAAGATCTGCTCCTGCATCACGGCTGGCAAGCGCGCACCGTTCCCCGCGAAGCGTTGTACGATCTGATCTACGATCCCCAGGAAGCCAATAATTTGATCGATGCGCCTGCCTATCTTGCAGTGCGCGATGCGATGCGCAACCGTCTGAACCGCTGGATGCTGGATACCGATGATCCCCTGCTCATGGGGCCGGTGCCCGCACCGGTGGGCGCCAAAATCAATGCGGTCAATGGCCTTTCGCCCAAAGATACACCCACGACAGTTACCTGATTGCAGACAAACCGGCCCGCCCATTTTGCGGCCCCGGCACGATATATCACGCGATATATTACACGAACCATTTAGAGTATGATGATAGTCTCGACATTCATGCATCACACAGAATTTATGCATCACACAGACGGAAACGCCCACGATCCTATTACCGATACGAACCGCCCAACACCCCGGCATCGCCCCGCGGGCACAGACCTGGAAACAGACCTAGAATGAGTAGCACATGGCAACAAGAACTGAACTCGTAGCACCTATCTCAATCCGAAAATCCGGCGACTGGCGCATTTTGCTGCGCTCCTATGAATATTTGCGTCCCTACTGGCAACGCACCACCGTGGCCTATGTACTCATGCTGTGCATCACGGCTATCGGTCTCATGACCCCCCAATTCATCCGTTGGATTGTGGATCGCGGCATTGGCGCGGGCAACCTGCAACTGCTCACCTGGTCGGTACTGGGTCTGCTAGGCCTCACATTGGTCAAAGGCATTCTGACCTTTTTCGAAGGCCGTTCGACTGAAGTCATTTCCCAAAGCGTGGCCTATGATATTCGGAATGAGCTTTATCATAAACTGGCCGAGCTGCCATTTTCCTATCACGACCGCACCGAAAACGGACAGCTGCTTTCGCGTGCCATCGGCGATGTGGAGCGGATTCGCTTTCTCACCGGACGCGCCACGCTGCGCATTTTGGATAGCTCGTTGCTGCTGATCGGCACCGCGGTGATCCTCTTCATCATGAACCCCGGCCTGGCCCTGCTCAGTCTCGCCGCCATGCCCTTTCTCACCCATCGCGCCTATGAATTTGGCCGGCATATGCGCCCGCTTTCGCTGGCAATCCAACAGCAACTGGGTGTACTCACCACCCATCTGGAACAGAACATGCGCGGCGCACGCGTGGTGAAAGCATTTGCCCAGGAAGACACACAGGTCGAAGAATTTGAAGTTAAAAACAGCGTCTGGTTCGATATGTCGGCGCAGGCGGCGCGGCTGCGGGCGCTGAATGTGCCCCTGCTGGATTTCATCGCCAACCTGGGCACCGTCGCCATCATCTGGTATGGCGGTACGCTGGTCATCAATGGCGGACTCAGTTTGGGTGAACTGGTCGCGTTCACCACCTATCTGACCCAGCTCATCATGCCTGTGCGCCGCGTAGGCATGATTGTGCCCGCCATCTCGATGGCGATTGCATCGGGCGAACGCATCTACGAAATTCTGGATACGCCTTCGGAAGTGCAGGATGCGCCCGACGCCAAACCCATGCCCGAAATCAAAGGCCATGTGCGCTTTGAAAACGTCTCGTTCGCCTACCT
Source organism: Litorilinea sp. (assembly GCA_040880365.1). Lineage (GTDB taxonomy): Bacteria > Chloroflexota > Anaerolineae > Caldilineales > Caldilineaceae > JBBDIO01. Next base: position 3,995 of record JBBDIO010000067.1, read on the forward strand.
CAAGAAACATTCGGTCATCCGCGATCTCAGTTTCGAAGCGCAGCCCGGGCAGGTCGTCGCCTTGCTCGGGCCTACCGGATCCGGCAAATCGTCCATCATCAACCTCATCCCGCGCTTCTACGATCCATCTGCCGGGCGGGTGCTCATCGACGGCCACGATCTGCGCGACGTACAACTACACTCGCTGCGCGATCAAATCGGCATCGTGTTGCAGGAAACCACACTTTTCGCGGCCAGCATCGAAGAAAACATTGCGTTTGGCAACCCCGAAGCGGATCACGATGCAGTCATCGCCGCGGCCCAGGCCGCCCAGGCCCACGAATTCATTACACAAATGCCCAAAGGCTATGACACCCATGTGGGCGAACGCGGTTCGACGCTTTCGGGCGGCCAGAAACAGCGCGTGGCGATTGCCCGCGCCATCCTGAAAAACCCGCGCATTCTGCTGCTAGACGATGCGACCTCCAGCGTGGATACCGAAACCGAGCAGGAAATCCAGGCTGCGTTGGAACGGCTAATGCAGAACCGCACCTCGTTTGTCATTGCCCAGCGGCTCAGCACCGTGCGCATGGCGGATCTGATTCTGGTGCTGGAAGGCGGACGCATTGCTGCTTCGGGCAACCACGAAGAGTTGCTGGAGAAATCCAAGCTCTATGCCACCATCTACGACCGGCAATTGCGTCCCCAGGAACAAGACAAAAAGCTGCTGCCGCCCGACGCCCGCGCCATCGCCGAAGCGGCGGCACAGGGCGAGCTTACCGAATAGCCCATGCGTCTTCGCACTGCTGCCGGCGCGCTGACGCTGGTTGCCGGCGGGCATCTGGTCATCGAGCTTTCGACCCAGTTCCTGCCCGTACTCTATACAGTCGTGCGCGCCAGCATGGGGCTTACCTTCACCCAGGTGGGCACCATTGCGCTGGTTGCCACTACCTGCATGTCTCTGGCCCAGCCCCTGTTCGGCTATCTCAGCGACCGCTGGGGCGCAGACCGGCTCAGCGCATTCAGCGTCATCTGGATTGGGCTGGCGATGGGGCTGGTCGGCTTCGCGACCAACTATCCCATGTTGCTGGTGCTCATCGCATTGGGCAGCCTGGGTTCGGCGGCCTTTCATCCCCCCTCGGCGGTCATCGCCGCGGCCAATTCGGGTGCACGCCGGGGCACGGGCATCTCCATTTTTTCTGTAGGCGGCAACATCGGCTCGGCGCTCAGCCCCATCCTCATGGCGGGCGTATTTGCCCTGATGGGTTTGCCCGGCACCATCGTGGTCGCCCCGCTGGGCCTGGCCTACGGCATCTACCTCTATTGGCGGCTGCGCGCCATCCGCCTGCGTGTGGACCGGGCAAAAGCCCCAGCCGCCCCCCTGCGCCCCAATGTGCGCCCTTTCTTCCTGGGGTTAAGCCTCATCATCACCGCCATGATGTTTCGCTCGTGGTATCAAGTCGCGTTGACCACCTATCTGCCGATTTGGATCGAAAGCGACGGCGGCACAGTGGCGGGTGGCGCACAGATGCTCGCCGTCTTTGCCTTTGCCATCAGTCTGGGCAGCTTTATTGGTGGGCCGGCAGGCGACCGCTTTGGACATTGGCAAGTGGTCGCGACATCTACTGCCTGCCTGGTCGTCTTCCATTGGCTGGTAATGCACAATACCGGCATCGTGCAGGTCGGCGCGTTGATCCTCAGCGGCGTCACAATTGGCGCCACCTATCCCACCAGCATCATCATGGCGATTGAAACCTGGCCCGGCAAAGTCGGCATAGCCACAGGTTTGCTCATGGGCGTGGGCTGGTGGCCCGGCGGCCTGGGCGCTCAATACACCGGCTATCTGGCCGATACCAATAGCCTGGCCTTTGCGCTGGAAACGCTTATCCTGCCCGCGGCTGTCGGCTTTCTGCTCATCCTCGCCTATGCCGCGCTGCGCAGCCACCACATGGCGCGCCCCGCGCCCCAGCCCGAATAACGCGCGCACCCATATCAGATAGCCCCGATATCACCCCGTCCCATTTGGCGACAACTATCCCGCGTGTGCGTAACCTGTCCACCGTCGGCTGCGTATTTCTAATATATGAACGTAAGGTAAGCATAACCTTCTGCCCAGCGTGAATTGCCGCCAAAAATTCGGGCTTGAATTGGCAGAAAAACCATGCTACACTATTTTATGTAGAAACCGACGCGATTCTCTGTGGAAAATGAAATCCAGCTTCCATAACTATGAAGGTATGTTATGTTAACATGACAACATCTGCATAGCAGGACCATTGCCGATATCCACAGCACGTCACAGCACATCGCAACCCATCTCGAAAACATAGCGCAGCACAAATCCAAACAGCGTCTCCTGTGCATCTGTAGCCGGACCGCGTAGAAATTCTGCCAGACCGTCAACGCGTTGTTTTCTTTTGTCAACTGTGTAATTTCTTTTGTTTCTTATGAAGATTGCGAAAGGATGACTGGATGAACCAAATGCTATTGTCCGCTTTGCGGATGCGTCGCCTATTGTTTGTTGCGTTGGGGATCATGATCGCGACATGGGCCATGTTCCCCGCGGCGGCCTATGCGGCAGGCGGAGATCGTGGCTCCGCAGAATTTGTCTATGAGCATCACGATAATTATCGCGGTAAAGGTCACCACAACGATCATGGCGAATATCGGGATCACAAGCCCGCGCACCATGCCTGTGCCAACACCTATACGGTGCGCAAGGGCGATACGCTTTCCAAATTGGCGCGCCACTATGGCACAACCGTACACGCCCTGGCGCGCGCCAACGGCATTCACAACCCGAACCGGATCTATGTGGGCCAGCGTCTCTGTGTGCCCAAGGGGCATGTCTATGTGCCGCCTGCCCCGCGCTGCAAAGCCTATCACACCGTGGCGCATGGCGACACCCTGGTGAGCATTGCCCGCCGCCATCACACCAGCGTTGATAGCATTATCGACGAAAACAAGCTGCGTGGACCCCACTACATCTACAAGGGCCAGCAGCTCTGTATCCGCTAGCGGATGCAGCCCGGTTGGGCCGCTAGATTGCCGCCAATAGCAGTCTGCGCGTGCAAGCTATGTGAAAAAAGGTGGGCCCGGACGTTCCGGCCCCCCTTTT
>JBBDIO010000068.1:0-5084 GCA_040880365.1 Litorilinea sp.
GGCGGTGTGACAGGCGGCGTCGCGGACGTGTCTGTCGGCTGCCAGTCGCTAGCCCGCACAGACGGATTGTCATTGGGTACGCGCTTCTCTGCGAAGTCGGTGCCGCTCTGTTCCGCATCGGTACGCGCGCGATCGGCGCGCTGTTCGCGGATGGTCTGGCTGCCACTATCCGGCAACCTGGTATCCGGCAACTTAGTATCCGGTGAGGCATGGCCGGCATGGGTGGTGCCATCTTCGCGGGGAGGCGTGGGCGCGCGGTGATCGGTGTCGCCTTTGCCACCTGTGTTGGCGGTATTGTCTGTGTCGTCAGTGTTGCCTGCGTCATCATCGTCGAGCCAGTCGGGGCGGGCGGGTACGGCGCTAATCGACGGGGCCTGCGCGCCCAGCTGGGCATAGCTCTGGCGCGTGGTGCTGAAGCCGTAGCGCGCGGCGCGGTCGGCCCGCATGTCGGTCGTTTCGCGGACATCGCTGCCCAGATGGGTCCCCGCAGAAGAGATCGCCGCAGAAGACATCGCCGCGCGGGGGGATTCGGGGTCATAGCCGAAGGCGAAGGTTTTGCGGAAGCCCGGCTCGCGGCTTTCGGGCACGCTGGACTGGGGGTCATCCTTTAGAAATTGCGAACCGGTAGTGCGGTTCTTGTGTTCTGAATTCTGTGATTGATAGCTCATCTATTGCTCCTGACGGGTTGACCCCCGCCGGGTTTCTACAAAAAAGCAGGCCGTTTGGTGGTTAGAAAGCTGCCATAATCCGCGGGATTGCCGGCCCCAGAATCACCACAAAAAGGGCAGGGAAAATGAACAGCACCATGGGAATCATCATCTTGATCGGCGCTTTGCCGGCAGCTTCTTCGGCACGTTGGCGGCGCGAGACACGCATCTGGCTGGATTGGGTACGCAGCACCATGCGAATGGCAATGCCCAATTTATCGGCCTGCACCAGGACTCCTACAAAGCTCGCCACTTCGGGCACCTGGGTGCGCTGCGCCAGATGGCGCAATGCATCGCTGCGGGTAACGCCCACGCGGATTTCGCTGATGACCCGCCGCATCTCCAGCGCCAGCTCATTTTTCGACTGGAAGGCCACTTTTTGAAGGGCCGCTTCGAAACCCAGCCCGGCATCCACACAAATGGACATCATATCCAGCGCGTCGGGCAGGGCGCGGGCGATGGCGTCTTGTCTGGCCCGCATTTTGCTTTTGAGCCAGAAATTGGGCAGATAGAGTCCGACGATAAACCCACCCAGGCTATAGAGCATCGCCATCATGGCCGATTCGCCGGTGATGGTCATTGTGAAGAGCAGCGCGCCCAGGGCGGCGCCCGCCAGCACACGCAGGCCCAAAAAGTCGGTGACGGTCAGGCCGCCGGGCATACCGGCCACGATCAGATTCTGTTGCAGTTCTGCTACCGTATTGGCAGGCGTGAGATAGCGACCTGTGCGATAGAGCTTGCGCAGGAAAGGCCGCAGCAGGCGTTCGCTGGCCGGACGCTGCATCTTCATCTTGCGTTCGTCGGGCAGGCGATTGCCGTTTCTGCCCAGCGCGGTGGCGACCGGGGTCAGGACGGTGCGCGCGCGCCAGGCGCGCAACGCGCCCACCACAAAGAGAATGCTGCCTGCGGCTAATAAAGCGATAAGTAGTGGGCTTGCAATCATGATCTTTCTCCATCTTCCTTTTTGCTGCGGTCGTCGTTTCGGTCTGCCCGTGATCCTGAAAAAATGTTAAACCTGAATCTTCGTCACTTTGGTCATGAGGATATTGCCCATGACGATCATGATGACGGCGACAATCGGTAGCGCCAGAATCCAGCCGGGCTGGAACATAGACAGGATGTATTCCGGGTTGATGACCATCAGCGCCGCGCCCACAAGAATGGGCAACCCCGACAGCAACATCCCGGTGATACGACCCTGGGCGGTCAGCGCCCGGACTTTGCCCAGTAGCTCAATGCGATCCTGGATGGTGCCGGTAATGGTTTCCAGCACATCGGCCAGGCTGCCGCCCACTTCGTTCTGGATGTGGATGGCGGTGACTACCAGGCGCAGGTCATCGTTCTGCATACGCTCTACCAGGTTGTCCAGGGCCGCGGCGATGGGATAGCCCAGCGCGGTCTCGCGCACCACCCGGCCAAATTCAGCCGCCATGGGGTTGGGCATTTCGTGTTCGATGACGGTAATCGCCTGCATCAGCCCATAGCCCGAACGCAGAGAGCCGGTGATCATGCTGATCATGTCGGGCAATTGGTCGCCAAATGCTTTGAGCCGGGCGGCCTTTTTGCGTTGCAGATTCATGCCGGGGACCATCCAGCCGATGAGGCCCAGCAGCACGCCCCCGGCCGGATGGCCCGAGAGCAGCCAGCCGCCCACAAACAGCCCAAACGCCAGCGCCGCGCGCGTCATGAGAAATTCCATCACCGTCATGTTGCTGTCGGCCGCGGTCAGCTCTTTATCCAGCCGTTCGGCAAAGGAGAGCTTGTTGATGCGCTTGTTCATCTGGTCGGCCAGGCGTGCGCCCTGTCCGCTTTGGCCCGCGGCGGGGGCCGCGCCATCGGTCAGACGGCTTTCAACCTCGCGAGTCCAACTCAGCCAGCGATAGAAGCCCGCCATGGCCGCGATGACTGCAAACATAATTAGCAAGGTGATAATCAGGACGTAGTTCATTGTCGTGCTCCGCGTCTCATCAATTTTTCTGAAAAGTCTGCAACGATAGTTTCGTCATGGGACAAGTGGTAATTGCTCGGCTGGATTGCCGTGCGTGATCGCATCACCACTTACCAGTAAAGTGCGATCCACGCTCCCAGCACCAGATAGGGCGCATAGGCCATGCTCAGGTTGCGGTCGATTGTGCCCTGCACGCCCCCGGCCAGACGGCTGTGCAACAGCAGCCCCAGGGCCGCCACGCCACCGGCCAGAATGCCGATGGTCAGTGCGGTGAGGACGCCGCTGAGACCGGTGACCAGCCCAATCGCGCCGGCGAGTTTTACATCGCCCATGCCCATGCCGCCGGGGCGGATGAGGGCAACGGCGAGAAAGAGCAGAAAGCCCAACAGGCCGCCGGCCAGTGCCGATGTCCAGCTGGGCGTCTGGAACCACAGGCTGGCAAGCACTGCCACCGGCGTCAACGCCAGGAGCATCACATTGAGCACGCGCCGGTGTTCCAGATCGATGACGGCGACCGCCAGAAAAAACCAGGCATACAGCGCAATGAGCAGATTCAGCGCATTGATTTCGCGCTGGCCCAGCGCCAGCCAGCCCAGCGCCAAAGCGGCAACCCAGACCAGCGCAGTGCGCCAGCGGCGTGGCGCCAATTCTTCGTGGCGATGCGCCACCGGCGTCGCCGTCACGAAAAACTGACGCACGGGCCAATCCCAGGCGGTGGGCAGCAAGTGGCCCAGAGGCCGGGGGCTGGGCAGCGTGTCGGCGATCACATTCACCGCCCAACCGGCCAGCAGGCTCAAAATGATGATTGCGAATAAGTCCATGTTTTGCGCGACTCCTGCTCGTTGCGACATGCCTCTTGTTACGACATGCCTCTTGTTACGATAATCCATCCGTAAAATCGAGGCCCCCCGCATCTGCATGTGTGCTGCTTATTTGCGGCTTGTTTGCGGCGGCGGGTTGCTCTGGCATTCATCATAGCGATTCTCGATCATTCCGACATCGGTCAAATGCCGATCGTGGCATGATCAAACGAACGCTTGTCTGTGGCACATTCTGCGACAAATGTATTAGGGGTATACACAATTGCGGAGCGGCGAAGTGCCGCCCCGCAGCGGGGGATATGAGTTGACTTGCGTGTAATCTGCGTGCAACCCGAGTGGGCCGGGTGCGACGTTTAGCGGCTTAAAAAAGGCAAAAGACTTTTCTTTTTGTTTTCCGCCGGTTTGGCGCGCGCCGGTGTCGCCAATGCGAGATTGAAAACCCGGGTGACCAGTCGATCTACATCGCGGGCCAGAATCGAGTTGGGATGGCTCAGAATAAAGGGCACCCCGCGATTGAGGGCAAAGATCGCCAGCGCCGGATCGTCGGGAATGGCCGCCACGATTTCCTGGCCCAACTGCTGGCTGCTGGCGGCCTAGCTCACGCCGCCTTTGACCCCCGCCCGGTTGAGTACCACATGGGTATTGCCGTGGACATTTTCGGCTTCGTCGATGGTTTGCAAGAGTACCACTGCGCTGCGCAGGCTGGGCAAATCGGGGCCGGTGACCACGATGATCTCATCCGCCAGTGTCAACACTTCAGAGAGGACATCGTCGGCCACGGCCGCGGTATCGACAATCACATAGGGCGCGATTTCGGCCAGCGTGTGCAGCAATTTTCGCCAGGTTTCGGTCGGCAGCTCCACCAGTTGTTCCACATCGGGCGGCGCCGGCAGGATTTTAATGTCGCTGGCGTGTTGTTGCAGATGCCCCTGTATGACATCCATATCCAGATTTTCTTCCTGGGCAATAGATGCCAGCGTGTGGCGCGGCGTGAGATTGAGCATGAGCGCGACATCGCCCAGGCCGTGGTGACCTTCCAGCAACACCACGTCTTCGGCAATGCGCCGGCGCAGGCTGATGGCCATATTCACGGCCAGCGAAGTGCGTCCAACGCCCCCTTTGAGACCCACCACTGCCACAATCTGGCCGCGATTGCTGCGGGCGTCGGCCTTGGGTCCTGCCTGGAGCGTGCGCTGGATGGTGGCGACAAACTGGTTCGGCTCGATGGGGAAAGCCACAAAACCGGCTGCCCCCGCCAGCAGCGCATCTTGCAAATCGACCAGATGCTGGGGCGTTGCCAGGGCCAGGATTGCCACCCCGGAAACGGTTTGCGCCAGCTCGGTCAACTGGGTATTGGCGTTGGGGATATCCAGATCCACCAATATGAGATCCACACGATTGCGGCGCACCACTTCGCGGATTTTGCCTTGTGTCGCCAGGGCAAGTACTTCCCAATCCATAGCCTGGACCGCATCGGCCACGGCTTCTACCCGTAGATGATCTTCGGTGAGTACGGCAATGCGTACGCTGTCTTGATTTTGCATGTTGCGGTGATTTGGCATGGTGCGTCTCATACTCCTGTTGGTCTATTGCTAAAGTCTATTGCTA
>JBBDIO010000068.1:5184-7080 GCA_040880365.1 Litorilinea sp.
CCTGCCTAGTTGCGATTCAAGTCGATGCGATAGCGATTGGCCAGATAGAATTGATCCACCGGCTCGGTTTCTACAAAGCTTTCATCCTGGGTAGAGCGCAGCGCCAGATCCAGCTTGCCGCCCACATTGAGCACATGCTGAATCACCAATGCATCCTGGGGTTCCAGCGCCAGCAAAATGGATTGACCTTGCGTATCGGTTGTGCGGAAAACGCCGCCTTCCTGGGAGGTCAGGTTCTGCGGGCCTTCTTCCACGGTGGTGGCGGGCAGAATAATGGCGTGGATCTCCAGATCGGAAAGCAGCGAGACGCTGGAAGGCATGGGGCCTGTGCTGGTTCCCCGGCGCACTTCAACTTCGAAGGTTGCCATGAGATCGATGTGGTCGCCGGGGCGCACCAACCGATTGCTGATGAGTTTGGATTCGGTGGGCACCGAGACCACATTGCGGCCATTGGGCACCGAAAGCGCGACCTGTTGTGTCACCACATCGGGCGTCACCAGATTCTGGGTCAGAATGGGTTCATTCGCCACCAGATCGCCGGTCGCCATTTTGCCCACAACTTGTTCGACCGTGGTCGCCGCGCCGACCGGCACCGAATCGACCGGCAGATTGCGCACAATCACGTCCTCTTCACTGATGGAACGGCGCAGCGGAATATTGCCCGCGGCGACGACAACGGGCGCCGTGTTTGGCTCGTTGCGGGCGCCGGCAGCGGCGTTGGGCACCGATGTGGTGAGGAGGCCATAGGTGAGAATGCCCGCCAGAGCCGCCAATACAAATGCGCCAATCCACCAAAGAAGTCCACTGTTTTTCATGATCATTACCTGCCTTGTTCTCTATCCACCCCTGGGGGTGCGTGTGCGGACAAAACTGCCGACCAAATTTATGCAACGGGCCTTGTCGCTTCGGGACCCGTATTTGTGTAGCTCGTGTTGTGATCATACTGGTGATTGTCTTGTGGAACATCGGTCAAATGCCAGAGTTGACATGACCAACCCCGCGTTTTTCTCAGATGAAAATACGTCAATTGGCGGAGAGGCGGCAGTGCAGACGTTAGACGGGGGATAAGCGGCGGGAATCGAGGCGGAACGTAGGAATCTGGCGGCGAAAATGTGTGCCGGGGCGACTCTGGTAGAGATGAGCCGCCCCGGTTCGAGACACACCGAAGACACACAGGAGACACACACACTTGGAATTGGTTAGCGAATTACCCGCACATCGCGCGCGCCGTAGTCGGGGAAATCGGGGTCGGTAGTCAGACCGCGCACCAGGTCTTTCAAAAATAGCAGCTCGATCCAACTGCCTTCTTCATCGTCCAGTTCAAAATCGACCAGGTGCACATAGGCGAAACCACAAACGGCATAGCCTTCGCCGTCGAACTGGGTCAGGGGGATTTTGAGCCTATCTCCATCTTCCACACGGTCATTGAGTGCGCTGTTGACCAGGGTGCTATTGGACACCGCAGGTCCTGCCGGGATCACCTGGTCGATTTCCCAGATACCACTGTGCAGGGTATCGCGAATGTTTTTGCTGAGCTCCATATTGGGGGAAATGCCGCCGTTCCAGTCGAGCCAGCCAAACGAACAGATGGCGGGGTCGCCGGTGCTGGGTGGGTCTTCGGGGTCCGGTTCCGGTTCCGGATCGGGTTCGGTTTCGGAGACCGGGCGGTCACAGTCGGGGCCGATGATTTCCACAGAGGCATGGGTGGGGCCGGCCTTCGCCAGCACCTGTACCACCGCCGGGTGATAGTTGTCATTCAGGGTGAAGGAGAATTCACCCTGCGAGAAATTATCGTTCAAATCCCACTTGATGCACCAGGTATCGGTGCTGCCATCGCGCCCCAGGCTTCCATCGGTGGGTGTGAAGCTGCCCACATGGCTGGTCGGATCCACACAG
>JBBDIO010000069.1:0-7006 GCA_040880365.1 Litorilinea sp.
AGACTACGAATTGAGACTACGAATAAGGTGGAAATGGTACGGGAAAAATGCAGCGTGACAATTTAGCGAACAGTTGAATGCTGTCGCGCGCTCCCTATAGTTTACAGATTCAAGGCCAAAGATGCAATCGGCGTTTTAGCAGCGCGCAAATCTGCGCCCAATTACCGCGATTTAGAGTGTGCGCGCAGGCGAAAAGTGTATTGTGCGGCGATGTGGATCAGGCTCACCACGGCTAGAGGCGCAGGCGGTCCCGATCCAGTACGTAAACCTGATCGGTGTCGGTATCGCCCAGCAGAATGCCACCGGCGAACCGTTGCATGATGAGGGTGTGGACGGTTTCCGGGGCGGAGCGGGGTGCGCCCAGGGCCGTTTGCCGGTGCGGTTCGGCCCAGAGCGTCTGAAAGTGCGGATCAACGCTGGGGGCTGCATCTGTTTCGGGAACCGCATAGGTGGAACTTGCAGGATTGTCGGGGTGTGGAATTGCCTGTTCCCATGCGCCTGTACGCGAATAGAGAATGTAGACTACGGATTGCGCTTCGAGCGTGATCATGACGCCGTTTTCAAATTCCTGTACCCAGCCGCGCGTGGTGACGGCGGCATCGGTGGGGCAGATAAAGGCATTAGTGTCGGATCCCGCGTTTGTGCGGAACTGAAAAAGTTCGGGTCGATTGAGGAAAACCGGCTCTACAGCGGTCGCGCAGGCCAGCGCACGCGGATCGCCAGCTGCCGGCGGAACGGGTGCGAGTATGGGCGCGGAGGGTTCTGTTGTAGGAATTTGTGTGGGGCTTGCTGTGGGAATCTCTGTAGGCATTTCTGTGGGCATTATGGTAACGGGCGCGGGGGTAGTTCGCTCGGCAATATCTCCGGACTGCGCAGCGGGCAAATCATCGGAACTTGTGCTTTCTGCGATGGACCCAGGGGCGGGAAGTGCCTTGTCATCAGAGATACCGTCATCAGAGACACCGTCATCAGAGACCCCATCTTCAGATATCTCACTGGCAAGCGATGTGGTTTCGAGTGGGGTTGCCAGTGGGGTTGCCAGTGGGGTTGCAATTGCCGTCGGGATTGACGGGGTGCGCGGCAGGCCGGGATCAAGCGCGGCGCTGGTAAAGAGGCGCGGCGCGGGTGCGCGGTTCTGAATGCCGTTCCAGTCTGCACCCCACACGGCCAATGCGCCCACGATTATCAGACTCAGCGCAGGAAATAGCCAGGGCAAACGCCATCTTCGGCGGGGCCGGCGCGTGTGCGGAGAACGCGCTTCTGCCTCGCGCGTAAGCGGATCGCCCACCCCCGCAATATTCGGGTCGGTTGCATAGGTGTCGGGTGCATCTGGTGTGGCCGCGGGCGTTCCAGCGATGAGCACCGTTTGGGCTGTTTTTGAGCCGGTATGGGCAATGGGGATTTCCAGCGTCTGCGTGGCATCGGGCGTTCCCTGGGTAGCGGCAGTCGGGGCCACGGTGGACGCAGTGCCGGAAACGACTTCTTCCATGAGGGTCGCCATTTCGTCGGCGCGCGCAAAGCGTTGGTCGGGCAGTTTTGCCAGACTGCGCTGGAGCAGGGTCACAATGGCAGGCGGCAGGCTCGCAAGCACGGTTTCGTCGATGGTCAAGGGGCTGTAGACGTGGGCATGGAGGATCTGATGGGTGTTGCCGCGAAAGGGTGGAATGCCCATGATACAGCGGAACAGGACTGCGCCCAGGGCATAGATATCCGTGCGGCCATCAATGGCCCGGCTCCCTGCGCATTGTTCGGGCGACATGAAAGCGGGCGTGCCCACCGTGCGCCCGATGTGCGTCAGTTCCGGCGCATCCAGTGCACGGGCAATGCCAAAATCGGAGAGTAGCGGATAGACCGGATATTCCAGAAAGTCGAGTTCGATGCCGCGGGGGCGGCGGGTAGAATTCCGGCTTGCGCCATTGCCGGCTTGCTCTTGCGGTGCGTGTGCAGAGCCAGATTCGGGCGCGCGCGCCGGTGATGGCACTGGCGCTGGGACTGCGAGCGGTTGGAGCAGCACATTGCTGGGTTTTACATCGCGATGGACAATGCCCGCGTTGTGGGCATAGGCGAGGGCGTGGCCGATGGGCGCGAGGAGGCGGCAACTATCTGCGGGAGACATGCGCCCGACGCGCGCCAGCACTTGTGCCAGACTTTCGCCTTCGACCAATTCCATGGCGATATAGGCGGCGCTGCCATGCTTGCCCAGCCCAACTTGCAGGGTTCGCACGATGTGAGGATGGTGCAAGCGTCCTGCGGTGAGCGCTTCGCGTTGAAAGCGATTCAACGCCGCCGCTTCCGCGGCGGTGGCGAGCACTTTGAGGGCAACCGTACGGCCCATGACCCGGTCATAGGCCTGATAGACGGTCGCGGCACCACCGGCACCGAGCTTGCGCTGGACGAGATAGCGTCCAAAGGGGCGGTTGTCTAGCGTATCAATGGGTAGGGCATCCATGTCCATAGTCAACCGGGCGTTCAGCCAGGAATCCGCAGGGGAAAGGTCGCCCAGGCGTGCGCGCGCCGCCTATCCTCTAGGGAACCCACTGTAAGCCGTGTTCGAGCCAATTGACTAATTGTCCATTCATTGTGCCCAGCCACAGCAAATCGCCACCGGCCAGGGGCACATACCAGAATTCCCAAAAGCCTGCGCGGTCGCTGGCAAATGCTACATAGCGTCCGTCGGGACTGACAGCGGGCAGGCCGTCTTGCGCATCGTTGTACGTGAGACGGGTGATTGCGCCGGTTTGCAGATCGAACCGATAGAGTTCAGTATTGCCGTGGCGACCACTGCTCATAAAGACGATGGCCGAGCCGTCCGGGGTCCATACAGGACGCAAGTCATTGCCATTGTCGGTCAGTTGCCGCAGTTCGGTGCCATCGCTGCGGATTAGCCACAGGCCGGGATTCTGGCCCGCGTCATCTACGCCGTTGAAGACCAGCAAATCGAGCCAGGGGTGCCAGGCCGGATCTTTGCCCAGGCGCAACTCGCGCGCTTCCTGATCGTCTGCGGCAGATGTGATGTAGATGCGATGGCGTCCGTCGTTGAAACGGGTGCTGGAAAATGCCAGGGCGTCGCCGTTGGGACTCCAGCTCGGTGGGCTATCGCGGCTATCTTCGGCAAAATTGCCAAATTGTACGGAACGAGATGCCGGATTTTGCCCGGTCGAAAGATCCAGCCCGCTGAGGCCGCGGGTATCGTTTTGCCAGCTATGGAAAGCGATCATGCGGCCATTGATGCCCAAACGCGGTTGCGCCGCGCCATCGACGAGCAGCGCCGAAGTGCCGGGCGTCGCCACCGACATGGCATAGATGCGGTAGGTGTCGCCTTCCTGGCTCGAATAGAGCAGCCGGCCTGTGGGCGTCGCGGGTGGTGTAACCCCACGCAGGGCATTGCAGGCCTCGACCAGTTCTTGCAACCACGGCGATTCTCTGGCCGCGGCCGATTGGGGTGAATCGGAATCATCGGTCCCCAGGGCCACAGCAACGGAACCATAGAGGGCGGCAGTACAGGCGTCGAAAATGGCTGGTTGCGCGGCGGCGTCTTCTGAGTTTTCGTCATCGCTGCTTGCTGGGTCGCCATCACTGTCCGCATCCGTGTCGCCGGCGGCTGTTGTGTTACTGGCAGCTACAGTGTCACCGGTTGCACGGCTAAATGTGCCCGCAATGATCGCATCGGCGACATCGGCAAGCGCCGCACGCAATTCTTCGACGGTGGCGCGCGGGTTGCCCGGCGGGGAGGGCGCGTCGGGGGTTTCATCTGCCGATTCGTCTACCGTCGCGCCTTCTTCAGTCGCGTCTTCCGTATCGTTCGGGCCATCATCGGCTGTGCCCGGTGCGCCCGCAGCCTGATACGCCGCATAGGCCGTGTTGAGGCGTTCGGTGAGTTCACTGTCGGGCAGCTCGCGCGCGGCGCGTACCAGCCATTCCAGTGCACGCGCCAGCTCTTGTTCATCGAAGGCGGCCTGGGCGAGCTGCACATAGGCCATTTGCAGCATTTCGCCCACTTGTGCGGGGGCGTGGTCGGCGTCGATCCGCCGCACAATCAGAAGCCAGTCGCGCGCGTCGGTCCAGTCTTCGGCGGTATAGGCGTCTTGCGCGGTCGCCCAGGCTGTCTCCAGCGGAATCACGGGCGGAATCGGATTCGCATCGTCATCAGATTCGTTATCGGAACCTTCAGTTGGATCTTCCCCGGAAGACCCAGCCGGCGCGGCAGAATCGTCTGGCGCGGGCATATCGCCGTTGGCTGCATCCGCGTCGCCAGCCGCCGGTTCAGATTGTGGTGTACCCGTAGTTGGTGTGGCTGACCCGGAATCGGCGGTGGTGGAATTGTTGTCGCGGTCGGGTTCGGGAGTGCCGTCGTCACCAGAAACGCCGGGCAGGGCGGCGGCGGGAAGAATGTCATCCTGTTCGGTGCTGCCGTCTGTCATGCCCGCATTCATGCCGGGCAGGAAGTCCAGACTTTGGGGCCAGACCATATAGGCGAGCGCCGACGTGCCCAGGACGATGAGCAGGAAGGCCGCGACCAGGGTGGCGACAGTCTGCCCACGCGTGGCACGCCGGATTAGGTTGCGGCGCGCCGGGATCGCCATGCGCCGTGGTTCGGGCTGCCGGGGAGTCGCGGTTTCGAGCTTGACCGTCGTGCGACTGCCTCCCGGAACGCGACTTGGGCCGGGGGGGCGGCTGCGTTCGGGTGCCGGTGATGGGTGCGTGGGCGCCGTGGACGGATTCACCGGAACCAGGACGCGCGAAGTTATATTGCCCTGTCCTTCGCGGCGGACCGTGGGCAGGGCGGGCATGGTCACGGTATGCGAACCGGCGGGAGCGTCGTGATCGGTCCCCACGCGCCCCGAGGCGACTGTGAGATCGGCGGCCATCGCGGCAGCCGATTGATAGCGATGCGCCGGATCTTTCATCATGGATTGTTGCAGCGCGGCCAGGGCAATCGGCGGCAACAGCGCGACCATGTCATCGGGGATGAGCAGCGGCTCGAAGACATGGGCATAGAGCATCTGGGTTGTGCTGCCCGAATAGGGCGTTTTGCCCACCACGCAGCGATAGAGCACCGCGCCCAATCCGTAGATGTCGGAACGCCCGTCGAGTTCCTCGGCACCGGCACACTGTTCGGGCGACATAAAAGCCGGCGTCCCAATTGTGCGTCCGGCATTGGTCAGTTCGGGTGCATCCATGGCGCGGGCTATGCCAAAATCGGTGAGCAGCGGTGTGATCGCGTATTCCAGGGCACTGATGCGCACGCTGCCGGGAGGGTTGCCTTCCTCGCGGCGCAGGAGGATATTGCTGGGCTTTACATCGCGGTGCACAATCTCCTGGTTATGGGCATATTCCAGGGCCTGGGCGATGGGCGCCAGGATGGCGGCGGCATCGGACGCGCTGATGCGCCCGTGGCGTTCCAGCAATTGGCCCAGACTCAAGCCTTCGGCCAGCTCCATGGCGATATACGCGACCGAATCGGCCGCGCCATTCAAGCCGGTGGCAGACTGCGCTTCACCGACGGCGAGGGTTTTGACGATGTGCGCATGGTCCAGGCTGCTGACCAATTCGGCTTCGCGTCGAAACCGCTCGCGCATGACATCATCGGCGCCGGCCAGCAGCGTCTTGATGGCGACCGGCGCGCCCGTTGTCTCATCCCGCGCGCGGTAGACTGCGGAAACTACGCCGCCGCCCAATTTCTCGCGCAGTAGATAGTGACCCAGGTGATGGCCGCTGAGACCTGCGCCAAAGTCGAATCCCGCTGTCTCTACATCATTCAGGTCGGCATTCTGCGCCGCCTCATTATCCGCTGGTGAGTGGTCCCCAATTGCAGTTGCGTCTGTATCCGCCGCGGTTGCAATACGCGGGCTTTTTGCGGCGCCGACTGGGGTTCCGTCTGTCTCGACCTGGGTTGATTCCTCTTGGTTCTTGATTTCCTGGTTCACACAATCCGCCATTAGACGAAAATATTCAAATTATTCGAGCGTGCTGCGAAACGTAAAACTGGGCTTGACCACGCTTGCCTGTGTAGAATGTCGTTGGTATATTAGGTATATTAAAGCGTATGCGTTGCGTATGTTTAGCGTTAGGTATGCCCATGTCATCGCTGCGCCATCACTGCATGACGTCAACTGTGCCTTTTGTCCGCGCTGGCAGATGGCAACGGCTACACAGCAATTACGACTATTTTACCATAGTGTTGGATGGCTTGAATTTTGGATGTGGAGCCGGGCACGCGCAGATGTGTACCGGGCAATCTGGATCTGGAACGTGTGGGCGCACGAGTGGGTGTGCGCGGCAGAAGGGTTTTGCATCGTGAGTCGATATGGCAGGCTGATTTGTTTGACCGGGCCGCGTACAGGAACCGAATATGAGTTGAGCGCAGAGATTACCACGCTTGGGCGTTCGGCAGATGTGACGATTCAGATTGAGGATTCCTTTGTCTCCCGACGCCATGCCGAGATTCGTCGCATTGGCAACAACTATCAGATCTGCGATTTGGATAGTAAGAACGGCATTGTGGTAAACGATGATGTGCTGGCGCCCGGTTCCACAGCCTGGTTGGATGACGGGGCCGAGATTGTCTTTGCCTCCACGCATTTCCGGTTCATGGATCCTTCTGCCACCGTTACCGCGCCATCTTTATTGGCCGTGCGCAATGTGGGGTTGCGCCTGGATGTTACTACGCGCCAGGTTTTTGTCGATGGGGTATTGCTGGAACCGCCCCTGAGTGTGAAACAGTTTGACCTCCTCCATTACCTCTATCGGTCGCGCGGGCGCGTGGTGAGCAAGGACGATATTGCCCAGGCCGTTTGGCCCGAAGCCAATGGTGAAGTCTTTGACGCCAACATCGACCGCATGATTAGCCGTGTGCGCAGCCGCATCGAGCCGGAAAGCGCCGACGAACCGCGCTTCATCGCCACTGTGCGCGGCTATGGGTATCAGATGCTGGCCGAATAGCTTTCCCCGATCACTGTTCGGCGTTTTCAAACTGGTTCCCCGGTTTGCCGTTTATGGGTGCGCC
>JBBDIO010000070.1:0-5857 GCA_040880365.1 Litorilinea sp.
CGCCGGGTGACTTCCATCGCCAGAATCACTTCTTTAATCTTGCGCGCATAGCTCTGCTGGGCGCGGTCCTCTGGTTCAATGATAATGTTTTTCACCAGCTGCTGGGTGATCGAAGAACCACCCTGCACCGCCCCGCCCTGCAAATTGGACATGAACGCGCGCAAAAGACCCCGGGCATTGATACCGGGATTTTCCCAGAAATTGCGATCCTCCAGCCCTACGGCTGCACGCGCGACCCACGGCGACATTTCATGCAAGGGAATGTAGGTGCGGTCGCCGCGAAACGGGCGCGGGTCCACACTCTCATAGAGCAAATAGTTGCCGGTGCGATCATAAATGCGCACCGTTTGAAAATCGTCTTGCTGCGATTCAATCTGGCTGGCATCGGGCAGTTGCTGGGCATAGGCGGTATAGATGCCAAAGACCGTGGCCGCCGACACGCCGGTCACCAGGAATAACGAGAGTACCACCGTCAACACCAGGGCCGAAAAGCCATTTACCGCCCACAACCACGGTCGGGGTCGATTCACATGCCGGCGCGTGCGCTTGCGCCGAGACATCAATATTTTTTCATGTCGCATATTGGTTTACATTTGCCGCTGGGAGCCGCCGACTTGTGCGCCTCGCCAATGACAGAGCTACCTTTCTTACTGCACATTCACCTGTCACATATTCACAAAGTACACATGCACCTGCCACGCCTTCACATGCCGCGCCTTCACAACCGCGCAGCGCAAATGTATTTCACCTTCACCGCGCAGACGGCCCACTCACAGTTGCATCCTCGTTTTCGACTGCTTTTGTGACCATCTTGTCCGTCTCCCTGTCCGCCTCCCGTTCAGTCACCTTCTCGACCACAGCCAGATGACTAATGCCAAAGGCCCGCAGCGGCGAAGATTCCAGAGCATAGGTGATGCGGCGCATCCATTTTGCCAAAGCCGGTCGCCGTGCGCTCAAATTATCATAGCCGGGGTAAATCTGGGTAAAATGCACCACCCGCAGCGGCAACCCCACAAACAGCGAAAGCAAGCCTTGCCCAGTATACGCGCGCACATGGGGCGCCAACCAATTGCGCAGCCGATTGGGCAGATAGTTGATCAGCGGCGTATTGCCAAAAATATAGCGTCCCTGCCAATAGTGCCCGTGCGTCTCAAAAGGATAGAGCCGATTGGGCACGAAGATTACCGCCCGTCCACCCGGACGCAACACGCGGGCAATCTCTGCCATCGCCTGCCGATCGTCCTCCACATGCTCCAAAACCTCGTGGCTCAACACCAGGTCAAACCGGGCATCGGGATAGGGCAGAGCTTCGCACACCGCCTGTTGCAGATTGGCATCGGGCGTATTCACCCGTGCAATTTCCAGATGTTCACCCTCAATATCCATGCCCCAAATGGACTGGGCATAGGGCGCAAGGGCACGCACATACATCCCTACGCCACAGCCATCGACCAGCACCAAATCAACGCGGTCCGCATCAACGCGGTCCGAATCAATGCGCCCATCACCAACGCGCCCAGCATCGCCCCCGGCTGTGGGCATACCCCACTCCAGAATCATGCGCAGGCGTCGATTTTGTCCTGCGCGCCAGACCAGGCTGGGATTGCCGCGCCGCGCCGCCCGCGCCCCATGCAGATCCAGTCCCAAATCCGCCACTCCAAGCGCTGGGGCAGCCGACGCGGTGACCCCCTGATTAGAATGGGCTGGGTTTGACTGAGCGCTGTTTGACTGTGCGCGCTCCGGCTGCCCGCTATGCGAATCTTGTGCGCCGTGTGAATTTTGCGCGCCCTGCGAATTTGAGGTCGAGTCAGAATGTGTCACGTTAGCCCTGGTCCGGTTTCGTGCCTGCTTTGGTGCCCACATGAATCGCGACTGCGCCAAACATGCGCGGCACATAGAAAACGTCGCGCAGCCCAACTTGTTCCATGTGTTGCGCCAATTCGACAGGCGCAGCAAAATTCAGTGTGCTATGCGGCAAATAGGCATAGGCTTCGGCATCTCCGCTGACCAGCCCGCCCAGCCAGGGGATCACACGCAAAAAATAGAATTGAAACAGCGGTCCCAGCAGATTGCCCCGGGGCGGGGGCGTGGTTTCCAGACAGACAACGCGCCCCCCCGGTTTGGTCACGCGCGCATGTTCGCGCAACACGCCCCGCCGATCTACCACATTGCGCACCAAAAATCCACTGACCACCGCATCAAACGTATTATCCGCAAAGGGCAGATGCAAGGTATCGCCCTGCACAAAGCCCGCCTGGGGCCGTTGACCTGCCGCCAGCATCTCATAGGTAAAATCCACACCCACCGCGGCCACACCCCGCCCCAGCGCTTCGGCTCCGCGCGCCA
Organism: Litorilinea sp.; assembly: GCA_040880365.1. Taxonomy (GTDB): domain Bacteria; phylum Chloroflexota; class Anaerolineae; order Caldilineales; family Caldilineaceae; genus JBBDIO01. The sequence continues at coordinate 2,347 of JBBDIO010000070.1, forward strand.
GATCGCCCGTACCGGTCCCCACATCCAGCAGCCTGCCGCCAACCGGCACCTGGCAATAGGCCAGCGCGTCGCGCCGCCAGCGACGATCCTGCCCCCCGGTCATCAGCCGGTTCATCACATCATAGGTGGGCGCAATGCGTGCAAACATAGCATTGACGTAGCGGGGCTTTTCCTGATCGGTGGGGAGAATTGTGGCCTGGCGCAGTGACTGGCTCAATGTAACTAAATTCCCATTCTTTTCTCAAGGGCGCGCATCACCCGCGCCGGATAATCTGCCAGGAGAGCATCTACCCCCAGCCGCAGATAGTAGCCCAGGCGCGCTTCGGGTATCGGGTCCAGCGGCGCGACGATACTGCCTTGCCGGTGTGCCCACCACACATAGGTGGGGTTCATATACAGCAAGGGCCAATAGGGACCCAATAGCGGCATATCGCGCCGGGGCCACAATTCATTGAGCGAAAGATGCCCCACGGGCAACGAAGTTTCCACCGCGTTGACGCTGCTCACCAATTCGGGTTTGAACGAGACAATCGACGTGCGCGCCAGCACATCGTGGGCCTGCAAGGTGTCGATCAGGCGTTGCGCCACCGTCACTTCGGCAAATCGCGCATCTTTCAGCTCCAGCAAAAGCGGCACCTGTCCCTGGGTCAGCTGCAACAGATCGACCAGCGTGGGCACACTTTGCCCGCTCAACGCGCCCGATGGCGTACGCGTGCGCAACTTCTTTACCTGGTCCAGCGTCAGCGCGCCGAGTTCGCCGATGCCATCGGTCATGCGCTCCAGCGTGGCATCGTGAAACAAAACAATCTCGCCGTCCTGGGTCAGCCGTAAATCGGTTTCCAGCACATCCGCCGCCTGATCCAGCGCCAGCGCAAAGGAATCCAGTGTATTTTCCGGTTTGAGCACCGGCACGCCGCGGTGGGCGACCACCAGCGGACGCGCACGCTCCGCCCGTGTGGTATAAAACTCTTCCCAGGTTTTTACTGTGGACATCCAACCCCACCTCGCGCCCCACCTCGCGCCGCACGCGTCGAACCACCATCTCAAAAATGGAAACAACATTCTGCCATTTTACCATCACCCATACGAATACATATTACAGTCCGACTCCAGGTCTAGAATTTTCCTGCTCACCCATATCACTCAAATTCACAAACAATTTCGTGATACAATAGGTGCATCTATGGAGTATAACTGCTGTCAGATAGTTAAGGTGCTCCAATATGCATAATATTTTCGCCCAAGTGGTTCGTCTCATTCAAGAGGGACAAATCCGCATATCCGCGCATGGGTATGACGAGTTGGCGAAAGACAACATCTTGGTGCGTGATGTAGTCCAGGGTATTCACAACTCAACGGTCATTGAAGAGTATCCGGACTATCATAGAGGGCCCTGCATATTGGTTAAACAAATGGACGGACAAAAATACCCAATTCACATAGTTTGGGGCATAGCGCGAGGATCACAGGGGCCGGCGGTACTGGTTACAGGTTACCGACCCGACCCTGATCGATGGAACAACGACTATACAAAACGTCTATAGGTTGGAGGGCAATATGGGTGAGAGATTAATTCAGAAACTTGTGCATGAAGGCGAGTATGTTATCGAAGTAGAAGTAAAACTGATCGAAACAAACGAGGGCTGGTCACCCTATCTGACGCTGGAAGATGCCAACAAGTTGGACGAGGCGCGCTTGACGCTGCAAGCAGGAGACTTGAAGCGCGCGCAGACCATAGGCCGGCTTTTCAGGCTCACCCCGGTCACACCATGACGAACGCATCTTGGGTATGCTACTGGAATAAGACACCGGGGCAGTCCCCGCCTGAAAGACATTCCTGCATCCGTCCCACCATACAAAACCCAGGGGGGGGGCGAATCCGTGCGTAATGGATTCGCCCCCCCTGGTCTATTCATCAGAAATGCCCACACGGGGCACAGCATTCAGATTGTTGTCAGACCCTGCTACCGCGTAAAGTGACCGGATTAAAATTCCTGGCTTAATCACCAGGCGGCAGCGGGGCCGAAAGCACAACCCAATACCACTGATATGGACTTTGCGGCGATTGCCAGAACCCGATGCCATAAGCCTCTTGTGCCGCGTAGAACTCGACAGGTTCGCCGCCTTCCGAGGCAAGGACGTGGCGGCGATGTCCCGGCGACGCCAGCCAGGCTTCCCAGACCGCAGCAGCCGTCGCATACCCCGCGGCAATAGACTCGATGTTGTTGGCGTCGCGACTTTCGCCATACCAATCGGGCAACACATAGCCGGCCCGGCGTACCAGATGATTGGGTCCGATGCCATCGGGGTTGACATGGCTGAAATAGCCACGCTGCGCCATATCGGCCGCGCGTGACCGGGCAACCTGCGCCAGAATCGGATTGCAAACCAGACGACCGCGCCCTTGCTCGGCATGGGCCGCCATATACTCCGCCACCGCCTGCTCCTGCGGATTCAGATTGCAGGTCGGGCTGGGCGTGGCTTCCGGCGTCGGCTCTGGAGTAGCAACCGGGGTTGGCGTCGGGGTTGGGGTTGGCGTAGGTGTGTTATCGGGTTGATTCTTATCAGTTTCAACGGGCTGGAGATCGTCATCGTGCGCGGTGAGCGGCAAATAGACCGAATAGGGTTGCGCCAGAGTTGCCGGGCTATCCAGATTCACGCCTGCACTCTCGGCCTGGACCGACGTATATCCGCCGAGCCAGAGCAAGGTCGCACATGCTACCGCCAGCATACGCAGAGAGATACCCAGAGGCATACCCACAGGTATCCGCATTCCCCGCATACTCGCCCGTATATCCACGCGCCGGATTATATTCCGTTGACCTGCATCCCGACTCTCGAATTTCGTCACGTTCCTGCCTCGATTTCTGTGCGCCGTCTCACAACCAGTCATCTGAAAACCTGTAGTATTAAAACCAGTAGAGGTATCGCGTAGATCGCAAATTTGTGGCCCCCTGGTGGCGCTGCGTTCGGAGCATCTGCGCACTTTACCAACCATCTGTGCTCTACGCGTGTCGCACCATATGCGGCAGACTCACGGCAAATCTACTACCTCTATACCCATCTCTATACCGCTCGCCAACCAGTTCTCTACGCTGCCACTACGCCCACAAAACGGATATGCCACGTAATCTGTCCGGCCAACGTGCACCGTTAGTCTGTCCGCCTTACTACAAGGATAGAGGGGATCGACCATTTCTGCCCGCGCATTTAGACGCACTGTCCATACAGCAATTGACCCGTCTTCCCCATAGGCACGCCCCCGTCGAATGCTGATCCCCTCGGCATTTCGGCCTAGGTCAAATGTCGCAGCCAACACGCAAGCTCATGCCCAGGCCGCCGGATACACTGCCAAAATACGCCGACGAATACGCCCCCTCTGCGCGCCCGCGCAGGTGCCGCGCACAACAAAAAGCCGGATCTCCTGTGGAGACCCGGCGGTCAGCTTTATTGAGTTCGATTAGACTTGCGCGACTGGTTGAGGGCCGATGCACCGCGCCCAGGCATAGCG
>JBBDIO010000070.1:5957-6991 GCA_040880365.1 Litorilinea sp.
CACCGTGCCCAGGCATAGCGCACCGTGCCCAGGCATAGCGCACCGTGCCCAGGCATAGCGCACCGTGCCCAGGCACCTACGGGCTTGGCGTGTCGCCTGCCGCGGTGGTGCGCGGTGGCAATGTGGGCAATGCGCGGCTGGGGCGCGCATCCAGCGTAGGCCGCTGTACAGGATTCTCGGCCAAAAGCTTCAACGCCTCGGCAATCGCCCGTTCCAACTGAGCATCCACGCCCGCGGCAAAGTCCTGTGGCCGATTGTCCACTTCCACATCGGGGTCGGTGCCGTAGTTTTCCACGCTCCAACCCACATCTTCAAACCAGAAACTGTATTCGGGCTGCGTCGTAACCGTTCCATCGACCAGCGCATGTTGGGGTGCAATGCCAATCACCCCGCCCCAGGTGCGCTTGCCAATCAGCGGCCCCAGTTTCATCAGTTTGAAACTGTGGCAGAAAATATCGCCATCGCTGCCCGCATGTTCATTCGTCAACGCCACCAGTGGCCCGGCAATCGACTCCATCGGATAGGGGATCAATCCACCCCAGCGCGACAGGTCATAGCCAATGCGCCGGCGCGCCAGCTTTTCCAGAATCAACTGGCTCACATGCCCGCCACCGTTATAGCGCACATCCACAATCAGACCGTCGCGATCTACTTCGGCGAGATAGCCCCGGTGAAATTCCGCATAGCCCATCGCGCCCATATCGGGAATGTGAACATAGCCAATGCGACCATCACTTGCCACATGCACCCGCCGCCGATTTTCGTTGACCCATTGGCGATAGCGCACCTGGTTTTCCGTGGTCAGCGTGCGCGTCACGATGGTAATGTAATCGCGCGTGCGCCCCGGCGGATCGTCTGCGTCCTGGGCCAGCGTCTCCACCCCCCGGTCGGGGCCGGTCGTGGCATGGGTGGCGGGCAAAGCAACTTCCGCAGCGGCGTCTTCCGTTACGGCCTCATCCGTTGCGACTTCGGGTTCACTTGCCGCCTCATTTGCAGATTCGGTTTCAGACTCGGTTGCAGTACGCTTGAAGACC
>JBBDIO010000071.1:0-6915 GCA_040880365.1 Litorilinea sp.
CGCGCAAAAAATTCTACCGTGACCGATTGCCCATACAGATTGCCGTCATTGCCCACAGGCGGAAAATCCAGCAGATGAGTCTCAAAACGCCGCTGCACGCCATCCACCGTAGGGCGCACGCCCAGGTTGGTCACACTCCAATAGGGGTGCTGCGTGCCGGGTAGCGTGCCGTCTGCCAGTTGCGTGCCGTCTGCCTGTGTGGTGCCGGGTTGAGTCACCCATGTGCGCGTGGCATAGACGCCATCGGCAGGCCACAGCTTGGCCTCTGCCAGCTGCAAATTGGCCGTGGGCGTGCCCAGCAGTCGCCCCCGCCTATCGCCTTCGACCACGGTGCCGGTGGCGTGATACGGTCGTCCTAGCAGAGTGTGGGCCGCAGTCACATCGCCCTCACGCAAAAAGGTGCGGATCACACTGCTGCGCACGGCATGACCTTGCCATTCGATTGGCTCCAGCACATGCACGCTGTAATCCAACGTCTGTCCCAGCTCGCGCAGCCGGTCCAGCGTGCCCTCGCGGTTGCGCCCCAGCGCAAAATCCGGTCCTACCACCAGCCCCGCCAGATTCAGATGCGCTTTGAGCAGTTCTACAAAAACTTGCGCCGATAGCGCGGCAATCTCCAGATTAAACGGCTGGATAATGCCAAAGTCGATGCTCAATTGTTCGCCCAACACCAAACGTTCTGCGGGTGTAGTGAGCAAGTGATGGGCAATCTGGGGACGCAGGACTGTCAGCGGGTGGGGATCAAAGGTAAGCAGAGCAGTCTGGGCCACCGGGGTATGTTGGTCGGCGACCGCGCGCAATTGCCCTAGCAGGGCGGCGTGCCCCCGGTGCATACCGTCGAAATTGCCCAGGGTGAGATAGGTGGGGTGTGATAACGCGGCGGTGCGAACATCCACAATGCGCTGCATACTCAGACAGTCTCCCCATCCACAACCAGCCATTTTTCGGCTTTCCACACCGCCGCGTGGACAGAATCGCCCGCTACCCGGCGGATAATACCCAGCAAGCGCCCGGTCGGATTGCAGGCTTGCATGAGAACCGGCCCTTCAATTTTGGGTGCATCAATTCCCGGTTCGCCCACGTTCGGCATCGTCAATTCTACATGTTGCCCGAACCCAAAGCGCCGGGCCTGCTCATCATCCACAATGCAGGCAGGTAAATCCAGCGCGGTGCCCAACGGCAAAAGCAGATCGCCCAGGCTTTGCGCCGAGGCCGCGGCTTCGATTATATCTGGCGTATGGGCCTGGGCCGATGTAAATGCGCCCGCCGCGGTGCGCCGCAGTCTTCCCAGATGCGCGGGCACCCCCAACGCCATGCCCAGATCGTAGGCCAAGCTGCGAATATAGGTGCCCGCCGAACAGCGCACGCGCAACACCAGCCGATCCGGTGCGATAATTTCGACCAGTTCCAGCGCATGAAACGTGACCGTGCGCGTGGCCAACTCTACACTCTCTCCCCGGCGCGCCTTGCGATAGGCGGTTTCGCCATCCTGTTTCAAGGCCGAATAGATGGGCGGCTGTTGTTGAATGGTGCCGCGAAAACGGTCCAGCGCTGTCTCCACTATGGTTGGAGTCAGTGGCGGCAAATCTCCTTGGGCGACTACCATGCCGGTCGCGTCATAGGTATCGGTAGACGTGCCTAGCACAATTTCGGCGTCATACGACTTATCGTGCCCCTGGTAATATTCTACCAGACGGGTGGCAAGCCCCAGACACAACACCAGCACACCGCTCGCCATTGGGTCCAGCGTGCCCGTGTGGCCAATGCGCCGCTGTCCACTCCAGCGGCGCACCCGCTGCACCAGATCGTGGCTGGTAGGGAGCCGGATATCGGCCTGGGTGCGGCCCGGCGATACTTCATCCCAGCCGGGCTTGTCGATCACCAGAATGCCGTGAAGATTGCTACCTTGTTTAGCCAATCATCCAGCCTTTGCCGCTTGTGAATCGGTTGTCTGTGAATCGCCATTCTGTGACGTGTCGGCTGGCGTCGTCGGGGAAACAGGCGTGGGATTCTGAACGCGCCGCGCTTCTTGCAAAGCCGCCACCACACGCTTGCTTACCTCGTCCAGGCTGCCGGCAATTTTACAACCGCTGGCAAGCGGATGGCCGCCGCCGCCAAACGCCAACGCGACCTGGGCCACGTCAAAGTCGGGCTTGGCCCGGAAACTACAATCGATCTGAGTCACACCCTTCTCATCCAGCTTTTCGGTAAAGGCCGCGCTCATGTCGGCATCATCCACCGTGATCAGAAAGCTGCTCAGATCCAGATCGCCATTGGTGTGCCCGGCGGCTTTCAGATGTTCCCGGCTCACATTGGCCCAGATGACGCCCTCCTGAATTTCGAAGGCAGGCAACACGGCCGCCCAGACCTTGAGCTGGCTCAGGGGGCGGCGGTTGACGGTGCGCTGGGCAATTTCGGCCAGATTGGCCCCACCCGCCATCAACTGCATGGCCGCGCCCATGACCGCAGGCGTGGTGTTGGTTGTGCGAAAGCCCAGCGTGTCGGTGACCATGCCGGTCAACAGACATTCGGCAAGCGGACCCGCCAGGGGCACGCCCGCCGCTTCTGCCAGATAGACCAGCATCTCGCACGTTGCGGCACATTCGGGCGCAACCCAATTCACTGCGCCAAACCGGGTATTGGTCACATGGTGATCAATAATCACCAGCCGGGCGGCATCGTGCACCGGCGCGTTGTAAACGTTGCCCATGCGGTCGCTGCTCGACGCATCCAGCACCACAATCAGATCGAACGCATGTTTTTTCACGCGTTCCCGAAAATCGGCGTGTGAACTGGTCAGGATCGTGTCTGCGCCCGGCAGCACGGTATGCTCGTGGGGCACGGCATCCTGCAAGGCCAGGGTGGGCGTTTTTCCCAGCGCGCGCAAAAGCCAGCCCATCCCCAGCACGCTCCCCACCGCGTCGCCGTCGGGGCCGATATGGCTCAGGCAGAGAATATCCTGCCCGGCACGCAGCGCGGCGAGCAGTTCGGCAGGCGGCTGTGGACTGGGATCGAGCACGGGTACAGGGATCGCGGAAACCGTGGAAACACCCATATCAGATTTCGTTCCTGTTTTGTGCGGGAGGCGTCACATCCGCGGCTTCGTCGCTGTTATCATCGCGCTCTTCATCGTCGATATACTCCATATCATCACCGTCGATGAAATCGTCCGCAAATACAGCGGCGATACCCGGCCCGGTTGCATCTTGCGCCGTTGCGGGCGCGGTTGCATCTTGTCCAGCCACAGACGCGTCCGGCGGCTCAACACGCCCGGTGGAAATTTGGCGCAAGAGCGATTCGACCCGCGCCGCGCGTTCGGGCGTGTCGTCATAATAAAACAGGAGTTCGGGCACCGAGCGCAGCGTGCAGCGCGTGGCAATCTGTCGGCGCAAAAACGGCGTGGCATGGCGCAGCCCCTTGAGCACCTGTTCTTTGGTCACTTCCTCGTTGTCGTGGCTCACATAGACCTTCACATTGCGCAGATCCCGGCTCACCACCACACTGGTCACCTGCACCAACAAGAGACGGGGATCCGTGAGTTCGCTCCCGACCATAATACTCAATTCTTCGAAGAGTAACTCGGAGACCCGTTGCTGACGAATCGTCGGCATAATAAGCACCTCTTATAGAGTCAAGGAGCCGGGTTTTCTCAAACCCGGCTCCTTTGGGTACACATAACTTATACACATTCCAGCCGCGTCTAGCGCGTGCGTCGTCGCTCGTAGAATTCGATGATATCGCCCTCTTGCAGTTTGTCATCACCCTGCGCCAGTTTGATACCGCATTCGAAGCCCGAACGTACCTCGCTCACATCTTCGGTGAAGCGGCGCAGCGTTTCCACACGGGTCATGGGCACAATTTCTTCGCCCTTGCGCATGGCACGCGCCATCCCATTGCGTTTCACAGTCCCTTCCTGCACCATACAACCGGCAATCATGCCCCGGCGCAGCTTGAAGAGGGCCAATACTTCGGCCTGCCCGATCTTGAAATCTTCGTAGATCGGTTCCAACATGCCGGTCAACGCCAGTTCAATATCTTCGATCATCTTGTAGATGATCGCGTAGTGGCGAATTTCCACGCCCGATGTTTCGGCGCGCACGGCAGCCGATTTATCGACGCCCACGCTAAACCCGATAATGATGGCGTCGCTGGCTTCTGCCAGCATCACATCCGATTCGGAAATGTCGCCAATCGCAGCCTGCAAGATCTTGATGGTCACTTCTTCATTGCCCAGATCCTGCAAACTCGCCATAACCGGCTCCAGCGTGCCCTGCATATCGGCGCGCACAATCAGATTGAGCACCTTGTTGCCGCTGGTTTCAAAATTGGCGAACAAATCTTCCAACGAAACGCGCGGCCGTTCCGCAGCCTGCCCGGCGCGATCTACATCGTCCTGGCGTTCGCCCGCGAGTTGCTTGGCTTCGCGCTCGTTCTTCATGACGGTGAAGACATCACCGGCCTTGGGCACCTCTTGCAAGCCCAGGATCACGATCGGCGAACTGGGGCCTGCCGTCTTGATGATTTGCCCATCGGGTGCAAACATAGCCTTGATGCGGCCCCATGTATTGCCCACCAACATGGCATCGCCCTGTTTCAGCGTGCCATTCTGCACCAACAGCGTGGCAGTGACCCCGCGATACTTGTCCAGTTCCGACTCGATGACCGTGCCGATACACTTCCCATTGGGGTTGGCGCGAAATTCTTCCACTTCGGCCAGCAGCAGGATGTTTTCCAGCAGGTCGTCGATGCCCAGATTGTTGAGTGCGCTCAACTCCACCACAATCGTGCTGCCGCCCCACTGTTCGGGCTGGAGATCCAGATTGGAAAGCTCCTCCATCACACGCTGGGGATTGGCATTGGCCTTGTCGATCTTGTTGAGCGCGACGATGATATGCACCCCGGCGGCTTTGGCGTGGTTAATCGCCTCGCGCGTCTGCGGCATCACCCCGTCATCGGCGGCAACCACCAACACCACGATATCGGTCACCTGGGCGCCACGCGAACGCATGGCAGTGAACGCCTCATGGCCCGGTGTATCGAGGAACGTAATCTTCTTGCCGTTGACCGTCACCTGATAGGCGCCGGTGCGCTGGGTAATGCCGCCCGCTTCGCCTTCGGCCACGTTGGTATTGCGGATGCGGTCCAACAGCGTGGTCTTGCCGTGATCCACATGGCCCAACACCGCCACCACCGGCGGACGAATCTGCATGTCTTCGGTGCGCTCTTCGCTGCGCACGCGCTGGATCATCGTTTGCGTAGGCAGCGCTTCTTCGGCCGCGGCTTCCTCATCGGCGTCGGCGTCGGATTCCTCGGTTTCGGGCCATTTCACAGCAATGCCCAATTCCTCACCCAAAATCACTGCCGTATCGTGATCGATGCTGTGGGTGATGGGCGCCATGATGCCATATTGCATCAGAACCTTGATCAGATCGATGGGACTGCGGTCCATCAGCTTGGCAAGATCGCGCACCGTGATGTGTTCTTCAACAATCACCATGTCAACCGGCTCCGCAACTGCGGCAGGCTTGGCCTCGCCGCGTCCCGGCTTGTGACCGTTGACCGCGCCGCCCTTTTTTCCCCGCGCGCGCGCCTTTTCACCGCTGTCGTTCCCGTCCATCTCGGTCTTGAAATCGCGTACGTTTGTTTTGCTCTTTGCCATATGTAAAACCCCTTTTTCTTGAGCAGTTCATTGCTACCGCGCACGGGACAATCGCCATTCGGCGGCCGCGCCCCCATGAAATATTACAGAAATATCACAGGACTCATGCGCACAGAAATCCAACCTGCACATTGCAGGTGGCTTTGATACTTGTCAATCGGGCATGGCTCGTGCTGCCGACCGCGACCAGAGTCGGGTCATCAGAGTCGGGTCAGTGGCGCGCCATGCGTCCATCTATTCATCCATCTATTCGACTGTTACGTTTGTGCTCGCGGGTGAACTGTCGGCTGCCAGAGGGCAAAATTGGGCAAGGGGGTGGAAAGCGCAAAAGACCGGAGAGAAAATCGGGGTCGAGCGCACTGCGTCGCTACATGCAATGCCTCCTGCCAGATTCCGTCTCATTTCTGCCACTACCCAATCCCACATCCGTGCGCCGTGCGCCGTTCTGCCCAGCACGCAATTCATCGCCGTGAATATCGCCGAAACAACGACCTACTGCGCCATCGCCCCAGCCTCTACGGCTACAAGTCGCCATGACTCGGCCGGATCAATTCCGGTGTAGCATTCGCTGATTGAGTGTTCATCTTAATCATCCATGCCCGCGTACATGCCTGCATACATCCCCACGCAAGTTGTTCCAGTTTACACATACATAACAACCGCGACATTATTCGTCTCTACAACCCACACTGTCCCGTCCCTTCCGTTTATACGTCTCCGTTTGATACTTCGGGCTGATACTTCGGGCTGTTCACACTTCCCGAACACCCGCCTGCGTAATCGGTTCAGGCAAATCAATCCAGATAAACGTCTAAAATGCGCCGTCCGTCTACGGTTCGGACAGAATCTGGGGCCTGGTCGTCGACACGGCCACGGTCCGCCTCGGCTACATTCACATCAGCTGCATTCGCATCGGCTGCATTCGACTCAGCTTCGGTACGGGGCAACGTCTGCATAAAGTCTTCCAGACGCTTGCGCTCGTCTGCACTCAAGCGAGTGCGCAAGGCCTGTCCCAACCGCCCGCCACGCAAAACAGCTTGCCAGCAGGTCTGATAGGGATGGAGATAGGCGCCCCGTCCGGGCTGTTTGCCCGTAGGGTCGATCACAACACCTTCGGCTGTGCGCGCCACCCGCAACAGACTACGTTTGCCGGCAACTTGCCGACACGCGATGCAGGTGCGCTGGGGCACATGCCTGGGCTTGGCCCCGCGTGCCTTCGGTGTTGTTTTCTGTATCGTCTTCTGTATCGTCTTCTG
>JBBDIO010000072.1:0-6891 GCA_040880365.1 Litorilinea sp.
CCAGGCCTGAATCAGATTGATGGTGCTCATGGTGTGTTTCTCCTTTGAATGTGTTTCTGAATGTGTTTGGTGATTATTTGCAATACGTTTGTGTTGATGTTTCTCTTTGATGACGCTCTTCGAAAGTCGCTTACCCGGAGATGCTGCCGATACCGCCCGAACAGTTGTATTTGGGGGTGAGGACGGCACAGACTCGACCACAGGTTCCGGTGAAGTAGCTGTAGCCGGCGCCGCCGACTTCGGCCATTTCGGCGTCGGGCAGTTCGACCATGCCGGCGGGGTTCTGGGGCAGCGCAGCCAGTTCGGCTTCGCTGAGGGTGGCACGGTAGTCGGCGTCTTTCCAGGCCTGAATCAGATTGATGGTGCTCATGGTGTGTTTCTCCTTTGAATGTGTTTCTGAATGTGTTTTGGTTGTTCTCGTTAACGCTGTTTTGTTTGCGTTGCTTGTGGATGAGTATGACAGGGGTGGGCGGCGTGGACGATGGCCGAAGTAACAGCAAGGGTGTGTTGGAATGCACAAAAAGTGAGTTAGAGGGCGATATAAACAGATAGAGCACAGCCCGCTCCGGTCTGGAACGGGCTGTGCTCTATCTGTGCTCTATTTTTGAGGAAGTATGCAGAGCGTGGCGGGCAAGTTTAGCCGCGGTTGGGGGTTAGCACCTGGACGTGTTCGTCGTCGGCAATCAACAGCTCGTGCGCCATATCCAGAAACAGGCCGTGCTCTACAATGCCGGTGCGGCACTTGAGCGAGTGGGCAAGCTCTGTCCAGTTTGCCCGAGGGGTGAAGCGGCTATCGAGAATGTAGTTGCCCGAATCGGTGAGAAACGGCTTGTTGTAGGTGGTGCGCAGAGTAACTTGCGCACCCAACCTGGCCAGGAAGTCGGACTGGGTGCGCCAGCCAAAGGGTATGACCTCGACCGGCAAAGCCCAGGTTTCGCCCAGCATGGTCGAGCATTTTTCCGCTTCGACGATGATGATAAAGACTTTGGCGGCCTGGGCAACGATCTTTTCGCGCAGGAGCGCGCCCCCGCCGCCTTTGATCGCATTGCCGCGGGGGTCAATCTCGTCGGCTCCATCCACGGCCACGTCCAGCACGGGATCGCTTTCGAGCGTGGTAAGGGGAATGCCCAGATTCTGGGCCAGTTCTTCGGCCTGGCGCGAAGTCGGTACGCCGCGGATATCCGCCAGCGTGCCGGCTTCCAAACGGTGTGCCAGCTCGCGGAGAAAGAAGGACGCGGTAGTGCCCGTGCCCAACCCCAGAATCATCCCGGAGGTGATGCGGTCGGCGGCGGTATGGGCGGCGGCGGCTTTGCGCCGATCAGATGGCGACAGGTCTTGTGTGGACATATTCGGCATGTGGCCTTGCTAGTCTGCTGGTTCGGGGTCTGCCACCCAGTGGGGACATGGGGTGGCAGACACGGGTTTTCGGTCAATTGATGCTGAATCGTAGACGGCTATTGTACCTGTATGCCAGGACAAAAACCACTCACAATTTACCTTTTGGCAAGTAACTATTGCCAATCAACTATTGGTCAGTGGCAGGTACACCCAATGCTTCAATTTGCTCTACAACTGCCGCATACAGCTGCTCGAGGCAGCCGCGGTCCAGGCTGGATGGTTCTTCCTGATAGAGACCCACGCCATAGCGGTCTTTGGGCAGCAGATAGGCCACGCCCATTTGACCTGCCATCACGGTGCAGACAATTGCTGCGCTGGGAAAGCGGCGGCGGAGTTCGCGTTGCAGCCAGTTATAAGGCTCGCCTTGTAGCGCAACCCACACCGAATCGCCCATGCGTCGGACGCTAAAGGAATAGCGATAGGTGGGATCGGTGGAAAGGGTGGGTAGGCGACCCAGCCAGCGGCGGGCGCGTTCGGCAAATGCGCCAAAATTGCGCGCGGCAACGGGGTCGCCCGCGGCATCGGCGTCGGCCTGTTTCTGCAAGAAGTCCTGCATCTGCGCTTCGAGCGTGGCGGCATCGGGCACGGGCTTCTGGGGCAGATCGACCTGCTGGAGACCGCCGCGGGCAACGGTGGTTGCCTGCGCCGCGTCGGTGGGCAGGGGCACAGGTTGCCACGTGCCCAGGGTTGCGCCCGAAATCACCGGCCCCTGATAGGCGAAGGCCATGCCGGGCGGGTCCATGCCTTCCAGGGCTGCGAGTGCGGCAAACCCTACCTGGCGACCATTGGCATCGGCAATCGCGGTATCTCCCTGGTGGTTGCGACGCGGGCCGAGGTCGCCGCACGCGCCCAGGGTGAACACGCAGGGTGCGCCGGTCTGGCTTTCTACTTCTTCGCGTAGCGCACCCACATAGTCGGGGCTGATCAGCGTGTTTTCCCAGGCCAGCGAAGTGGGATGACAGGCATAGTTTACGAGGGTTGCTACCAGTTTATCTGAATCCGGTTTGCCTGAATCCGATTTGCCTGAATCCTGAGTGAAGCGCGCCACCAAAACTGTGTCATCGGCAGGCGCATTGGGATTATAGCCGCAGGCGTAGAGATTGTTTTCGTCATCCCAAAAGTCGCGATTGGCGGCCATATCGCTGCGCCCATAGCGAAAGGTTGCGGTGACAGGCGCCAGCGCGGTCGCGGCATGGGCCGCAGTGTGGCTCAATTTTGCGTTGATTTCATCCAGATAGGGGAGGATGAGTTCGCCGCCGGGAAAATCGACGCGGTTGAGCAAAAAGAAGCCTCCGGCGTGGGTGTGCGAATAGGCCAAAATCACATTTTCAACTGCGATGCCTATCGCCTGGGCAATGGTGGTCTGAAATTGGGTGTGATGTTCGTTACCCAGGCCCACCATATCCAGCTGCACCTGGGCCCAGGTGTCGCCTTCGACAGTAGAAAATACCATGATGTCGCCATAGAGCGGGCGATGGATGCCGGTGGCGCGGTGGTGACGCGCCGCGCCCCACATGGGATGATAGATATTGGCCGGCGGCGTAATATCGGCCCGGGCATGGCCGAATTGCAGCCGTGCGCTGGGCTGATGAACGAGCGTCGTATTGGCCTGGTTGGGTGTCATGGGTGCCATTCTTTCTAAAGCCTGGACGGTAGGTGGTTTGCGTAGACCTCTATTGTAGCGTTGATATGTAGCGTTGATATGTAGCGTTGATATATTGTAAGGTGGGTATATTGTAGCGTTGGTATGGGGCGTGTCGCAAAGCCCGCGCGGGGTGGGTATCCCCGTCCGCCGGCGCCGGGCGCAACGCGGCGCGATGTTTTCCGCGTCGGCCAATGGGTAGTTTACAATGAAGTGTCACCGTCAACTACTCCACTTGTCATTGCCGATGCAACAGTAGGTCCACGTAGTGCCTCAACATTAGCTACCCGAACTCGACAGGGGAATTTGGATTTTACAGGATTCCCGATTTGTTTAACCACAGGACTAGAAAGAATTCTTATGGCGATTAAGTCTATCGAATTTATCCATTTGGATGTGCCATTTACGCCGCATACCAATGAGCACATGCAATTCTGGTTGCCCCATTGGCGCATCTCGCAGCTGTGTAAAATCACGCTTGATAATGGCATCGTGGGCTGGGGAGAAACGATCCCCAACTATACCTGGGCCAAAGTGCCCGATGGGGTTGAAGCGCAGGTGGTAGGCAAGGAGCCGGCCGAGTTGCTCTGGCGCGATGAGCTGGGCGCAGGCGTGCAGATGGCTTTGTTCGACTGTGTCGGCAAGCAGTTGGATGTACCAGTTCACGCGCTGTTGGGCAACAAAATCCGCGATTGGTGTCCCATTTCGTGGTGGGCGATGGATATGCCGGCTGCCGATTGGGCGCACCAGTGTGCAGATGCGCTGGCTCAGGGCTATATGACGGCCAAACTCAAGGCCCGCACCTGGTATGATATTCATGCTGCGCTGCAAGCGGTTTTTGAAGTGACGCCGCCCCAGTTTCAGTTGGACCTGGACTGGAACGCCACGTTGGACAATTCGGCCAACGCCGTGAAATTCCTGAGTACGTTGACGCAGTATCCCCAGGTGGCAATGTTTGAAAGCCCCATTCCCCAGGACGATGTGGCAGGCAACGCCCAGATCCGCAATCGTATCAACCGCCCGGTTGCCATGCACTATGGTTCGCCTCCGATCATGACGACGCTGCGCGAAGATGTGACCGATGGCTTCGTTGTATGTGCCGGTGCGCGCACGATTTTGAAACAGGCGTTGTTGCTGGAACAAGCCAACAAACCCTTCTGGCTGCAACTGGTAGGCACGGGGGTGACCACTGCCTGGGCTGCGCATCTGGGTTCGGTGCTCATGCAAGCCAAATGGCCTGCCATTACCTGCATGAATATCTGGGAATCGCAGTTGTTGGAAGAACCTATCAAAATTCGCGGCGGTTTCATACGTGTGGCCGAGGGACCGGGCCTGGGGATCCAGGTGGATCAGGATGCGATTGCGCAGTATCAGGTGGACTATAGCTTTGTAGAGACGCCCAAGCACGTCTATCGTTATATGCGGGCGAATGGCGAAGTTACTTATTACGGTTGTTCCAAGCAGGAATTGCACCGGGTCTATCCCGATGACGCGCAGCCCATCTGCGAGGCGGGATCGACGCTGGATGTGGTGGACGACGACGGCAGTGCCGAATTTGCCGAGCTGCACGCGGCGGTGCAAAACAGGCAGATCCTGCGGCGTATGGAAGCCTAGCATTTTTTCTGTATGGTGTGGAAGGCGTGCGCATACACCATTGCTTGACTATTATTGCTTGACTATTATCTGTGTGGTGGGCATCCGACTCTGACTGCCCATTACACAGCGTGCTCCATTTTCAAAGTCCCGAAATGGTATTCCCGATGGAAAACCCATCACGATTTATCAAGCAGGCCGAGTATCCACCCGGCCAAAAGGTATGGATTAGAAAGAATTGACTATGAGCGTTTTGCTGGCAGAAATGACGCGTGAACAGATTCGCGCGGCGGCACCCAATTCGATTGCCGTTTTGCCCACCGCATCGATTGAACAACATGGCCCGCATATGGCGGTGATCACCGACACGCTGTTGTGCGGGACGGTGGCCCAGCAGTCGGCGGAAAAAGCCGCGGGCCGCGCCAATATTCTGATTGCGCCCGTATTGTGTTTTGGCAATTCCCACCACCATCGCCCCTTTCCCGGTGTATTATCTCTGGCAAGCCCCAACTATATGGCGGCGGTTACCGATGTGCTGGAAGGTCTAATGCTGAGCGGATTCCGCAAGCTGATTATCCTGAACGGGCATGGTGGCAACACCGATTCTAATGCGGTGGTTGCGCTGGATTTTGTAAACCGCCTGGATAATCCAGTCACAGTCGCCACCGCGCCTTATTGGGAGATTGCGCGACCCACGATTGTGGAGAAGGGTATCATGGAAGGCGCGCTGATCCCTGGGCACGCCGGACGTTTTGAAACGTCGATGGTCATGGCGCTGCGCCCGGATCTGGTGGATGCGGATGCGCTCGCCAAGGTTGAAGATGCCAGTGCCAAATCGGGCGGGATCTTTGGGCGATTGGTGGGCGGTATGGTGCAGACGCATGGCACCTGGGCTGTGAGCGACGGACATTCAGACAATCCGGCCCTGGCTTCGGCAGATGAAGGCCGCGCGCTGTTGGATGTGATTACCGATCAGGTCGCGGAGTTCTTTGTTACGTTCGACAAGAACTCTCAATAGGCTGCCGCTTGCGGGATTAGTGGCTGCGACAGTGACCCGACAGTGAAAGTGGAAGTGAGAAATCTGGCATGGCAAATAGAGACCGGCGGCGCGCGCGCCAACAGAAACGTAAAACAGAAAGCGCACAATCAGCTGCTCCGGTTGTTGCCGCGGAGGAGGCGCATGCCGATCTGAGGGGTAAAGGAGGGCGGCACAATGCCCAACGATCTCCCGGAATGGCCGCGGTACAATCTGGATGGCCGCAACCGTTGGATCGCCGCCGGATTGCCATTTTCCTGCTTTTTGCATTCGGTATTGCGTGGGCCGTCGCCGCCTATATCTACTGGACGGGCGGTCTGGTGGACCGTTCGTCTGAGGATATGTTGTGGGGGCTGCCCACGGTGTTGATTCTGATTGCTGTGGTCTATATGGGTGCGCCCACGTTTGCCAATCTGTTAACGCGCCTGGTGACGCGCGAGCCGTGGGACGATCTGTGGATTGCCTGGAATTTTCGCGCGGGCTGGCCCTATTGGGCGATTGCCTGGGTGTTGCCGGGGATCCTGACCATCGTGGGCGGCGCGGTCTTTTTTGCCCTGTTCCCCCACTATTTCGATGCCGAGTTCACGGGGTTGCAAGCCATGATTGAGGCTGCGGGACCCGACGCCGCGCCACCTGCGATGAGTCCGCAGGCTATGATTCTGGTCGGTGCGCTGCAGGGGATTCTGCTCGCGCCGCTGCTTAACGGACCTGCCACCTTCGGCGAGGAATTTGGCTGGCGCGGTTATCTGCTACAAAAGCTCATGCCGCTGGGTTGGCGTCGGGCTGCGCTGTGGATGGGGCTGATCTGGGGTGTCTGGCATTGGCCGATTCTTGCCATGGGCCATAACTATGGGCTGGAATATCCCGGCGCACCCTGGGCGGGGATGCTGCTATTCGTGTGGTTTTCATTCTGTGCGGGCACAATTCTGGGCTGGCTGACCCTGCGTGGTCGCAGCGTGTGGCCCGCCGTGATTGGACATGCTGCCATCAACGGCATTGCCGCGCTGGGCGCGCTGCTGGTCATCGGCGAGCCGAACCCGCTGCTGGGGCCGTTGCCCGTGGGCGTGGTGGGGATGATTGGCTTTTCGGTGGTGGGATTGTGGATGTTCTGGCGCAAGCCATGACGCCCGTGCAACGTTGCATTTTTGCGTATGGTGCACCTGTGATGCCACTGTGTGATGCCACTGTGTGATGCGCGTCTGTAAGAGAGGTGAGGAGCGGG
>JBBDIO010000073.1:0-6845 GCA_040880365.1 Litorilinea sp.
GCCGGTATACAGTCTGGCCCTGTCATATGTGATGAACCAGGCCGGGATGGAACGACGTATTCCTCTCGGCCCGGTTTGTTGATACCTCTTGCACGGTTAACAAGATGATAAAAGCATGAACCGTACACGCATTATTTTTATTGCAATAATATCAATCGCGGTCGTGGTGGTGGTGGCGTCGATCTTTTTGCGCACGCCGGGCAGCGGGAATGTGGGCGACGGCGCGTTCACGGTGCAACGTCCGCCCACGGTCACGATTCGCATTCTCACCGCGCTGCCCATCGAGCCGTGGGTACGCAGCGCGGCCCAGGCATTCAATGCCGAAGATCGCACGATAGACGGCGTACCCATTCAGGTGGAGACCGTCGCGATTGATGGGTTGACGGCTTTGGGACGCTGGGATCGCAACGAATATAACGCACTGCCCGCGGGTGTGTCGCCTGCCGACCTTGCGGAAAGCGAGCAGGCCGCGCTGGAGAATTTTCCCACCGCCTGGATTCCCGATAGCCGCTATCTGGTAGAGTTGGCGAATGCTTCGTATAAGGAGCGGCTGGGGCGCGATGTGTTTTTGACCGATGGTGAATATCGGGCACGCCCCATCGCGATTAGTCTCTTTACCTGGGGCATCTACGAATCGCGCGCCGATGTGCTGGAAGCCGAATTTGGCGAGATCGATTGGGAGGCCATTCATGCTGCGGCGACCGCGCCCGGCGGGTGGCCCGAATTGGGCGGCGATGCGGCGTGGGGTTTCTTTAAGCTGGTGGTGCCCAACCCCAGCAAAAATGTGGGCGGGCTGGCGGCGATGGTTGCCATTGCCGGTGAATATTATGGGCGCACCGATATCAGCGTCGCCGATGTGACCGATCCCGAATTTCAACAGTGGTTGGCCGAATTGATGGGCGCGGTGACCGATTTCAGCAGCGCCAGCGCCTATACATCGGAAGATTTCGCCCTGTTTGGCTATAGCGTGGGCGATGGCGGGCAACTGTTGGAAAGCGACCTGCTCCAGAATATGCAGGGGATTCTGACCCGTTGGGAAGACCCGTTGCGCATTTTCTATCCCACCTATGTGAGCTGGTTCGATTTTCCCTTCACGGTGTGGGTTGGCCCCGAAACCACCGCCTTGCAGAAAAACGCCGCGCTGGAATTTCAGCGATTCCTGCTGACCGATGCACAGCAGATTGCCGCGCTGGAATATGGGTTGCGCCCGGCTGCTGCCAATATTCCGGTGGATGCCGCAGAAGATAGCCTCTTTGTGCAGTGGAACGACCAGGGCGTGCAGCCGGTTGTGCCGCGCACGACGGCCATGCGCAGCCCCGACCGCGATGTGCTGTTGGCGTTGCTGCGCTGGTTTGAATTGAACGTGGCGCAATGAGGTTCCCTTCATGACGCGCAATACGCAAACCAAGTCTCGTATCAGCAAACGCCGCCGGCGCACAGGCATTATCGCCGGAATTGCCGCCATTCTGTTCATGGTGGTGGTCTGTGGTTCGGCAGTGACCAGCACCTTTGGTTGGGTTTTTGGCTCGATCTTTAGCGGACAGGATGCGGAAGACGCAGAGGTAGTCTTTGCGCCGTGGAACGCCGATAGCGCAGATCTCACGGTTGCGGTTTCGCCGGTGATGGCGCCTGTGTTGCAGGAGATTGCCAATCGCTTTAATAGCCAGGATATGCGGACGCCCGACGGCAAGCGCATGTCGGTGGCAACGGTGACATTGGCGCCCGACCTGATGGTCGAGGCCGCGCTGGGCAGTCCATCCTTCCAGGCCATTGCGCCCGATAGCAGCCTGTGGCTGGAGGAGCTGGAACAGGAGTGGGCGACTGGGCTTGCTCCGAGTGAATCGCCTATCCCCATTGGGCAGAGCCGGATTAGCAACCCGACCCGCTTTGCCGTCAGCCCGATTGTGATTGCGGCGTGGGAAAGTGTGGCGCGCGATCTGGGCTGGCCCGATGCGCCGGTGGGCTGGGAAGTGATCCAGGCCAAAGCTGTAGACGACGCAGAGTTTAAGTGGAACCACGCGGGCACCAACACGGCCAGTGGCCTGTTGGCAACGCTGGCCGAATTTTATGCGGGGGCCGGGTTGACGCGTGGTCTGACCGAAGAAGCCGCCACCGCCGCCGATACGCTGGCCTATGTGCAGGATGTCGAGGCAACGATTCGCTTCTATGGCGAAGGCGAAGAAGTGATCCTCGAACGGCTGGCCGCAGAGGGACGCGCCTTTCTCGATGCGTTTGTCGCCCAGGAACGGGTGGTGATCGACTGGAATCGCAATCAGTCGGGTGAACGTCTGGTGGCTATCTATCCTGCGGAAGGCACGCTGTGGACTGATCATCCCATTGCGTTGCTGGAGTTGGGCGCAGGCCAGGCCCCCAGCGATGAAATCGCCGTGACCGACAATCAGCGGCTGACCTTTGCGGCCTTTACCGAGTTTCTGCTGGCAAACGAGTCGCAACAGCATTTGCTGAGCAGCGGCTATCGTCCGGCAGATATGCAGATTGCCCTGGATGCCCCCGGCAGCCCGTTTGCCGATACCACAGCGGTAGACTGGCGCCAACCGCAGACTACGCTCCAGATGCCGGGCGCGGCGGTGATTGATGTGGTGCGCAACGCCTGGTATTTCACCAAACGGCGCACAAATGTTTATCTGGTGGTGGATACCAGCGGCAGTATGTCGGGCGAGAAAATGACGCGGATGCGCGAGGCATTGACCGCCTATGTGGCTCAGGTGCTGGGCGACCGCGACCAGATCGGGGTGGTGGAATTTGCGGGCGGGGTGAAGAGTTTTACGCCACTGCGCGTGATGGATGACGCCAACCGGCAGGATACGCTGGGCGTGGTCGATCAGATGGAACCCTATGGCGGCACTGCGCTCATTGATGCCGCGTATCTGGCGGTGGAAGATCTGCAAGCCATGAACGACGGCGAGGCCATCAATGCGGTGGTGTTGATGACCGATGGTGTGGAAAACAGCAGCTATTATGGCCTGCGCGATTTGGAACGGCTGATCGGCGACAATCTGACCAACCCTGTGATTATTTTTACGATTGGCTTTGGCAGTGATGTGGATGCAGGGATGCTGGAGGAGATGGCGCGCATTGGTGGCGGGCAATATCGCTTTACCGATGAAGCCAATATCGAAGAACTCTACCGGATTATCTCAACCTACTTCTAGCAGTACTTCTGGCGAACGTATAGGGGTCGGCAAGCAATGGCTCATCCAGGGCTAAAATTTGTCCAGTCTCAACGATTCGCGGCCGTAGAAATTTACCGGAGATCATGACGACAATTCGCACGGAACTGCAAAAGCAAGCCCAAAGCGTCCTGCTGCAATATGCCATTTTTCGGTGGGAAAGTGCATTGATTCTGGCGATTACGCTGGTGCTGACTTTTCTGTTGCCGCGTCCGTTCGTGTGGTGGCCGCGTTTTGGCTGGCCCTTGCTGGGGCTGATTGGTCTGGCGGCGCTGGTGTTTTCCAGCCTGACCGATGCCCAGGCCAATGCGCGCATTTTGCACCAGCTTTTTCAAGAGCAGTTTGACCCGCGGCGCATTCGCGATGCCGAGCTGCGCAACAAGATGGAAGCCGCTCTGGAATATGAGACGCGGATTGAGATGCTGGTTCCCCAGCGCGACGACGGCGTGATCCGCGACCGCATTGAGGATGCTGCCAGCCAGATTACCGATTGGTTGAGCAATATCTATCAGCTGGCCCTGCGCCTGGACGCGCATCGGTCCGACGATTTGCTGGCACGCGAACGCGAGGCTGTGCCCAAAGAGGTGGATCGATTGATGGCACAGCGCCGGGTCGAAGGCAATGCCACGGTGCAGGCCCAGCTCGACAGCGTGCTGGAAAGCAAGCGCAAACACTGGCAATCGCTGCGCGAGCTGGATGCACGCATGAAACAGGCCGCGCTGCAACTGGATCAAAGTCTGACCGCGCTGGGGACGATCTACAGCCAAATCCAGCTAATCGACGCCCAAAGCATTGGCAGTGGACGCGCCGAGCGTTTGCAATCGGACATTCGTGAACAGGTTAATCGACTCAACGACCTGGTCAAAAGCATCAACGACGTGTACAACTTCAACACCAAGGGTCTCAATTAAGTCTGTAGTTTGGTGGAAAACAATGCCACGCTATCTGGGCAACGGCGTACGTGGGCTTGTCTGGTTAAAATTATGCGGGCGGGCCTCTGTTGTGCGCCAAGCACCGTTATCACTGGATTAAACATCGCAACTTATGATGAAAAAACACTTTCGATTTTTATTCACCTTTATTGCACTGACGGGATTGACGCTGCTGCTGGGCGCGTGCAACCGGGGGACCGGGGAACCGACCGAGGGCGAAGCCGTGGTCTATGTGGCGGTGCCCCTGAGCGGCTTCCAGGCCAACGGCGGGCAAACTGTGCTGGGCGGTGTGCGTTTGGCCGCCGCCGAGATCAACCAGGCCGGTGGGCTGTTGGGCTATGAAGTGGTGGTGCGGCCGCTGGATGATGAATCGGACAGCGATGTGGCCGTGGCGAATGTGGATGTCATTCGCGAGGCCCAGGCGCAGGGCGAGCAGGTGTTGGGTGTGATTGGGCATCTGAACAGCGGGCAGACGCTGGCGGCGATGGAATTGTATAAGGATATGTCGCTGCTGGTGATTACGCCTACCGCTTCGGAGGAAAGTCTGACGCAGCGCGGCTATTCAAATTTCTTTCGTATCAATGCCAATGACAACGTGCAGGCCGCGGTGACCGCCGCTTTTATGACGGGAGACCTGAATGTGCAGCGGGTGGCTGTGGTACACAACAACACTGAATATGGCCGCGGGCTGGCAGCTGCATTTGTGCGCGAGCTGGAAGGCCGGGGCGGTGTGACTGCGGTCAAGCTGGAGGTGGAAGAGGGGCAGAGTGTCTATGACACCGAAGTCGAGCGGATTCGCACGGCGAATGCCCAGGCCATTTTCTATGCGGGCTATGAGATCGAAGCGCCCTATCTGCGGCTGGCATTGGTCGAAGCGGGCCTGGATTTGCCCACGCTTGCCAGCGACGGCGCATTTTTGGCCGCGACCATCGACGAAGCCGCGGGGACGGCTGAGGGCATGTATGTGAGCGCGTTTGCGCCCAGCCCGCGCAGCCTGGACAATGCGCCCTGGTTCGAGGCTTATCAGGCGGTAGAGTATCGCAATCCCGATACCTATTCGGTGAACGGCTATGTGGCGATGCAGGTGCTGGCCGAAGGCGTGCGCCAGGCGGATGATATGGATCGGGATCGCATTGCCGCTGCCCTGCGCAATTCAGTGGTTTCGACGTTGTTAAACAATCTAAGCTTTGAAGACAACGGTGATCTCACGTCGCCACAGATCTGGATCTATCAGGTGCAGGACGACGAGTTCCGCCAGGTCAATTAAGCTGTCACTTCAAATGACGACGCCGGGAGAGCCATCTCCCGGCATTTGTTAAACTCTGTTGTACCCACCCTGTAGAATCTCTGTTACATTCCCGCGTACCACAACTTATGCTTGCTCATAGTGCGTATCGCTTTGGGCGCGCAGGCGCGCCGCGGCTTGCTCTGCCGTGATATCGCGCTGGGGCATGGCGAGCATTTCAAACCCTACCATAAACTTTTTCACCGTGGCGGATCGCAGAAGCGGCGGATAGAAGTGCGCGTGGAGCTGCCAATGGGCGTAGTTGGTGTCTGGGTTATTGCCTGGGTTGTTGCCTGCTGCGGGCGGGGTTACAGGTAAGGTGTCCACAGGACGTCCGTGCCAGCCCATAGAGTAGGGAAAGCTGGTGGCAAAGAGGTTGTCGTAGCGCGTGAGCAGCCGTTTGAGCAGGCGCGCTAGCCCGCGCTGTTCGCGGACGTGGAGGTCGGGCAGATGGGTCACATGGCGGCGGGACAAGACGAGCGTCTCGAAGGGCCATACTGCCCAGAATGGCACCAGCGCAACCCAATCATCTTCTTCCAGAACAATGCGCGCACCCGCGGCAAGCTCGGCGTCGAGATAGTCCAGAAGCAAGGGCGAGCCATGTTCCTGGTAGTAGGTGCGTTGACGCGCGTCTTCTTTGGCTGGCTCTACGGGGATAGAGCCGGTTGCCCAAAGTTGCCCGTGGGGATGGGGATTGGAACTGCCCATGACCGCGCCCTTGTTTTCAAATAATTGCACATAGTGAATGTGAGGCCGGGCGGCGAGGTCGGCAGTCTGCGCACACCATACATCCACCACCGCGGCAATTGCATCTGCCGGCATTTCGGGCAGAGTCAGGTCGTGGCGCGGGCTGAAACAGATGACGCGGCAAATGCCGGTTTCGGCTTCTACCTGCAACAGGGGGTGGTCGCTGAACGTTCCCTGGGGCGAATCGGGCAGCAGCGCGGCAAAGTCATTATCAAAAACGTAGGTGGTGGTGTAGTCGGGATTTTGTTGGCCGCCTGCGCGCAGATTGCCGGGGCAGAGATAGCAGGTGGGGTCGTGGGCCGGGCGACTGGTGCGCGTCGCCGTCTCTACTTGCCCCTGCCACGGGCGTTTGGTGCGGTGGGGAGAAACCAGCACCCATTCGCCGGTCAGCAGATTGCGACGGCGGTGCGGATGTTCGCCAGGGTCGAAGACGGCTGGGATACTCATCGCGCGCGCGTATCCGGGTTGGCGGGGACGGCATTCTGGGCGGCATCCTGGGCCAGAGCGATAGCCCCCAATACGCCGGCGCGTTGCCCCAATTGGGGCGGCACAATAAAGTCTGTGGGCTGCTCCAATATTTGCGGTTGCTGGATATACCCATTGAGGAGGGTGTATACCTTTTCGCGGATTTTGGGAAACAGATGGCTTTGTTTCATGACACCCCCGCCCATGATGATGCGCTGGGGAGAA
>JBBDIO010000074.1:0-6739 GCA_040880365.1 Litorilinea sp.
CATCTCGACAGCCTGGTTCAAGAGGCTCTGCGCTTCGGTCAACTGCCGACGCCCCTCCACCCGATCATCCAGGTCCAGCGCGGCCTGGGCATTCTCCAGCAAACTGGCGGCGCCCGCAGTCAGTTCCTCTGCTTCCATCATCCGGCTGGGCGCCTCGCT
The DNA here is from genome assembly GCA_040880365.1 of Litorilinea sp. GTDB lineage: Bacteria > Chloroflexota > Anaerolineae > Caldilineales > Caldilineaceae > JBBDIO01. The sequence goes on from JBBDIO010000074.1 coordinate 160, forward strand.
CAGGTAGATGCCGCCCACGACCGCTGGGGCAAGCACAACCACCATGACCGCCAAGAGAATAAAGAGACGCGCCCGTGCGCCGCGCGCCGGTTCGGGCGGGGCAAATGGCTCCAGCGCGGGCAGTGGCGGCGGCGCTTCCTGGGGCCGCGCCTCGGCGTCTTCGCCCTCGTGGATCTGGCCAATGTCCCCATCGCTCTCAGGGGTCGCGCCATCACCCGCATCAGTATGCCGGGCATCGGAATATCCTGCATCGGGAAATGCGGTGGCGACCGCGTCGCGCTGTGCCGTGTTCATATCGGGCGCAAAGCCGTGCGCGGAATCTTCCGCCGCAACAAAGCCCCCGTCATTCTGCCCAGCCCCGCTTGCGGCGTGCCCACGCGTCTGCGTATCGCCATCCCCCCACGGGTAGGCTTCATCCGAATCCGGATCGGTGGTTGTATCGGTGTCAAAATCCAAATCGGGATCAAGGGATGGATCGCGTGTGCCAGTCGTATCGGGCAACATGCGCCCAAAAAATTGCCGCGTCGCGGCGAGACTGCCTGCCGCGCCAACAGAAAACTGGCGCGACCACGATGCAAGAGAAGCTTGCCACCCGGATGGTTTACCTGGTTGATCCAGGCCGGCTTCTTCAATCGGTGTCACGCCAGTTTCGTTAGCATCATGCGCTACGGCTGGGCTTGCTGTGGTGAACAGGTCGGCGTCGAATTCTGCATTAGATTCTGATGCAGACGCGGTTGCCGTTCCCGACCACATTTGCGCACCCGGCGGTGGCTCCGGTCCGGGCGAAGTCGCGGCTACGCGTCCCAGGTCGGCACTGCGCACGCCAGATTTGCCCGCACCACCTGCAGGGATGGCGCCGAGCGCCGTGGGCAGGCCCCCCGCGCGTGGACGCTTGGGGCGCAACACCGAGCCACCACCGCCTGCGGATCCGCCAGCACCGGATCCGCCACCACCTGATCCGCCAGCACCGCTCGGCCTCGTGCCACCATGCCCACCGCCGCCCGAATTCGAGCCGCCCGCGGGTGTCCCCCCAGGGCCTCCGGGAGTGGGGCCGGAATTAGGGTCGGGTCTTTCACCGCCCATCACAATCAGCAGACCGGGGAATTGGTGCGCACCGCTGCGATCATACAGTTCATCCGCAGCGTCGGCGCATGTATCCTCCGATGTATAGGCCACAATGCCCGCCAGGGTGGGAATCTCAACCGAACTGAGCCAACTACCCCCGCCCAGAAAAATCACATCTTCTGGCCCTACATCCTGGCGAAAAACCTCAATCCGTTCCGGCACGGCCTCCATCGCCCCATCATCCTGCACTTCCGACGGGAACATGTGGACCCGATTGCCCGTGCTCACCAGGGCAAATGCCGAACCCGAAGTCGCAATCAACAGGCGTCCATTCAGCAAGGCGGCGCACAACATGCCCGCGGCAATCGGGCCTTCGCGCTCCTCGTGGTTGTGTTCCTGCAACAATTTATGCGCCGCATCAATGCCGGTCGCCATCACCTCCGCCTGGCTGCCTTTGGCGGTGTAATAGGCGCGCTGCAATACGCCCAACATACGATTCGCCAACGCTTCGTGTTGGGGGGTATTTCCGAACAACTCCACAATCACATACAGGTTTCCCCGCTGAAATTGGCGAGTGCCCGGCGGCGGCTCGATCACGCGCACACCCAGCGGTTGACCGGCTTTGGGGCCGGTTATATATCCGATTAGAGTCGAACCAGAAGATGATTGCACTGAGTTGTCTCGTCCAGAAGGCGTCATGTCAAGAATTTTAGCGCGCTGCGCCACATATGTCAACGCAGATGCAAAAACGGCGCATCCGCGGATGCGGCTTCTCTTGCACATTACATGCGTATATTGCATCCACAAATTGCATTCACGCTGTGTACAGTGAATTGGCACTGTGAATATAGCGTAGTTTACGGCGAATTGTGTAAAATCGAAAATGAATCGTGCAACGCCGCGCGTGGAGTTCGCTTCATTCTGCGCGCGCGGCCGCGCACATCGTCTGCCCTTTATTTTTTTCACACACATGCACCGAGCATGCACCGAGCACGCAAAGGACACCCATGACCCTCGTTTCCATTCTGTATTTTGTTGGCGGGCTTCTTCTTCTGATTGCGGGTGCCGAAGTGCTGGTGCGCGGGGCCTCGCGCCTGGCCTTTGCCGTGGGCATTTCGCCCCTGGTCGTGGGCCTGACCGTGGTCGCATTTGGAACCAGCGCACCCGAACTCGCGGTCAGTGTACAATCGGCGTTAAACAACCAGGCGGCAATTGCTCTGGGCAATGTGGTGGGCAGCAACATCTGCAACGTGCTGTTAATTCTGGGTATTTCGGCGCTCATCACCCCCCTGGTGGTCAATGCCCAACTGGTGCGCCTGGATGTGCCCCTGCTCATCGGCATCAGTCTGCTAGTCATGTTCTTTGCGTCCAACGGCCTGATTGGACGCCTCGAAGGCGCAATCCTGTTTGGCGGTGTGGTCACCTATACCACGCTGCTGATTCGCCAAAGTCGGCGCCAGACATCCTCCCAGCGCGATGCCCAGGCGGCGACCGATCTGGCGACCCAGGCTGCCGGTGCCCCTGCGCCTGCCGCCAGCACGCCGCCACCCACCGCCCTCCTCAAAAATCTAGGGCTGGTGGCGCTAGGGCTGGTCATGCTGGTGATCGGCGCGCGCTGGCTGGTCGATGCCGCCGTCACATTTGCCGCCGCGCTGGGCATCAGCGAGCTGATTATCGGACTCACCATTGTGGCAGTTGGCACATCCCTGCCCGAAGTCGCCACCTCGGTGATTGCCGCAATTCGCGGTGAACGCGATATCGCCGTGGGCAATGTGGTAGGCAGCAATCTCTTTAATCTCCTGGCGGTGCTGGGGCTGACCGGAATCGTTGCGCCGGGCGGCATTCCCATCCCCGCCAGTGCGCTCGCCTTTGATCTGCCCGTGATGACCGTTGTGGCAATTGCCTGTCTGCCCATTTTCTTCACAGGCTATCGCATTGACCGCTGGGAAGGGCTGGTGTTCCTGGGCTACTATGTCGCCTATATTGCCTATCTGATTTTGCAAGGCGCACAGAGCGATAGTCTGGTGCTCTTCCGCCAGATGCTCATCTACTTCGCGGTTCCCCTCACCGTGCTCACGCTGGGTATTGCGCTCTATCGCGAATATCGCAGCCGCCAGACCCTGCACACCGCATAACGCGCACAGGAGGGCATCTACCAGGGGGACCGCGTGTCACGCTTATGGCATCGCGCGCGGTTTCCCAATGGCTCCCGCTTGCATGGCCCCGCTTGCGGTATGCGCATTCGCATCAGCCCCGCCATTTTCGAGAAATCCCGCGCCGATTTTATAATGGACCCATGTACAATACATATACCTGCAACGGAGTTGCTCACAGCCTCAACGGTCCGCGGCCCGCGCCCGGCAGTCGTCGGCGGCCCCCGTGCCAGGGCGGGGCGCGTTCGTCGGCAATGCGTCGCCATCCCGGTTGTTCGAGCCGACCCGTTTCGCTTATCCACGTCCCCAGGACCTAGGAACCAAAGGCCGCCCACCATGATAACGTTTCACTGTTTGGAATGTGATGAAGACCTGGCAATTAATGACGCCGTCACATTGGGTCAGAAAATTAGCTGCATGTATTGCAGTGCAGAGTTCGAAGTCGTCGCAGTAGATCCACTAGAAGTCGATTGGGCCGACGAGGAAGAAGATCAGGAACTCGCCCCGCTGCTCGATGATGAAGTCGACCTGCTGGATGACGATCTGGTTGTGGGCCTGGAGGACGACGACGACACACCCGTACCCTTGACGGCGCGCACATCTGGCAAGACCGCGCGCAAACAGCGCGCGCCTGCGGAGTTGGAAGACGATCTGGTCGATGTCGTCCCCGCCCTGGAAGAAGACGAAGATGAATTAGACGAAGAACTGGATGATGACTGGGAGGAGGACGAGGGGGACGAGGGGGACGAAGACGAATTGAGCGATGACGACGACGAATGGGAGTGGGATCTGGATGATGATGAAGATCGCTGGAGCTAGCGTCCGCCGTCAGCCTGATCACCTATGCCATGGGTCTGCTTGTGGAGACCAATAACCCTGAGACCAGTCATGCGCAGCCTGCCGACGACCGCTATCCGGTTCCGGCAGAGCAGCATCGCGTCGAAGAGGAGATCAACCGCAGCCGCTTCGTCACCACCGTCGCGTTTACGCCCACGGTCGAAGATGCCCGCGCGTTCATGGCGGCGATGAACGCCGAATTCGGCGACGCCAGCCACAATTGCTGGGCCTATGTGATTGGTCCGCCCGGCTCCACAGCACAAATCGGTATGAGCGATGCGGGCGAACCCCACGGTACCGCGGGGAAACCCATGTTGACCGTTCTGCTCCATTCGGGTATCGGTGATATCTGTGCCGTGGTCACCCGCTATTTCGGGGGCACTTTGTTGGGTAAGGGTGGGCTGGTCAAAGCCTATAGTGGTGGTGTGCAACTGGCGCTGGCCGCGTTGCCCCAGCGCGACCGCGTGCCCACCACGCAACTGGTCATCATGGTCGACTATGCCGCGGTGACGCCCCTGAAACGCCTGCTCCCCGACTACGAAGTGGAAGTGCTCGCAGAAGATTATGCCGTCGATGTGACGTATACGCTGCAACTCCCTACCAGCCAGATAGATCCCTTTTCGGCGGCGCTGACCGCGCTCACCAATGGACAGGCATTGATCGAAACCCCGGACCCCAATGACGAACCCAATCGCGGGCCGGATTTTGATTCCGATGCGCACCCCACCGCCTAGCACCCCACCGCCTAGTACAGGGTGTACACTCACCAACGGAGGACATCAGGTTTGCTCATTACCCAACGCTTCACAGCTCATCGGTAAACGACTCGCCCTCATCCTCAACCTCGTCATCCTCACCATCGTAGTCCAGATCTTCTTCGCCCTCACCCGATTGGATCGCCCAGCCCCGCTCCACGGCCTGACGCGCCACCCCATAGGCAAACCCGCGCCGCGCCAGATAGGCCATGGCTTTCTGAAAAAACGCCCGCTGCTCGTCACCAAAGCCACGCGCCAACCGGGGATGCAGGGCAGCCCACGCGGCCCCGGCGTCGTCCTGCGCTTCCAGCGCCTGTTCAATCACATCGCGCGCCACACCTTTTTGACGCAACTCGTGGCGCAACGCCTGTAACCCGCGCGGGCGAAACCGATTGCGCTGCTCCACCCAAAATGCAGCAAAGGCATCGTCATCCACATAGCGCCGTTCTTCCAGTCGCCGAACGGTTGCCGCCACGGTGTCTTCGTCATGTTTATGGCGGGTGAGATAATCTTCCATTTCCTTGCGGCTGCGCGGGCGGCGCGCCAGATAGCGCAGGCTGCGCTGATAGGCTAAATCGGCATCCCCTTCGGCCTTGAGTTTGGCCGTTTCCTGGGGCGAAAGCTCCTGCCCCTTTGCCAGACTTTGCGCACGCTCCAGCGCAACCGCGAATGCATATTCATCATCGATGAACACATTCACGCGCTCCTGATTCTTCTTTTGAAGCTGCAAACGTGTAATCTTCCCCACCTATTTTCACCCCCTTTTGAATGCAATACCCGTTACATATGCCCCAGATGCCTCTAAACTCTGCGATTTGGATCTTCTACTTCATACATCAAGACAGCATCTTGCAGTATCCGTGACCTAATCGTGCACTATGCCGCCAAGTTTGGTAAGAATGCTTCCATAGCCGCGTGCAGAATTGACAAACTCACCACTACCCCGTGTAGACTAAACGGAGTCAACCGGACTTTGGGCTGCCGTTGCGCTTCTGCCACCTGCGACAACCCACCCCTGTCAATTTGCGCATGTAACAATGCGCCTGTCAAAAAACGCGGAAGAAGGCGACATGCCAAGCCTGACCCTGTTTCAACTATATCGTCGCGAGTTCAGTAACTATACCACGGCCAAATTTCGCCAGGACCTGCTGGCGGGCCTCACCGTCGCCGCAGTGGCGCTGCCTCTGGCGCTGGCCTTTGGCGTCGCTTCGGGCGCGACCGCCGCCGCCGGGCTGGTAACCGCCATCATCAGCGGCATCGTCATCGGTGCGCTTTCGGGCGCGCCCTACCAGCTATCTGGCCCTACCGGCGCAATGAGCGCAGTTCTCATCGTTATCAGCGCGCGCTATGGCCTGGAAGGCGTCTGGCTCACCGGCCTGATGGCAGGCGTCATGATTCTGGCCGTGGGCCTGCTGCGCCTGGGGCGTTTCATCGCCTATATCCCCGCGCCGGTTATCTCCGGCTTCACGTCGGGCATCGCCGTGATTATATTTGTGGGCCAGATGGACAATTTTTTCGGTGTGCATCTGGGCGAATCCGAAACCGCGGCCCAAACACTCTGGCTCTATCTCCAGGGTGGGTGGACACCCAACTGGCCGAGTGTGGCGTTGGGCGGCGTGGTCATCCTGCTCATGCTGCTGTGGCCCGTGCGCTGGGCGCGTGTGATGCCCAGCTCGTTGGCGGGCATCATCGTTGCCACCCTCCTCGCCGTCGCCAGCGGTTGGCAGATCGGCACAATCGGCGAAATTCCCCGCACCATCCTCCTCGATG
>JBBDIO010000075.1:0-6709 GCA_040880365.1 Litorilinea sp.
ATCAGAAAATCAATGTAGTTTTGGGCATTACATCTGGCTGCGTTCATGCCTTTACTCTAATTCATTACTGGCAACTGCGTAACTTCTATGTAATACAAACAGATAGTACAACATATGTCGTATATTACACCGCTGAACCAAAAGAGATAGAAGAAGCAACATGCCCTGAGACTATAGTCTCACTCCGACAGGTACACTTTTCGGAAAACAGCTCACTCATGGCGAGTCTCCTTGGCTGGGTACAAAGAGAGGCCCTGCCATACACGGCCATACCCGTGGTACAAAAACCCCCTCTTCCACCACCACATCGGCCCAACAATACTCGCTGCCGGGTACGCTATCGTTTTCCATTTGGGCGACATACCACAACACGATATTTTCGCCACGAATCGGCTCTGGCGGTTCATTGATGAATTTTTCGGGGCCTTGGAGGTGATCGGTGTTGCAACATGGGCCAATCGTAACGAGATTCATATCGCCTTCCCCTTGTGTATAGCGGGTGACGTAGACATACGCATGATCACCGCGCCCGCCATCACCAAATTGCCCGGTTCCAGGGATCAACCCATAACCTCGCCCCTGCCCATCCATGATGCGATACTGAAAGCCTTCTGGTGTATAGGGGGTCTCTTGCTCTTGCAACTGCCAGCCCTCATCTTCCCATGTTTGCCAAGCGGTTCCGTCCCATTCTTCAAAGGTATAACCGTCTGCAGGAGCCGCTAAGTGAATGCGGAAAACGGGACGATAGATTCCGTGATTGCCACAACCACGCCCCAAATTGGCGGCAGCCACACGGAAACGCCCGTCGCGATAGAACTCGTAACGTTGTTGATAGCGGTAGTTGCATGGCATTGGCCAATTGGGGTGTGCATAGTCTTGGATCAGCGCAAAGCCCGCGACCTCACCATCTGCGGAAGTAATGGTTTCCACATAGGGTGCAGCGTAGGCTCCTACCGCAGCTTGGCTAAAAATCGGGCATCCCACGGCATCGTTGTAGCCAAAGCCATCGGTGCCGGAATAGCTCACATGCCAATCCACCAGTTTTATACTTTCCAGCACAGGCGCATCCTCGAAGCGTACCGCCGTCAAAAGCAGCCCATCCGAACTGGTGAGTACATAGTCCATCGACCAGCTATCCTGCACCCAATGGGTGGTTTGTTGGCAATAGTGTTCAAAGACTGTCTCGTACTCAAGAGTTTGTTGGGTAACCATTGTGGTGCCTACGCCACCCACATCGGTCCAGCGCACACCCACTAACCGCTCGTCTGTTAAGTCCACAATTGCCCACAGCGCGGCTTGGCCGACAATAAAGGTGGGAGCTACACACAAGTGGCGTGAACGCTCGCAGGTTGTATTGTTGAGTGCCGTTTTGATATTTGCCATCACGGCTTTGCCAGCGTCAGGCGTAAATCCCAGTTCTGCAGTCACTTCGGGCGCGGCCAGCGCGATCTCCACTGCCCGTTCAGTTAGGGCAGGAGGCAATTCTGGAGAAGTGTCCGGTAGGCCCGCCGTATAGATCACCGATTGGATTTCTAGGTTCACCCAAACCACGAGGCTCTGATTGTAGGCAAAATTGTACAGTTCCACACGGTAACAACGCCCCTCAGTCCGACAGTCCGCAGTCTGTTCGGTGACATCGCCCGGCAGCACCGGCCAAATCCCAAAGACTTGTGTGCGAAGGGGCATGGCGTTGTCATCTTGAGAATCCACCGTGTGGGCGAAGGCGATCACCTGCTCATCTTGCAGGGCAATCGCCTGTGCAGCCTGCTTTTCGAGCTCGGCTACTTCCAATACAGCGATATGGCGGTTGGCTTCCGTAGGTACAAATGTAGCGAGGGGTTCAAGCTTTGCCACAGAATTAGAACGGTCACCGCACGCTGCAACAAAGAGGAGCAGATATAAGAGGGGTAGCCTAAGGATAAGGGATCGATAAAAACATTTACCAAACAACCAAAGACATATACGCCACAGCCGACCGCCTCTGAACATAACGATTTTTTCTAACTCTATTCTGCTGGCAAAAACTTACCAAGTTGAATACAAGTTGAACATAATAGGAAGCGTTGGTAGCGGCGATGATGAAATCATTTTAGCACATAGGTGAGGGGTGTGCATAATGGGGATTTGACATAGTCGGGCAGATGGAGTTTTTCTATCGTTGCGAAACGAGAAAGGAGAACTCCGATGGCAAATGTGCCAAGCCTGACCGACTATGTCAGCCTCATTATCACCCTCTTTGACTAAGTATCTATCCGAAAATAGCCATTTCGAACAGAATGTGAGCGCAAGCGAACTGAAGTAAAGCTAACCAACTACACGCCTTCTTGGTCCAACGGATACGAATCGCACGGCGTTTGTTCAGCCAGGCGAAGGTGCGCTCAACGACCCAGCGACGTGCAGGATAAGCCAGCTCACCGGGTGCAGGACAAGATACACTATCGAAGGTGGGCAAATCCACATCACGGGCGAATTGTGCAATGATCATCGGCAGGCTGTGGCCGATCTGCGCGTCGTCGCCGCGTTTTACGATGCGCAGGGGGCGATTGTCAATGTCTTTGTGGGCACGGTGGCGGATTCCCAGCTGGAACCCGACGCGACGACTACCTATGCGATTCAGGCGCACTTCGTGGGCGAAGCGTCCTATCACAGCTATCTGGTGCAGACACAAGGGGTGTTGGCGCGGTAGTGAGGGAGAAAGTCTGTGGGTGAGGATGGGTAAAGCGATATAAGGGCGCAGGGTAATGGGTATGGCCCGCTTTACGGACTACCTACCCATTACCCCACAAATTACCTGCGCTTACCAACTCAACTATGCTCGCCAACTACGCATGTTTGCCTATTCCGCAACCGTATTCCGCGTCGGCACCACCTGCACCGCGACCCCTGCGCTGAGATCCAGCTTGTCTACGGTGCGGGAGAAGTGTTCGGGGCTGATGGCGACTTGCAGAGCAAACGGCGCAGGCCGTCCTGCCGGGTCATATTGGAGCATGACCTGCTGCTGACCGCCTGCCGGAATCGATGCAAACTCCTGGGCTGTGCCCAGCGGACGTACCTCACCGTTCACCACCTCGCCAAATTGCACACGCACATCCTGCGCCGGGCGTAGATCGCCATTGCGCAGAATCACCGCGACTTCGAGCACGTCGCCGCCGTCCACAGCACGGGGCTGGATACGAATGTCTTCGGCGCGCACGAGCAGGTTCACCGGCGGGGCCAGGCTCGAAGTTTCTTCACCAGTCTCTCCCTCTTCTTCGCCGTTCTCCTCGTCGTTCTCCTCGTCGCCATTGCCCTCTCCCGGCTCGCCCTCCGGTTCATCGCTGGGTTCATCACCGGGTGTGTCGCCAGGTTCATCGCCGGGTTCGTCGCCAGGCGTGTCGCCAGGTTCATCACCGGGTTCACCGCCCACGGGCAGAGTGCTGGTCGCTTCGTTGTTGGTTTCGTTGCCCTCTTCAATGGCATTGTCGGGGTCGACTGCCACCTGTATCTGGCGTTCGCCTTCTTCATCGGGCGCGGTATAGGCTACTGTGACCACACTGGTCGCGCCGGCAGCCAGCGCACTGATGGTCTGGTCATCGCCGATAGGTTCGGGGTCGTCGCCGGTGGCATCGCTGACTCGTACCACCACGTTGGCGGCATCCGCGCCGCCGGTATTGGCGACGGTGATGCTAACCGTTACCGCATCGCCGGGCTGGGGATTGGCCGGGTCAAAGACGATACTGTCGCCGCCCACGCTGAGATCGGGCAGGGGCGAAGGCTCGGTGATTTCGTCGCCCACAGTCAACACGGCTTCGGCTGCATTATCGCCTTCATCCGTCTCGGTAATCAGGCTATTGGGATCGACCACCACGCGAATCGTGCGTTCGCCCGCGCGCCCCAGCGTACTATAGTTCACGGTTGCCTGGCCCGAACCGCCGACCGGAATGCTGCCGATAATCTGCACATCGCCGATAGGTGTGGAACCGCCATTGGTCACATCTACGAAGCTGACTTCGACCCGGTTTGCGCCCAGTTGGCCCTCGTTGAGGACTGTGGCGGCGATGCTGACTTCATCACCCGCGATGGGATTGGCCGGTGTGAAGCGAATATTGCCGCTCTGCATGACCAGATTGGCGGCGGGCGGCGGCGCAACCGACAGCGTCACTGTGGCGACGTTGTTGCTTTCGTCGGCTTCGCGTACATCGTCGTTGGCATCTACAATCAGACGGATATTGCGGTCGCCCTGTTTGCCGGATAGATCATAGCGGACTTGGGTGTGTGCGGTTTCGCCCGGTGCGATCACGTCGATGAGCCGCTGGCGGTCGATGAGTTCCGACTCGCCGCCGGTCACATCTTCCACGCGCACCACCACATCGTTGGCAGTGGCCGAGCCGCTGTTGATTACGCCCAGATGGATAGTCAGCAGGTCGCCATCGCGCGGGTCCTGGGGTTCAAAGGTGATATTGCTGGTCATGGCGACCAGATCGGGCAGTGGTGGCGCACCAACCATAAGCGATTTGTCCGCCTGGTTGTTGGTCAGATCGCTTTCGGGGATCAGGTTGTTGGGATCGACCGTCACCTGGATGCTGAGTTGGCCTTGCAGATCTGCCGTATCGAGCATGACCTGGGCAGTTGCGCCGCCCCCGGCAGGGATGCGCAGCAGCGATTGGGGCAACCCGATGGGCTGGGGCGCGCCGGTGACATCGGTGAACTGGACAATCACATCGCGCGCCTCGACTGTGCCGTGATTCAACACCAGCGCGCGCACGGCTGTGGCATCGCCGTCGATGGGCTGCAAGGGATTGAAGTTGATGTTGGTGTCGGTCATAACCAGATCGGGCCGCGCCTGGGGCGTCACCGTGAGGGTGCCGCGAGCGCTGTTATCTGTGGTGCGCCCTTCGGGGATCAGGTTGTTGGGATCGATCACGACTTCGATGTTGCGCTCGCCGCTGCGCCCGGTGGTGTCATAGCTCACGGCGACGGTTGCGCTGCTGCCGGGCGGCAAGCTGGGTATCGTCTGCTGGCTGCCAATCTGGCGGCGGTCGCTGTCGGTAATATCCACAAAGTGGACGACCACATTGTTGGCTTCGACCTGGCCTGTGTTCAGCACTACGGCCTGGATGGTGGTGGTTTCGCCTTCGACCGGCGCGGGATTGGTAAAGGCGATGTTGTGGCTCAACATGGAAAGTTCGGCCAAAGGCACAGTCACGCGCTCCAGCGTCACCGTCGCCTGATTGTTGCCTGTGTTGCTTTCTACCAGTGTGCGGTTGGGATCGACCGTCACCTGGATGCGCCGGTCGCCGGGAATGCCCAGCAGGTTATAGCTCACCTGGGCGACTGCGCTGCCACCCGCCGCGATGGCCGGCACGATCTGCACTTCGCCGATGGGACGTGCGCCGCCGTCGGTCACGTCCATAAACTGGACGGGCACTTCGGCGGCGGTAATCTGACCTTCATTGCGGATAGTGGCGTAGATTTCCACGGTGGCATCCACATCTGCCGGGGTGGGCGCAAAGCCGATGCCGGTTGTGCGCATGACCAGATCGGACAGTTGCACAGCCTGAATTTCCAGCGTAGCCGAGGCCCGATTGTTGTCGATGGCGCTTTCGCGGATGCGGTTGTTGGGGTCCACTAGCACCTGAATGGTGCGGTCGCCAAAGCGGTTGGCGGTGGGATAGGTGACAGCCACAATGCCCGACCCACCCGCGGGAATCGCGCTGATGGTCTGGCTTGCGCCGATGGGCACAGCACCGTTGCCGGTCACATCCATAAACTGGACTTCCACGCCTTCGGCGTCGGCTTGCCCCACATTCTGGATGACTGCGGTCACAGTCACATCCTGGTCGGGTTGGGGATGGGTCGGGTTGAAGCCGATGTTGGTATCGCGGATTGCCAGATCGGGGCTGGGCGTGCGGGCCACGCGCAAGGCGACAGTGACTTCGTTGTCGCCTTCGTGCAATTCTGCCACTGTTTGGTGAGGATCGATCACAATGGTGATGCGCCGTTCGCCTGCCTTGCCGGTGGTGTCATATTGTATTTCGGCCAGGGCGCGGCTGCCCGCGGGAATGGTGGCGATGGTGATCTTCGCGCCGATGGGATCGGCTGCACCGTCGGTGGCATCCACAAACTGCACCAGCACATCGTGCGCGTCGGCACTGCCGTTGTTGAGAATGGTGGCGGTGATGGTCACCGGCTCGCCATCGACCGGCTGCTGCGGTTCGAAGCCCAGATTGGCGCCGGAGATTGCCAGGTTGGGCGCATGTCCCGGCGCGACATCGAAAGTGACCGTCGCCCGATTATCGGTGATGTCGGTTTCGGCGATGAAATTGCTGGGATCCACCACCACGCGCAACTGCCGTTCGCCTGCGTCGCCGGTAATGGTGTAGTGCATCTCGACCAACGCCGCGCCGCCCGGCGCGATGTGGTCAATCGTCTGGATTTCGCCAATCGGCTGGAGTTCGCCATAGCTCACATCGAGCAGTTGCACTTCTACATCCTGCGCGGGGACTGCGCCCTGGTTGTGAACCGTGACCGTGACGGTCATCACATCGTCCAGCCGGGGGCGCACGGGATATAGCCCCACGCCCTGGGCGCGCACCACCAGATTTGCCAGCGGCGAAGGCTCCACGGTGAGCGTCGTCACCGCGTCGTTGTCGCCGTCGTCGGTTTCGGCCACCAGATTGTTGGAATCTACCAGAATCTGAATGCGGCGGTTGCCGGCCAGCGTGCGCGT
>JBBDIO010000076.1:0-6692 GCA_040880365.1 Litorilinea sp.
CGCGGATACGCTGACCGCGCGCTACAACGATCTGGATTCCGTAGCGCAGTTGATCGACAGGGTAGGGGGCGAGATCGCGGCCATCATCGTGGAGCCGGTCGCCGGCAATATGGGACTGGTGCCGCCACAGCCGGGTTTCTTGCAGGGCCTGCGCGACTTGTGTGACCAGGCGGGCGCGCTCCTGATCTTCGACGAAGTGATGACGGGTTTTCGCGTGCATCCCGGCGGCGCGCAGACACTGTATGGCATCACGCCCGACCTGACCGCATTGGGCAAGGTGATCGGTGGGGGGCTGCCGGTGGGAGCGTATGGCGGGCGGCGCGCCATCATGGAAATGGTCGCGCCGCTGGGACCTGTGTACCAGGCAGGCACGCTTTCGGGCAATCCGCTGGCTATGACGGCGGGGCTGCAGACGCTGCGCGGCCTGACTGCGCCCGGCGTATGGGATCAGCTGGAAGCCACGGGCGCACAGCTAATGCAGGGACTGGAAGCCCGTGCCAACGCGGCAGGCATTGATATTTCGCATAGCAGAGTCGGCACAATGTTTGGCATGTTCTTCCAGAAGGGGGGGAGTGTGGTCGACTGGCCCACTGCAAAATTGTCGGATACACAACGCTATGCCCGATATTTCCATGCCATGCTGGATCGCGGCGTCTACCTCGCGCCGTCCCAGTTCGAGGCTGGGTTCATTTCCACCGCGCACGGGGAAGCCGAGATTCAGGCGACGCTGGACGCGGCAGAGGCAGCATTTGCTATGCTGTAGTGTCTTTGCACCGCCAGTAAACTCCATCGCATTTTCGTACAGTGGGTGGGCCGAGATTGGTTCGCCCTCTGCGTTTGCCCACGCGCACTGAACACCGTTTTGCGGGACGCGCGCGCGTGGTAAACTACCTACCATGATGACTCACATATACTCCCGACTCACCTTGCTCAGCCTGCTGGTCGCGTGCGCGCTCCTCGCGGCTTGCAACGCGCCGCCACCTCCTCAACCCCTGGAACTTCCTGTCACACTCGGTTTTGTTGATGACGACTACGGGTTTCGCCTTGTGCTGTCTACCACTGGATATTTTAACGGTGGCGGTGCGATCGCGTATGCCGCAGATGTGCCCGACGCGTCCGGTGAAGCAATCGGAATAGAGCTTTTGGGCGTATCACCTTGTCCAACGCAGTATCGGCCGTGGCCGCTACGGGCATGTCCAGCCGCTGGGATGCCTGCCACGGCAGAAATTGGGCTGGATGACCTACTGTACGGTAGTTATACTTTGCTGGTTGCAGCAGGTGAAGCGCAGGATCGACTGGTTCTGGACATCAGTGAGTATGATATTGGTCTGCGTTTCGACACTGATAACGGCGTGGTCATGCCAAATCCCGCCGCGGCCGATGTAGCGAATTCACCAGAATCACCGCTTGCTGTGCCGACTCTTGCCCCCGACAGCTCCCAGCCCACCCCTATCGGCCAAATGCCCGTCCTGGAGTCCTATGCTTCACTGGACGGTAGGTGGCGCGTCGATGTGCGGACGAATGATTGTGCATCGGGTACAAACCCCGCATCACATGAAGAACTGGTATTGATCCACCTGGCAGATGGATTAGAGTATATTGCAGACACCCAGTCCATAAATTGTGGTGGTCTGGGGGCAGCCGGGCTGGCCGGCTTGTTCTGGAGCGAAAACAGCCGCTACTTCTACTACACAGATGCCCGCGCGGGCGTGCCCGATGGATGTGGCTATTCGGCGGGGCCGCCATTCTATCGTCTGGAGGCAGAGCCATTGACTACAGAATATCTTGGCGTTGGTCAAATCTCGCCAAACGGGACAATGCTGGCGGTCTGGAACTGGCAATCTACGCAACTTGCGATCTGGGATGTGGAGCAAGGCGAATCTATCTGGATGCCCTCTGCCGCACAAATGGCAAGTCAGGGACCATTGGCCTGGTCCCCAGACGGTACAATGCTGGCCGCCTGGCAGGATCATGAATTTGTCCTCTGGAATGACGCCATCGGAGAAGTCGCCCGCATCCCTGCGATTGCACCGGGCGCACTTCCGCGTGATATCGTCTGGTCCCCGGATAGCCGATCACTGATTTATCTGCAAATTGTATCAGACTGTCCCCCATTAGGACCGTCCTATGTTGTTCAGGTCGATGCCCTTACCGGCGAGCAAATCCTGCATCTGGAATCTGAAACGCCAACTTTTCACGCGGTTCGCTGGCGAGACGGTGGCGAGCTAACTCTATACGCCGATAACAGCGGAGAGTGGCGCTATAATCTGGAAACGCGCGAACTGACACTGTCAGAAGCTCGCCATGAACTAGAGGACGGTTTGCCTCTCACGCAGGGATTGCAATCGCTGGAGTTGCCTGTAACCGTGGGGTTTCTGGATGATGGTCGGGGTCTACGCATGACCTTTACAACAGTTCCTGTGGGTGGCGGCGGCAATATTGCATATCATGCGGAGATGCCTGTGGCTCCAGGAGGTGAAATTCGTATACGCTTTCAGGGCCTGCAACTCTGTCTGATGGGTATACTGGCTTGTCCGGACGCCGATCTATCGGCACAGGCGGAAATTGAACTGGACGATCTGCCGGTTGGTCAGTATACGCTGCTAGTTTCGACGGAGAATTCACAGGATCGACTGCAACTGGACATCGGCGAGTACGACATTATTCTGCGTCCCGTCACTGAAAATGGGGTGGTCGTTCCTAATCCCCATGCCGCATTTGTGCCCAATCACTTGACGAGGGGAGACGGTATGTATCAATGGCGGCGTCTGCAACCGGACACCGTCTGGTTGCAGATTTCGTATAGCGGCATCAGCGGAGACCAACATCCTACGGCGCGGGATCGCGCGGAATTCTGGGAACAGGTAGCGGTGGTGGTGGAGGGGCTGAGTGCAGCCGATGATCTGGAGGTGTTGAGTATGATAGAGGCGTTCTATGCCCATCCGAATTTTGAGACGCTATGGCCGCGCTATGCCACACCGTCTCAAATCCAGTCGACAGAAGCCGGCATACCAGACCAGGTCAAATATTACCGTTACACAGATACGTGGGATGCCCTGGTTGAGCGCGTGCAATCCATGCTGAACAGCGGCATCGTAAGCGTACGAATCCACAATTTTCAAGGCGACGTAGTCTCCGTATCTGGTCATGCGCAAGCTGTTCCGGCAGTATCACCACTCGCGCCACCACCATAGTCGCAGCAACCTATAGTTTGAATGTCGCCAAAAATGACATACTTTTAGATTAATTAAATGACTCTTTTATTAACCAATGTATATTTCATTCGCATAGCCTACTTCTCGGCAGGGATTCACCCCATGCCCCAGGACTGGGCAAATCTTAGCCTTCCCATCGTTACTCCGTGACCCCACGGTCGTCCGGCAGCCCAACATTAACCTGCGTTCTACGTAACGCGGCGTCCAACAAGCGACCGCTTGCTTCGCCTCTCATGTGAATCATCGCCTCACTTTCCACTCCAATGACTCGCACGATACACAGCGTGCAGGGTCTTGCGCACACCGCCCTGCTGCGCTGCCTTGTCGAAACAAATGTTCTGGTTTTGGATGTCTTTCGCATCTGCGCGAAATGGCGATATACTGTCGGTGGTTGAGTGAAGGCGGTTGGGGCGTGACAGTAAGAGGTTTACGTTCCTTAGCTGTTGCGTTGTTTGGAAACCGGCGATACACGTTTTTAAACCCTATCGGAGGTGCTCGTCATGAAAATTGAAGGGAAGGCAGCTTGGATAAGCGGCGGCGGCTCAGGAATTGGACGGGCCGCGGTTCTCGCCCTTGTCGAACGTGGGGCACAGGTCGTCGTTGCCGATATTGCAGAGAAGGCTGGACGCCAGACCGTCGACTTAGCCGCAGAGAGAGGCGGCACCGCCGTCTTCGTCCGCTGCGACGTCACCAATACCCAGGATCTTGCCGGGGGCTTCGCCGGCGCGATAGAGCGTTTCGGGCGGCTTGATATCGCCTTCAACAATGCAGGCATCGGTGGCGAGGACCTCTTTGCCGAAGACCCGGGTGACTGGGCACGCATCATCGATATCGATCTTATCGCAGTCATCGATGCGACCCGCATCGCCGTCCGGGAGATGAAGAGGACTGGTCGAGGCGGAGTGATCATCAATACCGCCTCCGTGATTGGCTTGTGGCCCATGGCGAACGCCCCGGTCTACGCTGCTGCAAAAGCCGGTGTCGTCAACTTCTCACGGTCGCTGGCGCACTTGGCCGAGGAGTCGCATATTCGCGTAAATGCGATCTGCCCGGAACTGGTCGATACGCCAATGGCCCTTGCCCTCGGTGAGGAGAGCCTGAAGGAGTTGCGCAAGACGGGCGGGATTCTCCGGCCCGAGGAGATAGCGGCTGGTGTGGTGGAACTCATCGAGGACGACACGCGTGCGGGGGCGGTGATGAGCATCACCACTCGCAACGGCCGCGAATACGTGACGACGCCAGAGGGATAGGCCCACATCGTTTTCAGCGCCGGGCGCAATTCAGCGTATCGAATTGACATCTACCCCGTCATCATATTTAATAGCAGTATAGATTAATTAAATGTGAAGGCGGTCTCATGAAACGTTCTGCGCTGGCGGTTGTACAAAAAGCATCCCCCTCCCCTATCAACACCCAGGGGCCATTGGCCTTTGATTGTTCGCTGCTGGCAGGTCAACTCGCGCCATCGAGTATTGCCATGTACGAACGCGACTTCCAGGCCTATTGCGCGTTCGCCGGCTCGGCCACCGCTGCCGTGGACCCTGCAACGCTGGCGAAGTGGCGCACGCATCTTGCGCAGGCAACCGAAAAAAGCCCCAACACGATCAATCGTATGCTCAGTGCGGTGAAACGCATCATGCGCGAGGCCGCGATTCAGGGTTATCTCGACCAGGAAACCGTCGGTGGCTTTGATCAGATTGCGGGGGTAAAGGCAGCCGCGCTCAAGGATCGCATCAAATCCAACGCGCGCATTCGCATTGCGCCCGAAGCCATGCGCGAAATCTGCCAGCAACCTGAGGGCGACCAGTTGATTGGCCTGCGCGATACTGCCCTTCTGGCTACGCTTGCCGGAAGCGGACTGCGAGTGACCGAACTGGCGGATTTAACTGTTGATCAAATCGAAGGCCGCGGGAATGGCTGCATCATTCGCGTGCGCGGCAAGAATGATGTGGAGTTCCGCGACGCACCCCTCAGCCGCGAGGCCTTTACCCACATTCAAACCTGGCTCAACGCGCGGCCCGTCTACAGCGGCTACATTTTTACAGCATTCGACGGACGCGGTCAGCGCCTCTCCACCCGCCCCCTTTCCCCGGTGGCGGTGTGGAAGATTGTACGCAAATATGCCCTGGAGGCGGGCATCGGAGATGTGAAACCGCACGACTTCCGTCGCTTCGTGGGCACCCAACTGGCGCGGCGCAATCTGCGCCAGGCCCAGCGCGCCCTGGGCCACAAGCGCCTGGAAACTACCGCCCGTCACTATATTCTGGACGAGTTGGAACCCGGCTTGACCGACGACCTCTATTAACCCCTCGCCCCTGCGGTAGAACGTGATACAAACTCCAGAAAATTGATCCTTGACATGTAACCAATTGGTGACATATAATAGCGACATGGACGTAGAACACGTGTTCAAGGCACTGGCTGATCACCACCGCCGCCATCTGCTCGACTTGCTGGCGCACAACGATGGACAGACGCTCAACGAGCTGTGCGACCATCTGCCGATCACACGCATCGGCGTGATGAAGCATCTGCGTATATTGGAGGATGCCGGGTTAATTTCCACGCGTAAAGTGGGACGTACCAAACAGCATTTTCTCAATCCTACGCCGCTGCACCTGGTAGCTGATTGGGCACAACACTTTGTGCGGTTGCGCTCAGCAAGCTTTGACCGCCTGGAGGAACTTCTCCACGCTCAGCACCGTGACCAACAAACAAAGGATCAATCCGAATGACAACTAATCAATCTATGACCGTCACAACGCCCTCAGATCGGGAAATCATTATTGAGCGGGTTTTCGATGCCCCCGCCGCCGCCGTCTATAAGGCGATGATCGACCCGGAACTGGTACCCCTCTGGTGGGGACCCCGCAATGTCATCACGATTGTGGACAAGATGGATGTAGTTCCGGGTGGGGCCTGGCGTTATATCCATCGGTCGCCCGACGGTTCTGAAACCGCGTTCCGGGGCGTATATCGCGAGATTACACCTCCGACGCGCCTGGTATTTACCTTTGAGTGGGAAGGGATGCCGGGGCACATTCTGGTAGAGACCGTCATCTTGCATGAGCACGATGGCAAAACCACGGTCACTGATACGTCGCTGTTTCATACCACAGAGGAGCGGGATGGTATGCTCAATTCGGGGATGGAAGGTGGGGCGCGTGAAAGCTGGGATCGGCTGGAGGCACTGCTGGTTACCGCCTAGTCACCCATCTATTCAACGAATCGCGTATCGCCGTAAACTTGCAAACTGGCAGGGCGCAGAGCTACCCCCTCTGCGCCCTGCCAGTTTTGGATCTAACCGCGCGCTGTGCGCTTGGGAGCAAACAGGAACGAAGCCAGGAACAAACCTACGAGAACCACCGTCACCCCGCCCAACACACCCGGCAAATTGGAACCGCCGCCCGTTGTGGGCAATGCCGGCGGTGTGGGATCCAACGTGGGTGTAGCATCTACGGTCAGCGGCACGGCACC
>JBBDIO010000077.1:0-6608 GCA_040880365.1 Litorilinea sp.
AAGGCATCTACGGCTGGGGCGAATCGGGCGTAGCCTTTCGCGAATTGGCCGTTGCGGGCGCAATCAAACATTACCGCGAAGTGCTGATTGGCCGCGACCCAATGCAAATCGGACGCATTTGGCAGGAACTCTATCGCAGCCAGTATTTTGAGGGCGGGCGCGTGCTTCTGGGCGCGCAATCGGCCATTGACATTGCGCTGCACGACATTGTAGGCAAGGCTCTCAATGTGCCGGTCTACCAACTCCTGGGCGGCAAACAGCGCGACTATATTCCGGTGTTTGCCACTGCGCCCGGCACCGGCGACACGCTCATCGCCAACATTCGCACGCTGCTGGATCATGGGTGGAATTCCATTCGCGTCATGTGGCAGAACCCCGAAGAAGATCCCCTCATCTTCGAGCCGCGCGAATCCATCGCCATGACCTCCAAGTCGCTGATCGATGTGCGCGAAGCGCTGGGCACCGATTTTGTGCTGGGCATCGACTATCACCACCGGCTGACTGTTGCCGAAACCGCGTCTTTCTGCCAGCGTCTGCCCAGCGGCACGCTCGACTACATCGAAGAACCCATCCGCGATGAATCGCCCGAAGCCTATGCAGCCCTGCGCCGCCTGACCGATGTGCCCTTTGCCATCGGCGAAGAGTTCGCCAGCAAATGGGCGTTTGTGCCATTCATTGAACGCGGGCTGACCGATTTCGCGCGCATCGACGTTTGCAATGTAGGCGGTCTCACCGAATCCATGAAGGTGGCGGGCTGGGCCGAAGCGCACTATATCGACCTCATGCCCCACAACCCACTCGGCCCCATCTGCACCGCAGCCAGCATCCACCTGGGTGCTGCCGCGCCCAACTTCTCGTGGATGGAAGTCTGGAATTCGCCGGTGAACCAGGGGCGCAATCACTACGACGAGAATATCTTCCCGGTCCAGCACAAACTGGAAGGCGCCCGCTTCCCCGTGCCCACCACGCCCGGCCTGGGGGTGGAAGTCAACGAAGAATATATCAAGGAGCAGGCCTTCAAATTTGCCGAAGCGCCCAAACTCCGCCGGCGCGATGGGTCGGTGCAGAACTGGTAGACACAGACTGGTAGACACGCAGGTGCATGGGCAGATCCGAAGCTTTTCAGCACGACAAGGGAAACGTCAGTTCGGAGGATAGGAATGGTCGCGAAAACAAAGCTCTCACCAGAGCAACGTGAAGAACTACTCGACACGTTGCAAGCCCGTTTCGAGAAATTCATGAACCGCCATCAGGGTCTGGAATGGGCAGACGTACACGCAAAGCTGGAAGCCAATCCCGATAAGCTGTGGTCACTGCACGAGATGGAGAACACTGGCGGCGAGCCGGATGTGGTCGGACATGATAAAGAGACAGGCGAATATATCTTTTTTGATTGTTCGGCCCAAAGCCCCAAAGGACGCCGCAGCGTTTGCTATGACCGCGAAGCGCTGGAATCGCGGAAAGCCCATAAACCAGAAACGAGCGCGCTGGATATGGCCGCGGCCATGAACATTGAGCTTTTAACCGAAGATCAGTATCGCGCGTTGCAGAAACTCGGAGACTTTGACACCACGACGTCGAGCTGGCTGAAAACACCGGCGGCGATTCGCAAGCTCGGCGGCGCCATCTTTGGCGACCGGCGCTTCAATACGGTTTTCGTCTATCACAACGGCGCCGATTCATACTACGGCGCCCGCGGATTTCGGGGCGCGTTACGCGTCTGAGTCTTACGCGGCCAGTCGGCAGCGCGGTGCCGACTGGCCGCGCGCATACATCCCATCTGGCGGACCACAAATTCGCAGAAACCTGTGAAGTGTGTGGTAGAATACGAAGTCAGATGGGGTGTGCGCGCATGGCATGCCAATTTGGCGACAAAGATCTAACTCCCAAACCCAAATGCAGAGTTTTTTGTCGCAGGTAGTCTGGATATTTCCTGGTGTCACCAAAACAGATCACACACAATACAATTCACAACCCACCCAACAATTGGCCGCGACCGTTTGTTTATACAACTCTACTTGTGTACACAACTCTACAAACAACGTGTGTTCGTGCCCACTCGCCTCTTCGCCACTCTCGTATTGAATCCAACTTGCGGAGCCTAAGTTAACATGACAGTTGAAACCACTCCGGCTGCCAGCCGCCGCCGTGACCGCCTGGAAGACATTCTGGTGGTAGACGCCGATGTTCACGTTCACGAATCGCCGGGCGAGCTTGCCCCCTATTGTGATATGCCCTGGCGCAAATCGCTGGAAGTTCTGGCCAATGTGCCCGAACGCTATCTGGATATTCCCGGCTTCTCTGCGGGCGCGGGCGGGCTGACTGCCCCGTTCCCAGGTGGGCATGATTCCAAGCGCATGGTGACCACTGCCGACCAGATGCGCGAGGAACTCGACAAGCTTTCCATCGATCTGGCAGTTCTGTTCCCGGATCATTTGCTTAAAATCCCGGTGTTGCCCCAAAAGGAATATGCCGCCGCACTGGCACGCGCCTATAACGCGTGGCTCATCGACAAATGGTGCAGCCAGGATAATGGCTTGCTGGGTTGTCTGGTCGTTGCGCCCCAGGATCCCGAAGACGGTGCGCGCGAAATTGAAAAATATGCCAAAGATCCGGGGATTGTCGGCGTCTATCTGGGTTTGGCCGGCGTGGACCCGCTCTGGGGCAATCGCAAATATGATCCCATCTATGCCGCCGCCGAGGCTGCTGGTTTGCCGGTGTTGCTGCACAGTGTAACCGTGATCCATCCCGTCTTTCCCTGGCAAATTCAGGGCTATGACACGGAAATGGCGCGCCACACGGTCGCCCACCCTTTTGCCGTCATGGCGAATCTGGTCGATATGATCACCACGGGCGTGCCGGTGCGCTTTCCGGATCTCAAGATTGCATTCATCGAAGCCGGCATATCCTGGGTTCCGTTCATCATGAATCGTCTGGACAAAGAGTACATAGAGCGCCGCCGCGAAGTTCCCTTCCTGGAAAATCGCCCCAGCCACTATGTGCGCAAGTTCTATTTCGCCACCCAGCCCGTGGAAGAGCCGGAAAATCCTGCCGACCTGGTCACGCTGATCAATCTCTATGGGGGCGAGGATACGACCATGTTTGCCTCGGATTGGCCCCACCACGATTTTGACCACCCGAGCAAAGTGTTCCAGCTGCCCATGTCGCCCGAAGCCCGCCGCAAGATTATGGGCGAAAATGCCCTGCGTTTCTTCAACATCGATGAAAAAGGTCGACGTCTGAATCTTTGATCCAACGCTCCTGTGTTCGCACACCTGCGTCTGCACACAGGGGACAATCACACTAGAGCGAAAGCACACAGCCGCATGGCGCGCACGCGAAAAGAATTTACGGTAGGCCCGACCCACGAATTACAACCAGGTCAACATCGCGTCGTCGATGTTGACGGGCGCGAAATCGGCGTCTTCAATGTCGACGGCACCTATCATGCCTTGCCCAATCTATGTCCGCACCAGATTGGGCCATTGTGCCAGGGACGCGTATCGGGCACACTCATATCCCGCAAGGATACCGACTGGCAGCGCCAATGGGCGCATGATGGCGAAATCGTCACCTGTCCGTGGCATGGCATGGAATATCATATCGCCACCGGCCAATGTCTTGCCTTCCCTGAAGTTCGGCTCCGCACCTACGAAGTTGTTGTCGAAGACGACCAGATAAAATTACGGATATAGCGCAGTTTTTGCGCTAGACTCTCAGCTGTAGGCCGGATTACAAGTCGGTACAGGACAGAAATTTCTCGTGTGGGGAGAACTAACCGTTATTGATATGGATGGCTGGGTCTATGTGGCGCCGCTGGCCGACCCCGATGACTGGGTCGCGCGTTTTGAAAAAGCCCATGCGTTTCCTGCCTACAAATGGGCCGAACGGATGGCAGCGCTCCACAATTCGGAATTGCGCGCTGGCGCGGCCCGGCGCACCAATCTGGCGCCCGCGGCCCGCCATGCACCGTTTGACCCGCGCAGCACAACAATTGATGCTGGTTCACAGTGAAGAGATTATCTAAAAATAAATTATTGAAGCCCGTCACGCCTCTCACGTCTGGTCTGCCCGAATCTACCCGATTCGCGCGCAACTGGACACAGAGAAGCCCCGCAAAAGTATCTGTCTTACAGGTCTGGAGGAGTACAACTTTGAATCCCATACGTGTCATTCGTCCCGTATTGGCCTTGCTAGTGATTGGTATGCTTTCCGGCTGCGCCCTGCTGCCCGAAGTAGAGGTTGACCGCTCAACCGACGGTCAACCCACACCCACGCCGATTCCCACGGCAATCGTGCCGGTGCGCCCGACCTATACGGTGCAACGCGGCAATGTAGTAGACGAGCTGGAATTCAGCGCACGCATTTCGCCCGTGGTCGAAGAGGAACTCTTCTTCCGGGCCGGTGGGCGCGTCGAATCCGTCTTCAGCCGTCGCAACGATATTGTCGAAGCCGGCACGGTGATCGCGTCGCTGGAAATCGAAGGGCTGCTACGCTCGATGGAAGCTGCCGAGTTCGACCTGGAACGCGCCCAGATGCGCCTGCAACAGGCCGAAGACGATCTGGCGTATCAGGTTCGTGTGGCCGAAACCAATCTGGAAATTGCTCGCATCCAGCTGGATTCTCTGCGCTCGGAAACGTTTCCCGATAACACCGCCATTGCCATCCAGGAAAAACAGATCGAGCTGGCCGAGCTGGCATTGGCCCGCCAGCAGGAAGGCGTCGATCCCCTGATTATCAGTGATGTGGAGAGCGCACAGCAAACCGCCCACCGGATTGCCGCCGAGATTTCCGAAACCCAGGTCATCGCCCCCTTCGATGGACAGATTCTTTCGCTCGCCCTGACTCCCGGTCAGCAAATCGATGCCTATCGACCCGTGGTCACCTTTGCAGAAATCGAGAATCTCGAAGCCAAAGCCGACCTCATCAGCACCCAAATGGATCGCCTTTCCGAAGGGATGCAGACCGATGTCAGCCTGGTCAATCGCCCGGGTGTGGATCTGTCTGGCGAAATTCGCCAACTGCCCTATCCCTATGGCAGCGGCGGCAGCGGCACCACCGTCGATGACCTGGATCGGTCAACCCGTATCACCATTCACGAATCGCCCACCGAAGCCGGCTTCAACCTGGGCGACCTCGTGCGCATCAATGTGATTCTCCAGGAAAAAGACAGCGTGCTCTGGTTGCCGCCCCAGGCCCTGCGCGTCTTCGACGGACGTCGCTTTGCCCTGGTCCAAGAGGAAGATGCGCAACGTCGCGTCGATGTTACCGTCGGCATCCAGACCCAGGAGCGGGTAGAAATTCTGGATGGCCTGGAAGAAGGTCAGGTCGTAGTTGGGCCTTAATGTGCTAACGAAGATGCTAACAATAAACGCATGACTTTCCTCTATCGTACCCTAGCGATTGTTGCCGTCGCACTGCGTCGGCTCATTTCTCAACGCGGCCTTGCCATCGCCACGGCGCTTGGTCTGGTCGCGTCCGCCGCCATCGTTATGTCAATCCCCCTGTATACCGATGCGGTCTATTATCGGGTCTTGCAGCAGGAATTGGAGCGGCCTACCGTTGAAGGCGAAATGCAACGCCCTCCCTTCGCCTTCATGTATCGCTATGTAGGCTCGCTCTATGGGCTGAAACAGTGGGAAGATATCGAACAAGTCGATACCTATCTCACACAACAAGCGCCGGAAGTGCTCAATCTGCCCCAACAGATCAATCCGGTGCGCTATGTACGTACCGACAATTTCCGGCTCTTTCCCTCAGCCGAAACTCAGTATGCCGATGTACGCGATCCCATGGCGTGGGTCAATTTTGCCTTTGCCAGCGATTTTCAGGACAGGATTACCATCCTCGAAGGTAACTTCCCCGCGGTTGCCGAATCTGACCCCAGCGCCTCGATGGAAATCCTCATCAGCCGCACCTTTGCCGAACAATTTGGTATTCAGGTAGGCGAAGAATATGTATCCTTCCGGCGTACCGAAGGCGACGGCGTGTCGCGCAATGTCCAGGTCCCCGTGCGCGTGTCCGGTGTATGGGAAGCCATCAACCCCGCCGATCCCTATTGGTTCTATCGACAGAGCGTATTCGACAACCAGTTTTTCATCAGCGAAGACAGTTTCCGCTTGCGCCTGGTGCCCCTCCTCACCGATGAAATTGCCCAGGCGCTCTGGTATATCGTCAAAGATGGCAGCCAGGTCAATTCCAGTGATGTGGGCTGGCTTATTTCGCGCATCTCCACCATCTCCCAACAAGCGGCCTCCCTTCTGCCCGATACCCGACTCGAAGTTTCGCCCCAGGAATCACTGGTCAATTACCGGCGGCAATCCAACGTGCTCAATGTGTTACTCTATGCGTTCAGCATTCCTATCATTGGCCTGTTGCTGGCATTTATCGGCCTGGTCGTCAGCCTGTCGGTCAACCGCCAACGCAACGAAATTGCCGTGCTGCGCAGCCGCGGCGCCACCATTGCCCAGGTGATGGGCATTGCCGCGCTCGAAGCATTTCTGCTGGGTTCGGTGGCCCTGGCCGCGGGGATGCCCGTCTCGCAACAAATCGCACATGTCATCGGCGCCACACGCAGCTTTCTCAATTTCACCTTCGAAAGCGATTTG
>JBBDIO010000078.1:0-6466 GCA_040880365.1 Litorilinea sp.
GGCTCGTGCATAAATTTTGCAACCCATTACTAACTCTCACGTAACGCATCACTTATTATAGGCCAGATAGCCATAAATGCGGATGATCGCCTGCGATGAGAGCCAACGGGTGATAGTGCGTACGCGCAAAAAGTTGCTGGGGCACAAATTCACAGAAACATGTACAATATTCTCTATTCCAGCCAGAGACTTTCCCTGTGCAGCTTGCTGTGCACCCAAACCCGCGCTTTCCCACAATCTACCATCCGATATCTGCAACCAGCTATCCACAATCAACGAGGAATCATGAAAATCACCAAGATTGAAACCATACAGATTCAGGAATTTCCCAGCCTCATCTTTGTGCAGGTCCACACCGATGCCGGCATTGTCGGGTTGGGCGAAACCATGTTCGGGCCAGATGCCGTGGCCGCGTTTATCCACAAACAGGCCGCGCCCTATCTGCTGGGCAAAGACCCGCTGGATATCGAAGGCCATTGGCGCGCCATTTTCGATCTGGGGCGCGCGCTGCTGACGCGTAGCGCCGAGATACGCGGGCTTTCGGCCATTGACATCGCGCTGTGGGACATTTTCGGGCAGGTGACGGGCCAGCCCATCTACCAGCTGCTGGGCGGCAAATCGCGCGACCGCATCCGCGTCTATAACACCTGCGCGGGCTATCGCTATAGCGCGGCCACCACCAAACCGGTGGAGGTGGGCCATTTTCAGAAAACCGACGAAGGGAAATACGAAGACCTGGAAGCGTTTCTCTATCGCGCCGATGAGTTGGCGTTGAGTCTCTATGAAGAAGGCTATCGGGCCATGAAGATCTGGCCGTTCGACCAGTTTGTGCCCAAAACCAACGGCCAATTCATCAGCCTGGAAGACCTGGACGCGGGGTTGGAGCCATTTCGCAAGATTCGCGATGCAGTGGGCAACAAGATGGAGATCATGGTCGAGCTGCATTCGCTGTGGAATCTGCCCTCGGCCATCCGCATTGCCAAAGCGCTGGAAGAATTTTCGCCCCAGTGGTACGAAGATCCGGTGCGCATGGACAATCTGGACGCGCTGGCCCAGTTCAAAGCCTCGACCCACATCAACACCACTGCCAGCGAGACGGTAGCAACGCGCTGGGCTTTTCGCGAAATGCTGGAAAAGCGCGCCGTGAGCATTGTCATGCTGGATATTGCCTGGGTGGGCGGCATCTCTGAAGCGCGCAAAATCGCGGCGATGGCCGAAGCCTATCACCTGCCCTTTGCGCCCCATGACTGCACCGGCCCGGTTACGCTCATGGCATCGGTTCACCTGTGTATGCACGGGGCCAACGCCATGATTCAGGAGGTAGTGCGCGCGTTCAATCACGGCTGGTATCCGCGGCTGGTGAACAAGCTGCCGCGCATCGAAGATGGCTATGTCTATCTGCCCGAAGGCCCTGGGCTGGGGATGCAGCTCTTGCCCGAAGTGCTGGAACGCGAAGACCTGACAGTGCGCGTTTCGGAGATATAGAAGAAATCGGCGGTCATGGGACAGTGTGAATTGCGACTGCCCCATGACCGCCAATAGATTATCTGCTGCGCTTAGCCGGCCTATTGTTTCAGGCGCGGATTGAGAATCTGCTCTAGTGCGAAACCCACCAGGGCAAAGCCCAGCGACGCCGCCACGATGAGCAAGCCGGGCGGCAGCACCCACCACAGCCACGCCGGGGTGAGAAATGCGCCCCGCACCTGTGCCCAATAGAGAATACCGCCCCAGCTTTTCTGTAACGGATCGCCCAACCCCAAAAAGCTGAGCGCGGCTTCCAGCAGAATAGCCGCGCTGGTCGCCTCTACAAATTGCCCCACGACCAACAGCGCGACCTGCGGCAGCAGGTGGCGCACGACAATATGCAGATCGTGCGCGCCCACGGCTTGGGCTGCCAATACATAATCGCGCTGGGAAAGCGCCAGAACCTGAGAACGGATGACCCGCGCCGTCCCGGCCCAGGTGAGCAGACCAATAATCAGAATGGTATTGGACAGGCTGCGCCCCAGATAGGCAGCCAGCAGAATGAGCAGCGGCAGAAAGGGCAACACCAGCACAATATCCACCACGCGCATGAGATAGGCCCCTACGCGATCATAGTAGCCCGCCACCAGACCCACCGCGGTGCCGATGGTCATCGCCAGCACCGCCGAGGAGACGCCCACCAACAGCGAAACCCGCGCGCCCCAAATCAACTCGCTGAGAATATCCTGTCCGATGTCGTTGGTGCCCAGCAGATGGTCGGCGCTGGGCATGGCAAACGGTCGTCCCAACCGCGCGGTCGGGTCATAGGGGCTAATTACAGGCGCGAAGATCGCCGCCAGTGTCAGCCCCAGGATGAGCGTGATGCCGACCACTGCCGCCACGCCGGGAAATGTGGCGAGCCACGCCGCACGCCGCGGGCGGGCGGCAAGCACAGGAATCGGTGGCCCTAATGCTGCTTTGGTCATATGGCTTTGGTCATGAAGTTTTGTTCTGTCTGCTGGTGATTGGTTTCATACACAGATTACGGAGATTAAAGTGGACGCCGGAGGATCTGCAAACGTCAGGCTCAACCATTCTTGGAACGCGGGTCGCAGAGAGGATAGAGCATGTCGGCCAATAGATTGGAAAGAAGCACCGCCACGGTGAAAAGCAGAAACGCAGCCTGCATCACCGGATAATCGCGCCCACCCACGGCCTCGAAGATGAGCCGTCCCAGCCCCGGATAGGAGAAGACTGTCTCGACCACCACGGTGCCGCCAAACGCAAAGCCCAGGCGCAGCGCCAACACGGTGACCACGGGCGCCAGGGCATTGCGGATCACATGCCGCACCAGCACCGAACGTTCGCGCAGCCCTTTGGCGCGCGCAGTGCGGATGAAATCTTCGCCCAGCACGCCCAGCATGGTATAGCGCATGGTGAGATAGATATTGGGTGTGCTGACCACCGAAAGCGTGATCACGGGCAGGATGGCATGTTGCGCGACATCGATCCACCACGCCACGCCGGTGAGACGCGCAGCAGGTGTCACCGCCCCAAACGAGGGCAGGATGCCCCAATTCACCGCCACCACCGAAATCAGCAACATGCCCAACCAGAATGAGGGCAGCGAATTGATGGTGATCATGGTCCACAACAGGCTGACATCGAGCCAGCCGGCCCGCCGCCAGGCCGAAATCGCGCCAAACGCCATGCCCAGCACACCCGAAATCAGCAGCGATACGCCGGTGATCAGCAGCGTCCAGGGCATGGCGGCAAGGATCATTTCGGTGATAGGGCGCTTCTGGCGATAGGAATAGCCAAAATCGCCTTGCAGCAACTTGCCCCAATAGTCGAAGTATTGCACATAGAGAGGGCGGTCGAGACCGACCCTCTCCAGCACATCAGACCGTTCCGCAGCCGTCATCAGCCCCACATCCACGCCCGCGAGCAACGCCAGCGGGTTGCCGGGCATCATGCGCGGCAGCAGAAAATTCAGGGTGATGGCGACGACCAACACCAGGGCATACTGGGCAATGCGCCCGCCCCGGCCCGCGGCCAACATCAGGGCCGCGCCTCGGGCACCAGCAGCGACAGTTTGTGGAACACACCCTGCCCGCTCATAAAGGCCCAGTCGGCGTAGACACTCTCATTATACGCATAGGCGCCATCGGGATAGAGCAACAGGACAAAAGGCAGGTCGCGCGCGATGAGCGTCTGCAATTCGCCTGCCAGTTCGGCGCGGGCGTCGGCGTCTACTTCCGTGCGCAAGGCTGCGCCCAGGGCATCTGCCTCTTCGCTGACGTAGCCGGTCAGGTTCAGGTTGCCGATTGCGGGATCGGAGTGGATGAGCGACGCCGAGCGCACCACATCGGCCTGCACCGGCGCCGACCAGCCCCACATGGCCATATCGTAATTACGACCCTGGTTCACATCAAAGCCGGGCCAGACCGCCTCTTCCCAGGTGGTAGATTCCACGGCGCTGATCTCTACCGCCATCCCCACATCGGCCAACATGGCCGCGACGAGTTCGGAGATGCGCAGGCGCAGCGAATCGGAACCGTTGACGATCAGGCCAAAGGCCAGGGGTTCGCCGTCCAGTTCGCGCACGCCATCGCCATCGCTATCCACGATGCCCGCTTCGTCCAGAATTGCCTGGGCCTGAACCGGATCAAACGACGCTACCACGTCGGGATTGTAGAACGGCGAAACGGGGTGCACCCAGCCGGGGCTGCCCACCGTGCCATAGCCCAGGAAGACGGTGTCAATAATGTCCTGGCGATCCACACCCAGGGAAATGGCCTGGCGCACCGCAAGGTTGTTAAAAGGCGCGCGCTGCATATCATAGTTCAGCATCTGTGTAGTAAAGAGTGGACCTTGCGCCACCGCCAGCCCGTCCTGCGCGGCCAGCAGATCAATCTGTTCCGGCCCAATCGGGCGCACAATCATGTCCACTTCATTGGTGCGCAGCGCGGCCAGCGTGCCGGCATCATCGGCGAATTTAATCGCGACCAGCTCATCCACGGCAGGTGCGCCCGCGAAATAGTCGGCGTTGGCCTCGAAGATGTAGAACTGATCGGGCGTATAGTCCACCAGCTTATACGGTCCCGTCCCCACATTCGCATCCTCGCCCGCATATTCTTCGGGCGTCTCGACATCGGCCCAAATGTGCTGGGGCATCATGGGCACATCCGAAAGCGTGCCCAGTTCCAGCGAAGGCGCAGGATTTGCCAGGGTCAGAATCACACGATAATCGCCGTCGGTCTCCACGCTGGCGACAGGTGTGAGGGCCGCCGTAAAACGGCTGCGCGGGTGCGCCTTGTAATATTCCACGCTAAATTTCACATCTTCCGCGGTAAAAGGTTCCCCATCGTGCCAGGTCACATCTTCGCGCAGGTCCAGCGTCACGGTCAGCCCATCGTCGCTGTATTCGGCATTGGTCGCGAGCCAGGGCTGGGGCACACCGGCGAGATCCAGTTGCATGAGCGTATCATATTGGAGCAGCAAGAGATTCCAGCCCGGATAGCCGGTGATGTAGGTATAGGGGGTGAGCGTCGATTCGTCGCCCACAATGGCAATGCGCAGCGTCGAGCTGCCTTCTGCGGCAGGCGCATCCGCGGCGGGTACATCGGCCGCGGCTTCGGTATCGCCGTCTGCGGGGGTCGGCGCGACTGTCGCCGGCGCACAGGCGCTTAATACCGCGCTCAACAATAGGGTCAGAATCAGTGCGGCGCCCAAGCGTATGCGCAACCCCTTCAAAGATGATGGCATAGAAATTCTCCTTGACTTTCCAAAACAACTTTCCAAGACAGCTTTGCAAGACTCTCGAACCGGATGACCTACAGACTGGACCATTCACAAATCGGATGATTCGCGAACTTCTTTCTGGGGACTGCATGGTAGCGGCCAAATTGCAGAATTGCGGTTGGTATAGACGCAACCCGCAGCAAACAAACCAACAACCGAGGAAATGCTCACGTCATATACAACAAAAGATATAACAAAGTCAGATACAACAAAGCAAGCTGAAGTATAACATGAAGACGGGGAATCAAGGATGGGCCGCTTCCCAAATTACAGCGGGGCCGACAAATTCGCCTGCGCAGCAATCGACCCGTCCTGTGCTGCCATCGGAAGAACCTTTTCACCCAGCGATATTGCAGACTATAATGGATAGCAATATCACTTTGCTACAATCTCCCTGCGCAGGAATATCTATATACCGGCACAGCGCGCGCCGGTTGCGCACCGCAATTCGTTCATGTCTGGCAAAACTATACAGGAGTTGGTGTATGTCTGAGTGGTTTTCATCTCTATCGCCCACGCCGGGTAACAGGCGTCGTCATGCGAGTCTCTACAATTCTCAACGCCGCAACCCTGTATGGCTTGGGCGCGTCCTGCTTTTCTGCATGAGCCTGCTGGGCGCAGCCTTGTTGACGGCGTGTGGCGCGGAGCCTGCGCCGGACCCGGTCGCAGAAAACGTAGCCGCACCCCAAAACACGCCCGCCGCCGCCACAACCCCGGATGTCGCCCCGGATAGCCCGCCCACCATTCTGGAATTCTGGACCAGCGACACCGAAGCGGTGCGCATTGCAGTCTATGAAGCAGTCGCCCAGCGTTTTATGGCAGAGCATCCCCACATCGACGTGCGCATTGTGCCCGTTGCCGAAAGCGATGTCTCCTTTCAGCTGATGGAAGCCGCCGACCAGAATTTGTTGCCTGCGCTGGTGCGCGTTGGGGTCGAACGGCTGGCGCCGCTGGCCGCGGCCGGCATTGTAGATGAAGATGCCGCCGCCGCGGTGATTGACGCGGTGGGGCGCGACGATTTCCGCACGCGTCCGCTGGATATGGCGCGCAACCCCGCCACCGGTGAGGCGATGGGCGTGCCCTTCGACGGCTGGCTCCAGGCCATCTGGTATCGCAGCGATCTCTTTGGGCGGGCGGGTCTGGCCGCGCCCGTCACCTGGGAACAGATTGACACGGCCTGCGACGCGCTGGTCGATGC
>JBBDIO010000079.1:0-6445 GCA_040880365.1 Litorilinea sp.
TCCGCGCCGGAAAGTGGCAAATCCTGCGGCAAACCGCTGATCCAGCCCGCCATCTGCCGCGCATAGGCCGTATCAAAGCGGACCAGCCAATCCGGCGCCACATCTACCGCAGCGCTGCGCCCCCGCTTGATGATCGCATTCCCCTCACCGGGCGTGACCGCCATGCCCATGCTGCCGATAACCTCGACCCCCACCTCATAGCCAAAGCGCGCATTCACAAATACCTCCAGCAACGCGTGACGCCCGCTGTGAAAACGACACTCGGCCAATAGCAAGTCATACTGCCCCACAGCTACATTCTCGCCGACGCGCTGCCCCGCCACGCGCACACTGGCAATTTCCTCATTCATCAACCAGCGCGCCGAATCCAAATCGTGAATCAGAGAACCCGTGACCACCCGTGCACTGGTGATATCCGGGCGCGAGGCCTCATTGCGATGCCAGCCGCGCATCACCTGCGGTTCGCCCACGCGCCCCTCCGCCAATGCCTGCATCAACGCCAGATGCGCCGGATCATAGCGGCGCATAAAACCCACCTGCACCAACCGTCGCCCCACTTCCGTCTCGCGCGCCACCACCATACGCGCCTCGGCCGCGCTCTGTGCCAGCGGTTTCTCGCACATCACCGGCTTTTCTAAATCCAGACAGGCCAAAGTCAGCGGCGCGTGGGTCACATCCGGCGACGCGATGACCACCGCATCCACATCGGCATGGGAAATCACCGCTTCAGCGCTGGCGACGATCTCCGCCCCCACACTTTTCGCCACGCTCTCTGCCCGCGCGCCATCGGGATCATATACAGCACAGACCCGTGCCCCCTGCGTGCGTTCGGCAAGAATCCGCGCATGACGCCCGCCCATGCCGCCCAGCCCAATCACCCCAATCCCCAATACGCGATCCCTACGCATAAAATCTCTCCTTACCGGATTTGTACCAGCACCGTCCGTGTTTGCCGTCCGTGTTCGCCGTTCATGCGCGCTTTGGCCGCGAAACCGCTTGCGCCGTGTTGCGTGCCGGGACAGAAACAGCTACCTGGTTGTCTTAATGGATATTCATAAGTTGGTTGGTTAATTATCCCACGCGCCACTTGCCACGCGGAAAACACCTGGATGCGGTCACA
The DNA here is from genome assembly GCA_040880365.1 of Litorilinea sp. Taxonomy (GTDB): domain Bacteria; phylum Chloroflexota; class Anaerolineae; order Caldilineales; family Caldilineaceae; genus JBBDIO01. The sequence continues at coordinate 1,121 of JBBDIO010000079.1, forward strand.
TTTGCGCAGCACATTTGCGCAGCAGAAATATCACAAATGGTACCAGTAGAGCGCGATTATCCCAATCGTCGCCCACCCAAGACGCCACCACATAGCGTCTATCCCACTCACCTATACAACGCGCCTATACAACGCCAAACGTCCTGCGCCTGTCAGGAATCCAAAGAGAAATATGAACAAACGGCGTTTGACACATGCGCGTCATCTGGGTTAAGTTTAGCGTCAATCGTAGATCAACCCATTTACTCCCTTGTCTTCACCGGCGACCGTGCGCAGCACGCTCTGCGCACGTCGGTCTCGAGACGATAAGTTGTCTACGCAGTATCCACAATGCCATACGGCTTACAATTCCATACGTACTACTCATAGGAGGATTCCAATGCAACGACCCTTCAAAGGTCTATGGTCACTCGTCACCTTGCTGCTCATCATGTCTATGTTTGTGGCAGCCTGCGGCGCGCGTCCAGAATTACCCCCGGCAGAAGATGAAGCCCCCGCTGCTGAAGCGCCTGCTACTGATGAGGAAGCCGGCGAAGAAGCCACTGCCGAGCCGGAAGGCGAAGACGCAGCAGCCCCCGAAGCCGAGACCGCCGACGAAAACGCCACCACAGATCCCGCTGCCAGTGGCGGCGAAGCGCCCATGCTCGCCGAAATGGTAGCTGCCGGCGAACTGCCGCCCGTCGCCGAACGCCTGCCCGCCGAACCACTGATCGTTGAACCCGTGGAAGGCGTTGGCAAATATGGCGGCACATGGCGCCGTGTCTTCACCGGCATCAACGACTTCCACGCCTTTGGGCGCATTATCTACGAGCCGGTGCTGCGCTGGCCGCGCAACCCGGCCGACGGTGTGCAACCCGGTCTGGCAAAAGAGTGGATCTGGAACGATGAGGGCACCGAGCTGACCCTGGTCTTCCGCGAAGGCCTCAAATGGTCCGATGGTGAACCTTTCACCACCGCCGACATCACCTTCTGGTGGGAAAATATTGAACTCGACACCAACATCACCCCCGCCATCCATGCCGAATGGGTTGTCAACGGCGAGCCGATGGAGCTAGAGGTCGTTGACGATACGACAATCATTCTCAAATTTGCCGGCCCCAATGGCCTGGCCGAAACGGTTGGCCTGGCGTTCCACGGCAACCAGTGGCCCCTGGGCTTCGAACGCTTCGGCTTCTTTGCCCCCCGCCACTACCTCGAACAGTTCCACCCGGAATATAACGACGATGCCGACTATGCGCTTTTCGAAGACATGGCCTCCGACTACAACACCGAACGCCCGACCATGACCCCGTGGCGCATCACCACCTTTGAACCCGGTGGCGATGAAATGATTGCCACGCGCAATCCCTACTACTGGAAGACGGACATCGACGGCAACCAACTGCCCTATATCGATAGCGTGCGCTTCTCGCTGGTGCAAGATGGTGAAGCGGCCAACCTGATGGCCCTCGCCGGCAATATCGACATGCAATCGCGTCACCTGCACTTCGACAAAATCACGGTATTCCAGGAAAACGCCGAAGCCGGCGACTTCCGGGTGGGTCTCTGGTCTTCCGCCGCCGCCTCGAACCTCACCTTCTTCCCCAACCAGAGCTATAGCGACGAGCAATACCGCGAGCTGCTTTCCGACCTGCGCTTCCGTCAGGCCCTGTCGCTGGGGATTGACCGCGACCTGATCAACGAAATCGCCCACCTCGGCCAGGCAACCCCGCGCACCATCACAGTGGTCGATACCTCCGCCTACTTCCAGGAAGATATCGAACAATACTTCGCCGAATTCGATCCCGAAGGCGCCATCGCCATCCTCGACGAAATGGGTCTCCCGGTCGATGATAACGGTATGCGCACCTTCCCCGATGGCAGCCCCATCGAGCTGGTTGTCGAAACCCAGTCCACCGGCCCGCAGCTGGACAGCATCGAGCTGGTCGCCGAAAACTGGAATTCCATCGGCTTGCAGACCAACGTGCGCGCCATGACCCGTGATATCTACTGGCCGCGCGCGACCGCCAACGAAGTCATGATCGCCACCTGGGGCACCGACCGCGGTCTGGTTCCCATGGTCGATCCCATCTACCAGTTCCCCTTCGACGAACGCTCCTGGATGGGCCCGTCGTTTGGCATCTGGTACAAATCCGGTGGTGAGCAGGGCGAAGAACCGCCCCAGCACTTCCTGGACGCCATGAACCTCTACGACGATTATCGCACCAACGTGGATGCTACCGCCCAGGATGACATTGGCCGTGCTCTGGTACGCCAATCCACCGAACAGCTCTATAGCATCCCCACCGTGGGTATGGCGCCTGTGATCGTGATTGCCAAGAACGATTTCCGCAATGTGATCATGGATCAGAGTTTCGTAGCCGACTGGATCATTATGGCCCCCGGCACCCAGGATCCCAGCCACTACTACTTCGACCGCTAGTCTTCCGCACGTTTACCGTTGCATACATCGTGGAGTCGGCAGCCAGTGGCTACCGGCTCCACGATGATCTTACCCGGAGAAAAATCGCTTGCTTGCCTATATTATTCGACGACTTTTGGCAATGATCCCACTGTTGTTCATTGTCTCCATCTTGACATTTATCATCATCCAGTTGCCGCCCGGCGATTTTTTCACGAGCCTCCAGGCTCAGATTGCCGAAACCGGCGGCGGCGGCGACTCGCGCACCTACGAAATCCTGCGCCAGCGCTACGGGTTGGATGAGCCACTCTATGTCCAATATCTGCGCTGGATCCAGGGTTGGCCCGAAGGCGACTTTGGCTGGTCGCTGGAATGGAATGCACCGGTCTGGAAACTGGTGGGCGACAAACTCGGCTATACGATCCTTTTGGGCGTACTCTCCCTGCTCATCACCATTACCTATGCCATTCCCGTGGGCATCTACTCGGCCATTCGCCAATATTCCTTTGGCGACAATGCCCTGTCATTTCTTGGATTTCTGGGCCTTTCGTTGCCCGGCTTTCTACTCGCCCTGGTGTGGCTCTTCATCGGCGCTATTGTCTTGCGCATTGATGTCGGCGGCATTCTGGGCGACCAATATCGCGGTGCGCCCATGAGCTGGGACAAGCTTATGAGCTACTGGAATCACCTTTGGCCCCCCGCGCTGATTCTGGGCCTTGCCAGCACCGCCCAGCTGCAACGCATTATGCGCAGCAGCCTGCTCGATGTCATGGGCCAGCAATATATCACCACCGCACGCGCCAAAGGTCTGCGCGAACGCCAGGTCATCACCAAATATGGGGTGCGCGTGGCAATCAACCCGCTGATTAGCGTTCTGGCTCTGGAAATTCCCAAAATCATATCAGAATCGGCACTGGTAGGGATTGTGATGTCCTTGCCCACCACCGGCCCCCTCTTCTTGCGGGCCTTGCAAACCCAGGATATGTATCTCGCGGGTACCTTCCTGCTGTTTATGACGGTGATCCTGATGGTCGCCAATCTAATCGCAGATGTCTTGCTTGCCGTTGCGGATCCAAGGATTGCCTACCAATGAGCTACTCGATTGATTCCGATAAACTTTACGATTACTACCGCGATCTGGATCGGCGGCGCGCCGACCTGGAAGTGGACGAAGCCGAAGTTGCCGAGACCGAGGCCCAAGCCAAGCGCGACGAAGAACGTTATGCGCTCTCCCAGTCTCAGCTCATGTGGCGCAAATTTGCGCGCAACAAGGCCGCATTGGTGGGCGGCATTGTCGTCCTGCTCTTCTACATTGGCGCGGCGTTTGCCCAGTTCATTGCGCCCTATGACTTGCAAACCCGCTTCCGCGAGCGCATCTATCTGCCGCCTCAGCCCGTTCACTTCTTCGACGAAGGCCGCTTGCAGCCCTTCGTCTATGGCTTGACCCAAACGATGGACCCCGTCTCCTTCCGCCGCACCTATGTACGCGATCTCGACCAGAAATATCCCATTCGGTTCTTTGCCGAAGGCGAACCCTACAAGTTGCTGGGCCTCTTTCCCACCGCCATCCACCTGTTCCAGGCCGATGGCGGCCCCATCAATCTGTTGGGAACCGACCGCCAGGGGCGTGATCTCTTCTCGCGCATCTTCATCGGCAGCCAGATATCCCTGACCATCGGGCTGGTCGGCGTGCTGCTCAGCCTGGTGCTGGGCACGGTGCTGGGCGTGATATCCGGCTTCTTTGGCGGCTGGATCGATGAACTGATCCAGCGCACAATCGAACTGGTACGCTCGTTTCCATCCATTCCCCTGTGGATGGCGCTCTCGGCTGCCGTGCCCGTCAATTGGCCCCCCTTGTGGACCTATTTTGCGGTCACCCTCATCCTGTCGCTCATCGGCTGGACATGGCTCGCCCGTCAATTGCGCGGCAAGGTACTCTCGCTGCGCGCCGAAGACTACATCACCGCGGCCAAGCTCATGGGCGCCACCAACTATCGCATCATCTTCCGCCACCTGATCCCAGCCTCCATTGGGCATATTATCGTGGTATCGACCCTCGCCATGCCCTCTATGATTCTGGCCGAAACGGCCTTGAGCTTTCTCGGCCTGGGTCTGCAACCGCCCATCACCTCGTGGGGCGTGCTCATCAAAGAAGTGCAGGATATTCAGTCCATCGCCATCTACCCGTGGGTATTCTCACCTGTGCTCTTTGTGGTCGCGGCGATTCTTGCCTTCAACTTCCTGGGCGACGGCCTGCGCGATGCTGCCGACCCCTACACCCGCTAATTGGAAGAAGTCTGAAGGCGCGCCCCCCTTCCGCCCGCTGCGGCGCGGGTTCAGCGCTCCGGCAAACTTCATTCGTGAACTGTGACTATGGCAAACGACACTACAAATCTGGACACTTCAAATCTGGACACTCCAAATCTGCTGGAGATCAACGATCTCAAAGTCTACTTCGACACGATGGACGGCACCGTTCGGGCTGTAGATGGCGTCGATTTCGCCATCCAGCCAGGGCGCACACTGGGCCTGGTCGGGGAATCGGGTTGCGGCAAAAGCGTAACCGCCGCCACCATCCTGCGCCTGTTGCCCAAACGCACCAGCCGCATTGCCGACGGCGAAATTCTCTACAATGATGGCAATGGGCAAAGCGTGGATATGACAAAGCTGAACCCGGACGGCGCGGTCATTCGCGCCATCCGCGGCAACGACATCTCCATGATCTTTCAGGAACCGCTCACCTCCTTGTCGCCTGTCTACACCGTGGGCAGCCAGATCGCCGAAGCGGTGCAACTGCACCAGTCCGTAGGTCGACAGGAAGCCCGCGAGCGCACCATCGAGATTCTGGGGCTGGTAGGCATCCCCAATGCTGCCGAGCGCTTCGACGAATACCCCCATCAATTTTCGGGCGGTATGCGCCAACG
>JBBDIO010000080.1:0-6434 GCA_040880365.1 Litorilinea sp.
CTGCTGCGGTTTGGCAATACCGAAAAAGTGGGCCAGTAGCGAAGAATTACCAAACCGATTCGCAGTAAAATTCGCAATAAAAAGGGGGACGACTCGGCAAGAGTCGTCCCCCTTTTTACATTTGGGTTTATTGCGAGTTACACAGTGTATTACATCGTGGTATTACATCGTGTTTAGTATTACACCGTGTTTACACTGCGCGCCTTACTTGGCGGCGGCGTATTTCTCGGCAACTGCATCCCAGTTCACCACGTTCCACCACGCCGAGATGTAATCTGGGCGGCGGTTCTGGTAGTTGAGATAGTAGGCATGTTCCCACACATCCAGGCCCAGAATGGGGGTGTCGCCCTGCATGTAGGGGCTATCCTGGTTGGCGGTGCTATAGACTTCGAGGCTGCCATTGGGCTTCACAACCAGCCAGGCCCAACCACTGCCGAAGCGAGTGGTGCCGGCGGTGGCGAATTTTTCCTTGAAGGCGTCGAAGCTGCCAAAGGTGCTGTTGATGGCTGCACCCAGGTCGCCGCTGGGCGAACCGCCGCCATTTTTGCCCATAATCTCCCAGAAGAGATTGTGGTTGGCATAACCGCCGCCGTTGTTCTGGATCGCGGTCTTCTTGTCGGCGGGCACACTGCTGATATTGCGCAGGATGTCGACGATGTCCTTGCTTTCCATATCTGTGCCGGCAATGGCATTGTTCAGATTGGTAAGGTAGGCGTTGTGATGCTTGTCATGGTGAATTTCCATGGTGCGGGCATCGATATGCGGTTCCAGAGCGTCCTTGGAATACGGTAGATCGGGCAGTGAAAAAGCCATGTTTTCCTCCTAAGCTGTCGTTTTGTTGAGGTTTACGCGTTTGTCTTCGAAAAATCTTCAGGATGTTCTGCGCGCCGGGGAGATTGTGATCTCACTGGGGACGATGAGCATCCGAAGATCGATTTGTAGTGAGTTCGTATAGAGAAAATGGTGTTTTTGCGCCAAACGATACCCTCTACATAGTCTAGGCAATTTTCAGGTGGATTGACGTATCCTAGGATACAGTCACCCGGATATAGCCATTCCTATGATAGTCAGCTCCCGCGCACAAACTTACAGCGCAAAGTAAACCCAGACTGCTCCTAGTATACCGACTTTGCAGAGAGAAGGTCAAGCAGCCGGGGTAGAGGGATGCGTTATAGTTTGGGATATAGTGTAATCAGGGCAATCTGGGGTGGGGCGGCAAAGCGGATGGGGATGCCTTCGCCAATGCCGCGGGTGATGTAGATGTGGGTGTTGCCGCGCCGCAGATGACCGGAGACGTGATTGCGGCGGAGTTGCGTCGTCTGCGTATGTGCCGCGCCCACAAAGGGCAGCACAATTTGTCCGCCGTGGGTGTGTCCGCTGAGGATGACATCGGCTCGCTGTGAGCCGGGTTCCAGCAATATGCCCGGATTATGGGCCAGCAGTACCACCGGCGCGTTGGCGGGCACACCATCCAGCGCGGTATCGAGATTGGGCGAACCTTCGGTCAGATCGTCCACACCGGCGAGCCATACATCTAGTTCGGAACAAGAATCGGATTCTGGGCAGACAGGCGCGCGGAGGTGGACGGCCCGGTTGTAGAGCATCTGAATATCATGGCGCGCCAGGGCGGCTTCGAGTTTGGCGATGTTATTGGCGCCGCTGCGTTTGAGCGCGAGGGGCGCATTGAAAAAATAGTAGCCAAAGCGCACGAACAGCCCCATCCACCCCCAGAGGCCAAATTTCAAACGCGGTAGCGCGCGGCGTCGAGCGCGCCGGCTATCGGCTTGATAGGCCGTCCAGCTGCGCGTCATGATCTCGTTGTAGCTATAGGTCATGTAATCGTGATTGCCCAGCACGGCATAGCTACCCAGGCGTGGTTTGGGTAGTCCATCCAGCAGCTTTACCACATTGGGCAAACCGCTGTCGTAGTGGAGAAAATCGCCTGTGTGGACCAGCAGGTCATAGTCCAGCGTGCGGCAGAGTTCATGAATCTGTCTGATCTTGGGTTGCTCGCGCCAGTCTGCACCCCGAAAGTGGGTATCGGAGAGTTGAAGAATCGTCAGTCCCTGGGGCGGCAGTTGTCCCGGCTCTACATCCAGATAGATGTCCACATGCTCCAGACGCAGGTTGAGCGGTTCGTGGAACAAGGCATAGCCCGCAATGCCTGCTCCCGCGCCCGCGCCCAGCAATAGCGCATCCCAGGCCCATTGGGGGATATCGGCCAGGGCATAGCCCGCTTTGCGGGGTGGGGGCGAATGGGTGGGTACATTCGTCGCCGGGCTGGTAACTGGGTGGGCTGGGATATGGCGAGCCGCGGGGTTGAACATGTGCAAGAAGGGATTCATGCGCAGAATGGTACTGCACAGGTAGAGCTTTGCCCAAAACGCAGGTGGAACTTGGATGGCTATCGGGTTGACAAGGGCTTGGGTTGAGTAGACAATTGAGTCTGGACTTCCGGGTCTTTACTTCTGCGGCAGATTGGCTCCCGAATGCCCCATGCTCCTGTCGGTTGCGTCGTTTTGCCATTTGCCCTGCGGAAGTCTGCACGCCCGGCTGTGCCTGCGATATTTGAAAAATTCCGCGGCAGTTTGCAAAGATGTTGCGGATTCCTGACCGAAAATTGTAATTATAAATTGTAACCATTTGAATAAATCACAGAGTAAAAAGGACAGACATATGACTACTGTTGCGTCGCACAAGGAGTTACCTCCTTTGGAGAGCGCCAATCTGGATCCGGCATTTCGGGATAAAGCCATCAACACGATTCGCATGTTGGCCGCGGATGCTGTACAGGCCGCGAAATCGGGCCATCCCGGTATGCCAATGGGCATGGCTGCCGCCGCATTTACGCTCTGGACGCGCTATATGCACTACAACCCGCGCAATCCCCAGTGGAGCAACCGCGACCGCTTTGTGCTCAGTGCCGGACATGGGTCTATGCTGCTCTATTCCCTTTTGCATCTCACGGGCTATGACCTGGCATTGGAAGAGCTGCGCAACTTTCGCCAGTGGGACAGCCAAACGCCGGGCCATCCGGAATATGGCCATACGGCAGGCGTCGAGACGACTACCGGCCCGCTGGGGCAGGGTTTTGCCAACGGGGTGGGCATGGCGATGGCCGCGGCGTGGCTGGCGCAGCGCTATAACAAGCCCGATTTTTCGGTAGTTGACCATACCGTCTACGCCATTGTGAGCGACGGCGATCTCATGGAAGGTATCGCTAGCGAGGCCGCCAGCCTGGCAGGCCATTTGCAGCTGGGGCGGCTGGTCTATCTCTACGACGACAACAATATCACCATTGACGGCGGTACTCATGTGTCGTATACGGAAGACTGGGCAAAACGCTTCGAGGCTTATGGCTGGCATGTGCAGAGTATTGACGGCATGGATACCGAGGCGGTGGCCCAGGCCATTGAGGCGGCACAGGCCGACCCCCGTCCCAGCATTATTGGCTGCAAGACGGTGATTGGCTATGGCAGCCCCAAAAAATCGGGCACATCGGGCGCGCATGGCGAACCCCTGGGTGATGATGAGCTGGGCGCGGCGCGTGAATATCTGGGATGGCCCAGCGAACCGCGCTTCTACATCCCCGAAGATGTGCAGGCCTTCTATCGCCAGGCGGCGACGCGCGGGCAAGCGCTGGAAGCCGAACATGCCGAGATGCTGGCCGCGTATTCCGAAAAATATCCCGACGCAGCTGCCGAGTTGCAGCGCATATTGGCCGGAGAATTGCCGGCGGATTGGCAGGCCGAACTGCCGACTTTCCCCGCGGGCACGGCGGTAGCGACCCGCAATGCGGGCGGTGATGTGCTCAACGCGCTGGCCAAGGTGATCCCCAATCTGATTGGGGGCAGCGCGGATCTGGCGGGCAGCACCAAGAACACCATCAAAGGCTCCAGCCATTGGGAAGCGGGCAACTTCGACGGTGTGAATATTCACTTTGGCGTGCGCGAACACGGCATGGCAGGCGCGCTCAACGGCATGGCGTTGCACGGCGGCGTGATTCCCCACGGCGGCACGTTCCTGGTCTTTTCCGACTACATGCGCGCGAGTATGCGGCTGGCTGCGCTCATGGGCCAGCGCGTGATCTATGTGCTCACCCACGACAGCATCGGGTTGGGCGAAGATGGGCCTACGCATCAGCCGGTGGAGCATCTCGCGGCGTTGCGCGCCATCCCCAATCTCACCCTGATCCGCCCGGCCGATGCCAACGAGACGGCCTATACGTGGCGGGCTGCGCTGGAAAACAACAGCGGGCCGACGGTGATGGCGCTGACCCGCCAGAATCTGCCCACGTATGATCGGGACGCGGCAGGCATGGGTGCGGCAGAAGGACTGTTGCGCGGGGGCTATGCGCTCTATGAAAATGCGCCGAATGGGTTGGATGTGATTCTGATCGGCACGGGCAGCGAGGTGGAAATCGCGTTTGAAGCCGGGCAGAAACTGGCCGCGGCGGGCAAGGGCGTGCGCGTGGTGAGTTTGCCTTCGTGGGAACTGTTCGCCGCCCAGGATGAAGCCTATCGTCAAAGTGTGTTGCCCGCGGGCGTGCCCAAGGTGGCGGTGGAAGCCGCAGTCTCCTTTGGCTGGGAACGCTGGGTGGGCAACGACCCCAAATTGGGCGCAGTGGTGGGCATCGACCGCTTTGGCGCGAGCGCACCCTATAAAGAAGTCTACGCCGGGCTGGGCATCACCGCCGATGCCGTCGTGGCGCGCGCCCAGGCTATGCTGGATTAGCCAAGTCGGGGAGATGAGATAGGCCGGATGCGTCGCGCTTGACGAGATGTGCCGGATGAGTCGTGCGTGATGAGTTGTATAGGAAACCAACATGTTGTCTACGCTGGAAAGTCTGCTGCGGCGGACGCGCCAACACCATGCAATTGAACACGCCACGCTGCATGTTTTGGCGGCGCGGCTGCCGGGGCGTCCGCTCAGCGGGTATAGCGATCCGCTGGGCTTTACGATTTTTGGCGATGTGGACGAAGCCGACGTGCGGCGGGCCGTGGGCGATGCGCTTTTGCGTTTGCAAGCGGGCGAGAGTGGCCTCGCCATCCACCCCAACTGTGGCACCGGGCTGGTCGTCAGTGGCGTCTTTGCCACGCTGGCGGGCTTTCTGGCCGCCTATAGCCCGGCGCGGCGGCTGGATCGCTTTGCCAATGGTGTCGTGCTGGTGATCCTGGCGCTAATCCTCGCCAAGCCGGTGGGATTGCAGTTGCAAGAGTATACGACGCTGGCCGAGGTTGGCGACCGCTGGGTGATCGATGTGCGCCCCTTTGTGCTGGGCAATCTGCGCGGGATGCGCGTGGCGTTCGAGCTATAGGTCTGCGTATGATTCTGCTCTTGCTCGACTGTGATGAATATCTGGCGGCGCAACGGGTGGCCGCGCTGAAACAGGGCATGGGCGACCCCGAAATGGCGAGCCTGAACACGACCGTTTTGGCCGGTCCCCAGACCGACGCCGGTGATCTGCTGGGCCAGGCAAATATGATGCCCTTTCTTTCCGAGCGGCGGCTGGTGATTGTGGAAGGCTATCTGGCCTATCTGGATAAGCGGATGGCGGCCAGCAAAAGCACGGATAGCGCGGCATTCGGCGAAGCGGCGCGCCTGCTGGAAGGGCTGCCCCTCCTGTCCGAATCTGCCGATTTGGTTTTGGTAGATGACAAGGTGGACAAGCGCCGTCCGCTCTGGCGCGGCTTTACGCCCGAAGCGGCGGGGGCTGGCAAAGATGCGGGCAAGGTTGCAGCCAAGGTCGCGGGGCTGGCCGATCTGGTAAAGGCCGAGGTCATCACGCTGGAAAGCGCGGGCACGCCCGATGCGCGTGCGTTGCCGGGGTGGATTCAAACCCGCGCCAAGGCCAAACGCGTGGAGATTCAGCCCCAGGCTGTGCAGTTGCTGGCGGCCTATGTGGGGCCAAATCTGCGCCAGCTGGACAACGAACTGGACAAGCTGGCGGCCTATGCCAGAGGGCGCGCGGTCAACGGCGACGATGTGAATCTGCTGGTGAGCGATGCCAGCGAGGCCATGATCTGGTCGTTGACCGATGCGCTCAGCCAGCGCAACGGGCGCGGCGCGATGCGCGCGCTGGGCCAATTGCGCCGCAACGAAGCCAACGCGTTCTACCTGCTCACCATGATTGCGCGCCAATATCGCATTATGCTCAAGGTGAAGGACGCCATGCAGCGCGGACCGGGGCGCAACGAGACGGATATTGCCAAAGAGTTGGGCGAAAAGCCCTTTCCTGTGAAAAAAGCCATGCAACAGGCGACTCAATATTCCCAACCCTATTTGGTCGCCGTCATGGATCGGCTGCTGGCCGCGGATTATGCCATGAAAACCGGCACCGACCCCGATACGGAGATGGACGTGCTGGTGGCGGAACTGTGCGCGGTCCACAGAGCGCGACGGTAATTCAACGGTAATTCAACGGTAATTCATGC
>JBBDIO010000081.1:0-9550 GCA_040880365.1 Litorilinea sp.
ACAGGGTTGTCACAGCAGGAGCTGTGACCTACGCAAGAATTCAAAATCCTTGTAAGCAGCGCACTAGACTGCTTCGCTTGATAGCTATTCGTGGCGGCAACGCCATTTTGCAGACTCACCGAATTGATCAAAGCCGAATTGATCAAAATCGTCCAAATCATGCCACAGCGTGGCATCGTATGTTACGCTGTATGCTACGCAGCCGCGGCTTCTTCCTCTTCCTTATTGTCCGCGCCTTCGTTGGCCGCTTCAATGGCCGCCATATTCTCGCGCGGCAACACCTGCCAGAAGAACTGACGCTGGGTTTCCCAATCTTCCAGAATCGTGCGCGCACGCTGGGAATTGGTCTTGGCCAGATGTTCCTCGATTAAGCCCTTCAACACGGTATCGTCGCCATTGCCATCCAGCCGTCGCAGGGCAATCAACTCGGCATTGTGCCGCCGTTCCAGCGTCTGGTGAATATCGTAGACATAGGCTTCACCGCCGGTCATCCCTGCGCCAAAATTGCGCCCGGTTTCGCCTAGCACCACCACACAGCCGCCGGTCATATACTCGCAGCAGTGCTCGCCCGCGCCTTCGACCACCGCAGTTGCGCCGCTGTTGCGCACGCCAAAGCGTTCGCCTGCCACACCGGCGGCAAAGAGCCGCCCCCCCGTCGCGCCATAGAGCGCAGTATTGCCCAGAATCACATTCTGGTGGGGCACAAACCGTGCTTCTTCGGGCGGGCGCACCACAATCTCGCTGCCGCTCAGGCCCTTGCCCAGATAATCCTGGGCATCGCCCACCAGTGTCAGATTCAGGCCGCGGATGCCAAATGCACCAAAACTCTGCCCAGCCGAGCCGGTGAAGGTAACGTGCACATGCCCGTCATTCAGACCGCGGTCGCCATAGCGCAGCGCCAACTGCCCCGAAAGCTTGGTGCCCACGGTGCGCTGCGTATTGTTGATCTTATGCGCCAGGCGCACCGGCGCATCGGGGTTGGCGCGCAGACTTGCCATTACCTGCTCCACAATGCGGTCGCCCACGGTAGGATCGAGGGGTAGCTCGTTCCTGGGCAACACCGAACGGCGCGCGCTGCCGGTATCGGGCACATAGAGCAGCGACGACAGATCCAGGAAGCCCGCCTCGCGGCCAAAGATGACCTGCTTGAGCATTTCGGGATGCCCAATCACCTCGTCCAGGCTGCGGAAGCCCAACTCGGCCAGAATCGTGCGCACATCCTCGGCAATCGCGATGAGAAAATTCATCACCATTTCGGGGGTGCCGTCAAATTTAGCGCGCAGTTCAGGATCCTGAGTCGCCACGCCCACCGGGCATGTATTTTTGTGACAGACACGCGCCATAATACAGCCTTCGGCAATCATGGCGCTGGTGCCAAAGCTCATCTCATCCGCGCCCAGCATGGCCGCCATCACAATATCGCGGCCTGTTGCCAGCCCGCCATCGGCGCGCAACACTACCCGCGTGCGCAGACCGTTCGCCAGCAATACCTGATGCGTTTCGGCCAAACCGATTTCCCACGGCAGCCCCGCATTCTTGATGCTGCTCAACGGACTCGCGCCCGTGCCCCCGCTTGCGCCGCTCATGTGGATCACATCGGCAAAGCCCTTGACCACACCGGCGGCAATCGTGCCCACCCCCACCTGCGAGACCAGCTTCACACTGACCCGCCCCGTGGGGTTAATTGTCTTGAGGTCGAAAATCAACTGTGCCAGATCTTCGATGCTGTAAATATCATGGTGCGGCGGCGGACTAATCAGCGCGACGCCCGGCGTGCTGAGCCGCAGCGTGGCAATCTCCTCGGAGACCTTGTGCCCCGGCAACTGTCCGCCCTCTCCCGGTTTGGACCCCTGCGCCATCTTGATTTGCAGCTCTTCCGCGCTCATCAGATAGGCGGGCGTGACGCCAAAACGCCCCGAAGCCACCTGTTTGATCTTGCTGGCCCGCTCGGTGAAATAGCGATCCATGGCTTCGCCGCCTTCGCCGCTGTTGCTCATACCGCCCAAACGGTTCATGGCGATTGCCAGCGTCTCGTGCGCTTCGCCGCTCAACGCGCCGTGGCTCATGGCCGCGGTGCTAAAACGGCGCAGAATCTTTTCCACCGGCTCCACCTGTTCGATGGGGACCGGCGGCTGAAAGCGTTGGAAATCGAGCAGATGGCGCGGGGCCAGCTTCATGCTGTTGATCAGCGCCGAATATTCTTTGTGCTTCTCCAGGCTGGCTTCCCGGCTTTCGGCGCGCGCCACGGCGTGCAACGCGTGTACAACCTGCGGACTCCACTCGTGCAATTCGCCGCCCCGCCGCGATTTATACATGCCCCAGGTTTCCAGGCGCACGCTCTTGGCATTTTCAGGATAGGCTTTCACATGCCACGCCAGCACATCCTCGGCAACCGTAGTGAACCCAATCCCGCCGATGACGCTGGGCGTGCCGTGGAAGGCAAATTCCAGCAATTCGTCGCCGATGCCCAGCGCTTCGAAAATCTGCGCGCCACAGTAGCTATCCACGGTGCTGATGCCCATCTTGCTCATAATCTTGAACAGGCCCTTGTTCACAGCCTTCACAAAATTATAGATGCACTGGGCCAGGGTCATGCCCGCGGTGTGGCGACCTTCGGCGGCAATCTCTTCGATGGTAGCATAGGCCAGATAGGGGTAGACGGCATTCGCGCCATAGCCCACCAGCGCGGCAAAGTGATGCACTTCGCGCGGTTCGCCGCTGGCAGAAATCAGGCTCGCGCTCATGCGCAGACCCTTCTTAATCAGGTGATGGTGGACTGCGCCAATCGCCAGCAAAGACGGAATCGGCAACGTGTGGCGGTCGGCCTTCACATCGCTGATGACCAGCAGCGTCACACCGTCGCGCACGGCGGTTTCGGCGTCCAGACAGAGCCGCTCTACCGCGGCGCGCAGGGCTGCGCCCAAATCGCTATCCGGTTCGGGGCGTTCCCACACCGCGTCGATAGTCTTCAACGTAAACTCGCGCTCGGCGCGCGCCTCTAGCGCGGCCATCTGTTCCGGCGTCAGAATGGGCGATGACAGCTCAATCAGGCGGGTCGCTTCGGGCGTTTCGGCCAACAGATTGGCGCGCCGCCCCAGCAACATGCGCAAGCTCATCACCATCTCTTCGCGCAGGGGGTCAATGGGCGGATTGGTGACTTCGGCAAAACGTTGTTTGAAATAGTGATAGAGTGGGCGCGGCAACTCGCTCATGGCCGCGGGCGGGACATCATCGCCCATCGAGCCAACCGGCTCGTTGCCATCTGTCACCATAGGACGCAACACCACGACCATCTCTTCGCTGGTATAGCCAAATGCCACCTGGCGTTCGACCAGCGGGCTGGGGGCCTTGGGCGTCGATTTGGCCTTGCCATTGGCGCCATTGACGCCGTTAGTGCCGTTGCGCGCGCCGGCATCGTCGGTCTTGCCGTTGATGCTACCGTTGACGCTACTAGCCGCGTCACCGTTCGCAGATTCGCCAGTGCCCAGCGAATCGCCCAACACCGCCTCGTTCACCGCGCTGGGGGTCACGGGGATGGTTGCCGAACCGGCCTGACGGCGGACTTCGTCCTCCAGATTGATCAGGTTTTCCTTGAGCCAGCGGTCATAGGGGCGGCGCGTCGCAAAATAGGCAGTGATTTCGGGATCATCCATGATGACACCGCGCGTGGTATCGATGCAGAAGATCTGTCCCGGACCAATGCGCCCCTTCTTCACCACGCGCGCCTCGTCATACGCCACCGAACCGACTTCGCTGGCGCTGATCACATAGCCGTTGTCCAGCACGATATAGCGCGCGGGCCGCAGACCGTTGCGATCCAGAATGGTGCCCACAATGCGCCCGTCGGTATAGGTCACAGCCGCCGGACCGTCCCACGGTTCCATCAACGCGCTGTGATACTGATAAAACGCCCGGCGTTCGGGGCTGATTTCGCCTTCGGGCATCCGTTCCCAGGCTTCGGGGATCATCATCATGAGCGAGTGGCGAATATCGCGCCCGCTGCGCACCAAAAGCTCCAACTGATTGTCCAGCTTGCCGCTGTCGCTGGATTGTTCGGCGATGATGGGCAGCAGATTTTCCGTATTGCCTTCCCAAACCGGGTGCGCCAAATCGCTTTCGCGGGCGCGCATCCAGTTTTCATTGCCCTGCAAGGTGTTGATCTCACCATTGTGGCAAATCATACGGAAAGGCTGGGCGCGTTCCCAGGTGGGAAAGGTATTGGTGCTATAGCGCTGGTGAAAAATGGCAATCGCCGAAGTAAAGTCCGAATCGCTGAGATCCGGGTAGAAATTGGCTAGCTCCGTCGCCAGCACCAGCCCTTTGTAGACAATTGTGCGGCTGCTCAGGCTGGCAACATAGAGCCGCTGGACACCCGCCGCGCGGGCGCGGTTCATGATCATCTTGCGCGCCAGATAGAGCACACGCTCGTAATCATCGCCCGCGGCGCAGGCTTCGGGCGTGCGGCGGATCATCACCTGTTCCATCCACGGGCGGCTGGCTTCGGCGCGCCGGCCCAATGCGCCATCGACCACCGGCACCGAGCGGAAGGTGAGCACTTCCAGTTTTAATTCTGCGCACACCTCGCTGATAATCGCGCGCGCGTGGGCACGGTCGTCGGCATCCTGGCGAAACAGAAAAAGCTGCCCCACGGCCAAATCGCCCACCGGCGGCGCTTCCAGCCCCCAGCGCAACAATTCGCGCTTGAAAAACTCATAGGGCAATTGGGTGAGGATACCCGCCCCATCGCCGGTTTTGCGGTCGTCGGCCACGGCGCCACGATGCGCGTGGTTGCACAACGCTTCCAGC
This sequence comes from Litorilinea sp., assembly GCA_040880365.1. Classification (GTDB taxonomy): domain Bacteria; phylum Chloroflexota; class Anaerolineae; order Caldilineales; family Caldilineaceae; genus JBBDIO01. The sequence continues at coordinate 4,807 of JBBDIO010000081.1, forward strand.
GCCATCTCCACAACCTTGTGGCTGCGCCGTCCTTCGATATGGGTCACAAAGCCAATCCCACAGGCATCATGCTCGAACCGGGGATCGTACATTCCCTGGCGCGGGGGCAGGCCCAGACCGCCATCCAGCGGCTCGGGCAACGTACCGTATCCAGCACTGTGCCCCACACTGTGATCAGTCGTGGGCAGCGCTTGATGGGGTTCCACCTCTTCGCGCGGCGGGGCGTGATTCAGATTTTTTGTCGTTTGTTTTTGCGTGTTCAAAATAAGACTCCCTTCCTCATACAACCTCAACAGGGGCGTGACCTGTGGGCAATGGCGCACGGGGAGAGTGCGTTCAGCCGGTTACGCTGAGATAATGAAACAATCACACTTGGTTCCTGGTTGCGCCCATCGCGTCGCGCGGTACAATGGGCCAGATAGAATGATCGTCATTGATCCGTGCCATATTTACTCAGAGAAAGGCTCTTTTGATACGCACTGTTGAAGACCTTCGTCGATGAAGGGATTGCGATTTCCATACTCAAAATCCCAATACTCAGACCCAAAACGTCCATAGTCGCGGGGGAAATTATCGCAGGGAGCGTGAAATCAATCTACGTCTTCCGCAGAATTTTGTCGAACTGCCACAAAAGCCGCGGCCAGGACAACCACTACGAATATGAACATGGACACAACGAAAACACTGTTAAAACTCAAAAACCACAGCGTTTCCGCCGCTACTTCAGAGGGAGATCCCGACTTAGTATTCTGCTCGGTATCCTGGCTCGCCGTTGTTGCCGTGCCCCCATCCGTTGCCTGCGCAGGGGGCGGGGCAGCTTCTGGCGAATCGGCGTCGGGCGAGACAGGGTCGGGCTGGGCAACTTGCGTCTGCAACTCTGTCACCGTGGTTACACCGGCGGCAATCTCTGCCACATAGCGTTCCCGTGCCAAGCTATCATCCAACCCACTGAGGAAATCCATCAGCCACAACAACTCAGCGTTCGACGTATCCGCGACGACATCCGCCAGATCTGCGCCCGGAATCAGCGCCAACAGGGTGGCAAGCGCCGTCACATCGAGATCGACAAGCCGAATTAGCACTTCATTATCTTCGATTGTGATAAATGTCGCAAGTTCCGCCGGAGCGAGATCACCCGGCTGCAAATGGCGATACAACCCCCGATTGGCAATGCGTTCCAGCGCATCGGGCACGCCACTGCGTTCGGCCACATCTACCCACATCAAGGTGGTATCCACCGCCCCCGTTGCCGCAAAAATCGTCACCGCGGCGTGTGACAGCGTTGCCAGCCGATAAAATTCGCCATTCACAATCGCCTGATCCAGCACCGCCCGCCCAAAGTGATCCACATAGCTTTGGGTCAACACATTCAGTGTATCCAAATCGGCGAGTGGCGTACTCGCCAGGATGTTGCGATAGCCGGAATTTTCGGCTGCGACCGTGCAAAGCGCCGGACGGGTATTGCAAAAGGTCGTCCATTCGCCCATCAAAGCCAGCGCCAGCGTATTGGCGATCAGCGGAATTTCCTGCTCCAGCGTATCCGCCAGCACCGTGGCAATGTCCCCGCGGATCGCGATCTTCACTTCTTCTTCCAGCAGCGCGGATTCGATCTGGGGCAACGCGCCTTGCATCCCCGAAACCACATCCGTAATTATCAGCCCCAGGCCCAGAATCCACCCGGCATAGGGCACCAGCGACGCCCCGGCGCGCCCCAGAATGCGCGTGACCACGCGGCCTACCATGCGCCCGGCCAACGTCTTGCCCAGCGACTGCACAATCTGACGCGAGACCGCACTGAGAATCAGAATCCCACCCCCGGCCAGCGCGCCCCGGTGCATTTCCACGGGCGAAAGCTCGCCGGTGGCGTCCACCTCCTCCAGCGCATCGGGTTCCACGGCAATCAGTGCCTGGCGGGCAAACGAATCGTACAAATTATCGGCATAGGCAGTGCCCACAAAAGCCTGGAGACAGAGCAGCATAGATGTAGCCGACCGCGCCGACATAACTTCGATCTCATAGGCCAGATGCGCGGCCAGTTCCTCGCCTAATTCTTCCAGCGCCAGAGAAAATTCGGGCGAAGTCAGCACATCGCCGACGACCTGCTCGGCCAATGCTTCGGCACGCGCGGGCACCCACGCCGTGGTGAACAACCAAAGACGCGCACCGATATCGGGCGGCGCCGCACTTGCCTCGGCCACCACGCGCCGCACCTGGGCATCAAAAATGGCGTCCATGTTCTGCGCCTGCCATTGCGAATCGACCAGCGTCGCAAAATTCAGGCCGCTGGTCGCATCCACCAACACGCCCGAAGCAATCGCCACCATTTCCTGTTCCACCAACTCGGCATCGGCGCGGTTACATTCTGCATAGGTATAGCGTTGCGCATTCTCCCCAGACAGTTCCTCGGACACCCCCCCAGTCAGGGGTGATACGGGCACAGGCGCAGCATCACTGGCAGGGTCATCAGTGACAGGGTCATCATTGGCCCAGACGGGCGCAGTGGTTTGCAGCAGAAGCCCAGCCAGCAATACCACGCTCACCCAAAATTGCCGCCCCGCTTTCCATCCGTTATTCATCAAATTCAAAATCGCCTATCCTTTGCCCTGGCGCAGCCAAAACCCATTGCCATAGGCAATCACCTCAACGCCGCCTTCCACAACAACCGGATGCGAAATCTTCACCCCCACCACGCCGTCATAGCCTTTGGCCTGGGCTTTGGTCTGCAAATCGGCCAGCGCCGCATCGATTGCATTCTGGATCAGCTTTTCATAGTGGGTCATGCGCCCGCCCACCAGATTGCGGATATTTTCCCGAATATCGCGCACCACGTTCGCAGCCATCACCACCACCACGGTGAGCAGTTCGCCCACCTCTACTTCAGCAGTAACTTCACCTGTTTTAATATCGTCCCCGGTGGATGCCATCCGCAACGCACTGGGGGGAATCTGATCCAGCGCGATCAAAATCGGTGGCGTCATTGAGGGGTCTGCCTGCCGCGCACACTGCGCACAATCGCCCGCGGCCATGCCGTGAGCCACAGCCACAGCGAATAGGCGACCGCCGACACCACCAGGAACAAGAATGTGCCCAGCCCCAGCGTGATAGGCCAGCCATATTTGTGCACAAAAAGCACCCGAGGCACCTGTCCTGAAAGGGCCGTCCACAGATCGCCGGGCAGCCGGTCCAATCCCGGTGCCGTGGATAAAAAGCGCAAGGCCGCGGGCAGATTTTCGCTGCGCGCCAACAGATCTACCAGATTTTCATCCTGCAAACGGGTCATCAAATCCGGCTGCTGCAACACCTGGGCCACCAGTTGATTGGCCTGGGCGGTGGGCATCTGTTCCACATAGCGCGCCAACCAGCCCAACTCGGCGGGCGAAAGCCGGGCCGCAATCTCGCCCAGATTGGCGCTGGATACGGTCAACAGCACCTCAATCGCCGCGGGGTCCAGCAACATCAGGCGCGCCACCGCCGCGGGATCGTTCAGCCCAATCAAGCCCAGCAGCGTCTCCCGGCCCAGCGTTTGCGGGTCCTGGTGCTTATAAATTTCCAGCCCGACCACCTGATCCAGTTGCCCACCCGCCAGATTGGCCCACGCCAACGGCGCATCCAGCGTGCCTGTGCTGCGCAGAATCTCCACGGCGGTGGGGGGCAGATTCAACAGCCGCGACAATTCGCCGTTGGCGACTGCGGCGTCAAATCCGGCGCGCCCCACAGTCGCGAGGATCACATTCACCAGCGTCGCCAGATAGCCCACATCCGCCGCGTCGCTCAACAGCGCCTTGAATTGGGCATCTTCATTCGCCAGCGCCAGCACCTGCCCATATTTACGCTGAAAATCCTGCCATTCGGCATACAACTCTTCCGAAAGCTCGCGCGCCACCTGCGGCGCGGCCAGCCGCAATTCGGGTCCAATCTCGGCCACAATCGCGGCCTGGATGGCGTCTTTCACTTCTGCCGACTGCAAACCAATCTGAATTTGAGGCAACGCGCCGTCCGCCCCCTCCGAAAGGTCATAGACCAGCAAGCCAATGCCCACAATCCAGCCCAGCGCCGGAATCGCCGCCGCGCCGACTCTGCCCAACACGCGCCCGGCAACCCGTCCGGCCACGCGCCGCGCCAGGTCCTGCCCGATGCGCTGGACAATGCGCCCGGCAATCTGGCTCACAATGATGACGCCCACACCGCCCAGCGCGGCCCGATGCTGTCCCAGCACGGTCAACAGCCCGGTGTTCAGGTGGTCGTCCAGCGCCAGATCGGCCTGTTCTGCGCCCGCCCGCACTTCCTCGGCAAATGCCGCCACAAAGGCTTGGGAATAGTTGCCGCCGATATAGGTTTGCAGGCAAAAAGTGGTCTGCGCGGCCGAAGCAGCAGAAAGTTCGGCAAATTCGGTCGCCACGGCCACCGCCACCACCTGGGCCAGGGTATCCATTGCGGCAGTGAACGCCTCCGACGCAAACGCATCGGTCGCAATCTCTGCCGTCAGCGCCTCGGCTTGCGCCGGAGACCAGCCCGTCAGGAAGCGCGCCAGCCAATCACGCCGGGCGCGCGCCGCATCCACGGCGTCTTCCACTGCGCGGTCAATCGCCGCATCCACCCGCAGAGCAGTCCACTCGCGGCGCACAATCGCGTCCAGGTCCAGCCCGGCTTCGCCCTGGGCAAAGACATCCTGGCTGATACGGTTCAGCTCATCGCGCAGCGCTTCGGGTTCCAGCGCATCACAATAGGCCAGATCCTCGCTAAA
>JBBDIO010000081.1:9650-16317 GCA_040880365.1 Litorilinea sp.
CTGGGGTGCGCCACTCTGGGGTGCGCCACTCTGGGCCGAAACCAGGCCCGCGGGCGCAGCCAGCACCGACGCCGCAGGGGCCAACGCCAGCCACAAGGCCAGCACCGCCAGCATCACCAACCGCCACTTCATGCGCCTGTACAGTTCTGGCACAGCAGAAACCACTGTGGATTTCACTGTGGAATCCACAGTAGAAGCCATAGAGAAAACAACTCCCTCCCCAGACGGTTGGGGAGGGTAGACACGGGGACTATGCTGCATTAAATGCCTAGAAGCCAATCTGCCTCCAAATCGTACACGCCTGCCGGATATCTCTCTTGCGCGCGGGCAATCCGGCAGGCGTGCCGTGCTACTCGCGTTCCGCTTCGATATTCACCGCGGAGACTTGCTCATCCTGCACCGCCAGCGCTTTGTTCAAAGCCTGCATATAGGCCTTGGCGCTGGCGACAATAATATCAGTATCGACGCCGCGCCCGCTGAACAGACGGCGGCGCGGGCGGCCTTGCGCCGTTTCCTTATAGCCCAGACTCTGGTCGGGCACCTCGATGCGAATGGTCACATCGCCATTGGCGTCGATGCCTTCGGTCACGGCCTGCACCAAAAATTCCACCAGATTGTTGCTCACGCCCACCACGCGGTTGATGCCTTTATAAATCGCATCGACCGGCCCGGTGCCAAACCCGGCATCGGTCACAGTTTCGCCCGTGTCGTTGTTGCGCAGCGTCAGCACCGCGGTCGGGATCAGCGACGACCCGCACTGCACCTGGATGTTGATCAGTTCCCAAATCTCCTTGGGCTGATAGATCTCATCGCCCACCAGCGCTTCCAGATCGGCGTCGGTCACGGTCTTTTTCTTATCCGCTACCTGCTTAAAACGCAGGAAGACCTCGTTCAGTTCATCCCGATCCAGATGATAGCCCATCTCTTCCAGCTTGCGGCGCAGCGCGTGGCGTCCGCTGTGTTTGCCCATCACCAACCGGCTCTGGTTCAGACCAATGGTCGAAGCGTCCATAATTTCATAGGTACGCTTGTTTTTCAACATGCCATCCTGGTGGATGCCCGCCTCGTGCGCAAACGCATTGGCCCCCACAATGGCCTTGTTGGGCTGAATCACCATGCCCGTATAGCGGCTCACCATATCGCTGGCGCGGTGGATTTCGGCGGTGATAATATTCGTTTCCAGATCGTAGACCGTCTGGCGCACATAGAGCGCCATCACGACCTCTTCCAGGCTGGTATTGCCGGCGCGCTCGCCAATGCCGTTCACAGTCACTTCGATCTGGCGCGCGCCGCTGTGGATGCCAATCAGCGAATTGGCCGTTGCCAGCCCCAAATCGTTGTGACAGTGGACGCTGAAAATCACATCCTCGCCACCGGGCACATTCTCGCGCAGATGGCGAATCAGCTTGCCATATTCGTCGGGCGTCAGATAGCCCACCGTATCGGGAATATTCAGCGTAGTCGCGCCGGCGCGAATCGCGACTTCCAGCACCTGCACCAAAAACGCAGGATCGCTGCGTCCGGCATCTTCCGGGCTAAATTCCACATCCTGACACATGCTGCGGGCATATTCCACCATATCGCCCACCGCTTCCATCACTTCGCTGCGGCTCATGCGCAGCTTGTGTTCCATGTGAATATCGCTGGTGGCGATGAACGTATGGATGCGCGGGCGCACCGCCCCCTGCACCGCCTGCCACGCCTTTTCAATATCATTGCGATTGGCACGCGCCAGGCCCGTGATAGTCGGCGGCGCGGCCGGGTTGCCGTGCTTATCAATACGCACCTGGCGCCCAACAGTTTCCGCAATCATGCGCACGGCTTCCAGATCGCCGGGGCTGGCCGCGGGAAAACCGGCTTCCATAATATCCACACCCAGGCGGGCCAACTGCTGGGCAATATCCAGCTTTTCCTGGGTGTTCAGGGTCGCGCCGGGGCTTTGTTCGCCGTCGCGCAGCGTCGTATCAAAAACCAGCACCGTATTGCCGTGGGCAATGGCGCGGGCATAGACGGCCATGTCTTCAATGGCAAATTGGGATACATCTACATCTACCTCTACCGCAGGTTCGTCGCCGCTGGAACTATTGCTGGAGCCGTTGCTGCTGCCGTTGCTCGTACTGTTCATCTCGCTACTCATGATCGTTTCTCCTGATAGCTGCCCCTTGCAGGGCCGGGTGCGATTGTTGAATGGTGATGCGTTGTCCGGGTATAGGTCCGGGTACAGGTGAGGTCACAAACTGTGTCCAAAGCCAGCAAATGCCTGCCCAACTTCCGGTCTCGACGCCAGGTACCCGCTGGCCGCCTTCCGGTCGCATAAGGTCGCTAAGACCATCTTCCATTCATCTCACCCCCTTTCAAGAACGCTGATCCGGGTTGCCACATGCCCCCACAGGCGAAAATGCGCAGGGAAAAATACGTAGCTGGTAATGTGATACCCCGTAATTGTCATGACACATGATTCCCACATGCCCTACCCGCTTACTGAATAAGCACATTACCAACTACCTGTTCTGCTAAACCGCTTTACTGCTCTGCAAACTTGAATTGTACATCTTTCGTAGGTCACGCCAGGAGGCGTGACCGCGTTTGTCACCGCTCCTGCGGTGACAAACCTCACCGTCAAATAGCGTCTTACCTAAACTTCCTTGGCGTTGAGGAACGTCATCATGCGGCGCAGGTCCTTGCCCACGGTTTCGAGCTGCATGGTCTGTTCGTCGTGGCGGGTCGCCAGCAGCTTCTTGGAGCCGCCGTGATACTCGTCCATCCACTCTTCGGCGAACGCGCCCGACTGGATTTCTGACAGAATTTCCTTCATGGTCGCGCGCACTTCGTCGTTCACAATCCGCGGCCCGGTCTTATAATCGCCCCATTCCGCCGTATCGCTCACGCTATAGCGCATATAGCTCAACCCGCCCTGATACATGAGGTCAACAATAAGCTTCAGCTCGTGCAGACATTCGAAATAGGCAATTTCGGGCTGATAGCCGGCATCCACCAGCGTCTGGAAGGCAGCCTTGACCAATTCGCTCACGCCACCACACAGCACAACCTGCTCGCCAAAGAGATCGGTTTCGGTTTCTTCGGTGAAGGTAGTTTCCAGCACACCGGCGCGGGTGCTGCCGATGCCCTTGGCATAGGCCAGCGCATTCTGCAACGCATTACCGGTAGCATCCTGGTGAATCGCCACCAGCGCGGGCACGCCCGAACCTTCGACGAAGACCTCGCGCACACGGTGCCCCGGCGCTTTGGGCGCAACCATCGACACATCTACATTGGCGGGCGGCACAATAAACCCATAGCGAATGTTGAAGCCGTGGGCAAACATGAGCGTATCGCCGTCCTTCAGATTGGGCGCAATGTCATTTTCATAGACTTTGCCCTGCACCGGATCGGGCAGCGTCATCATAATGAAATCCGCCTCGGCCGCGGCCTGGGCGCTAGTCACCACGCGCAAGCCATCGGCTTCGGCCTTGGCCCAGCTCTTGCTGCCTTCATACAGACCGACACGCACATCCACACCGCTATCCTGCAAGCTCAGCGCGTGGGCATGTCCCTGGCTGCCATATCCAATGATTGCAACCTTTTTCCCTGCAAGACGGCCCAGGTCGGCCTGGTTTTCGTAATAAATTTTAGCCATGAGCGAATTTTACCTTCCGGTTTTGTGAAAAATTGTAAAAATCCTGAGAATTTCGTTTATTTGAATCGGGTATCTGCCAGGCACGCATCCGTAGGCAGGCAATGGGCAGTTCGGCCCAGATTGCCCGGCCTTGCCTTGCCCAATAACCAATGCCCGCCTACTTGATACCTTCAGATTACCCGATCTTCAACATCCTTGCCACAGTCACCAGATGTGTCATCCAGTGGGTCGCCAGGGGTGGATCAAACGCCACCCTCGCGCATCCGGGCGTCCTCATCCACTTCAAAGCCATTGGCCCGGGCATTCCACACCGTCGTGCTGCGCCGGGTCTTGCGTTCGGTAGCGCCGCGCACCAACCCCACGCGCCCCGTGCGCACCATCTCCATAATGCCAAAATTGCTCATCAGATCAATCAGCGAATCCACCCGATCCTCTGCACCCACAATCTGGATCACCATAGATTCCAAGGCCACATCTACGATTTCGCCGCGATAGATATTCACCATCTGCACAATTTCCGAACGGGTGCCGGCGGTGACGCTCACCCGAATGAGCGCCATCTCGCGGATCACGCTGGGCTTTTCGCTGATATCTTCGACGCGCGTCACATCGATAATCTTGCGCATCTGCTTGATCACCTGATCGACCATGTGCGCATTGCCATCGACCACAAAGGTCATCCGGCTGATGCCGGGCGACTCGCTGTGGCCCACTTGCAGACTGTCGATATTGAAATTGCGCCTGCGCAACATCCCCGCCACCCGATTGAGCACACCGGGCTTATCCCGCATCCATGCCACTAATGTATGTTTCATTATGCTTCCTCTACCAGCTTGGCTCCACACCGCTAAAGCCCTGGACCACCCCCGGTTTGGGGCGACGAATCAGTTCATCCACGGCCGCGCCGGGCGCCACCATAGGATAGACATTCACCTCTTCCTTGACCCGGAAATCGATGAGATAGGGACCCGGTGTTGCATTGGCTTCTTCAAAGGCCGCCGCCACTTCGTCTGTCCGCCGCACCACCCGCGCCGGAATCCCATAGGCTTCGGCCAGTTTCACAAAATCCGGCGAAATAATCGGCGTGCCGCTATAGCGTTTTTCATAGAAAATCTGCTGCCACTGGCGCACCATGCCCAGAAAGCCATTGTTGATAATGGCGATCTTCACCGGCAGATCGCTTTCCTGCTTCAAAACCGCCAGCTCCTGCAAAGTCATCTGGAAGCCGCCATCGCCCACCACGGCCCACACCAGGCGGTCGCGAAAGGCCATCTGCGCGCCGATGGCCGCGGGCAGGGCAAAGCCCATCGTCCCCAAACCGCCACTGGTCAGCAACTGGCCCGAATGGTCGTGGATATAATACTGGGATTCCCACATCTGATGCTGACCCACATCGGTCACAATAATCGGCGGGCCGTTTTGGGTGGCGTCTTTGGTGCTGTGCCACAGCTGGCGGATGACATAGGGCGGAATCAGCTGATCCACTTCATATTGGATGATATCGGTCTGCACCGTATCTTCGCGCCACTCGTTCAATTCCTGAAACCACAGTTGGTGGCGGCGGTCTTCAATCAGGGGCAAGGTGGCGGGCAGCGTATCGCCCAGGCTGCCAATCACCGGCACGTCGGGCACCACATTTTTGCCCACCTCGGCCTTGTCCAGCTCATAGTGGATAATCTTGGCCTGTTTGGCAAAGCGATCCAGCCGTCCGGTAATACGGTCGTCGAAGCGCATCCCCATCGCGATGAGCACATCACAGCCCTGCACCGCGCGGTTGGCATATGCCTCGCCGTGCATCCCCCCCATGCCCAGGCTCAGCGGATGGCTTTCGGGAATGTTGCCCGTGCCCAACAGCGTAGTGACCACAGGAATCTCTGCCCGTTCCGCCAGTTCCAGCAATTCGCGGGCGACCCCGGCCAGCTTGATACCGTGCCCGGCCAGAATCAGCGGGCGTTCGGCCTTGTTGATCAGCTCGGCGGCGCGGCGCACCTGCTCCATATCCACAGTGGGCCACGGCTCAAAACCCGGCAGTTCGACCTCCATATCATAGCGGAACATGCCGGTTGCGTTCTGCACATCCTTGCAAATGTCGATCAACACCGGGCCGGGGCGACCTTCGCGCGCAATATAAAAGGCTTCCTTCAGGATCAAGGGTAATTCGTCCACATCGGTCACCAGATAGTTGTGCTTGCAGACCGGCTGCGTCACCCCCACCACATCCGATTCCTGAAACGCATCGGTGCCCAGCAGATTGGTGGGCACCTGCCCTGTGATGGCAATAATGGGCACACTGTCCATCAACGCCGTCGCCAATCCGGTCACCAGGTTGGTCGCGCCGGGGCCACTGGTTGCCACACAGACGCCGACGCGCCCGGTTGCGCGGGCATAGCCATCGGCCATGTGCGCCGCACACTGTTCATGCCGCACCAGTACATGGTGCAGTTTTCCTTCGGCTTCATATGGAAATAACGCGTCGTATGCCGGCAAAATCGCGCCGCCCGGATGCCCAAAAATGACATCCACGCCTTCACGCACAAGCGCTTCCCACACCATCTGGCCACCCGTCATGGGCCTCGGTGCTTCTTCGGCAGGGGCATGGCCGTTCTGGTTCGACTGGTTCATTCGAAAATTCTCCTTACCTTCCGCGACATTCCGCGCACTAGAATCGGAGTTGTAATCAGCGGGCCATAATCAACGTAGCAAGAGCTTCACAATCGTTCACAATCGGGTCGTAATCGGGTCGTAATCGACTCATCATGGAGAGGGCACCGAAAAAAGGTACCGGAAAATGATACAAAAAGACCCTTCCCGGTTGGGAAGGGTCTGAAAAACCAAATCGTGCTGGGCTTGGGCCTAGTACGCTTCTCCAACCGGCATTGACTTCTGGCTAAGTACCAGAAGCTGGCTAAGAAGTACTACTACCGCGCTAATAATATTCAGGCTATTCATATGGTTTATTGCGGTATTCATGATGCGGCTTTCATATGGCGGCGCTCATGTGGAAAAACAGGCCCTCTACAATATTTTGTG
>JBBDIO010000081.1:16417-40098 GCA_040880365.1 Litorilinea sp.
AATATTTTGTGCACTGGCATTTTATACGCCAGCATTTTGCACAAATCGCCCATGCGTTTTATAGAGCATTTCTGACGATAGAAAAGAGTATACCGGACGCAACAAGCCCTTGTCAACTGCGAAAAGCATAAAGATCCAATTTTCACAGATTCCCGTAGGCCTTGCGCCCGGTAAACGTAGGCGGGCGCTGTACTCAGGTCTGTTTTTCGCCCAGCGCCGATACCGGTTGCCCGCCCTGGCTGGCCGAGGCCTGGATCGCATCCCACAGCCGCGCCATGCGCAGACCAATCTCCGGCGGGCACGGATTCGGCAGAGTGCCATTGCGCACATTGAGAAACTGCTGCCACTGCCCCATTGAGGGCGGCACACGTACCGGCATCATGCGATCCTGCCCGTCGCGCTGCACTTGCAGCCGTTCGCCCCAGATGCCTGTGCGCAAAATGGCATCGGTGCAAAAAACCCGCACATCCGAATGGCACGATTTAATCGCTTCGCCACACGCGCTGAGCGTGACCAGCGCGCCCGAACGCAGGCGCGCCATCACCGAACCCAGGATATCCACCGGCGCGCCCCGGTTATCCAACCACGCGCAGACTTCTACAAACTCCTCGCCCGCCAAATCCGAAACCGTATTGAGCATGTGCGCGCCCGTATCGAACATGAACCCGCCGCCCGACATCACCGGATTTTGCCGCCAGGTGCCGGCGGTGCCCAGTTTCCAGCTTTGCCAGGCCACCGCGTGGATATTCAGAATGGAGCCTAGTTCCCCGCTGCGCAACATGCGCACCGCGGTGCGAATCTGGGGCGAAAGGCTGCCGTTGAACGAGACCACCAGCAGCCGCCCGGTGCGGTTACGCGTCTCGATCAGGCTTTCGGCTTCGGCGGCATTCATCACCATAGGCTTTTCCAGCAGCACATCAAGGCCCGCTTCCAGACACGCTTTGGCCTGGGCGTAGTGCAACACATGGGGTGTGATGATAAACGCGGCGTCGATCTCTCCGGCGCGGGTGGTCAGCAACTTTTCCAGATCCGGCTCGTTGGGCGGCGGCTCAACGCCCGCATCCTCAAACAGCTCGCAAAACTCTTCATAAGCCGCGCCCGAAGGTTCACACGCGGCGACGACTTCGGTGGTATCCTGCTGGGCCAATATATTGCGGATGTGGTGACGCGCCATGCCGCCGCAGCCAATCATTGCCAGGCGCACACGTTCATTCTCATTGCCATTTTCATTGCCATTTACACTGCCATTCTCATTGCTCATCAGAGTTTACCGTTCTCATTTTGGGTGTTTTGGTGAGTTTAGTGGGTCGCTGTCGTGCACACTATATTTTATGTGACAATTGCCGTACCGTAATTGTAGTAGGCCCGCGGCATTGTGCCAAACACCCCCCATTCAAGTTTCGCCCGATGCAGCCAGGCGCAAAACAAAATGGGAGACGCGTACGCGCGTCTCCCATTTTGTTCCCCCACTCGATTGTACAGATTTGCCCTGCAAATTCTGGTCTAGCGTTCGACCGGCACCCGCACGGCATTGCCCCATTCGGTCCAGGAGCCGTCGTAGTTGCGCACGTTGTCGAACCCCAGCAGATACTTGAGCACAAACCAGGTGTGGCTAGAACGTTCGCCGATGCGGCAATAGGCGACCACCGGCTTATCCGAATCCAGGCTCTGCTCTTCCAGATAGATCGCGCGCAGTTCGTCTGCGCTCTTGAAGGTGCCATCTTCATTGGCGGCACGCGCCCAGGGCACACTCTTCGCGCCGGGGATATGCCCGCCACGCATCGCGCCTTCCTGGGGATAATCGGCCATATGCAGCAGTTCACCCCGATATTCGCCGGGGCTGCGCACATCGACCAATTGCCCACCGGCCTGCTGATGCGCCAGCACTTCATCGCGGAACGCGCGAATCTTGCTGTCGTCGCGGGTCGGCACAGGATAGTCGGCCCGGTCATAGCCGGGTTTTTCGCGGGTCAGATCGCGGCCTTCAGCAATCCATTTGGCGCGCCCACCGTTCATGATCTTGGCATTGGTATGCCCAAAGAGCTGGAAGACCCAAAACGCATAGGTGGCCCACCAGTTGTTCTTGTCGCCATAAAAAACGACCGTGGTATCGGGTCCAATCCCATTCTTGCTGCACAGCTCGGCAAACTGTTCGGGCGAAACATAGTCGCGCATCACCGGATCGTTGAGGTCCGCGTGCCAATCGACATTCACCGCGCCGGGCACATGGCCCGTATCGTAGAGCAGCACATCTTCATTGCTTTCCACAATGCGCACATTGGACTTGTTCAGGTTCTCGGCGACCCAATCGGTGCTCACCAGAACTTCGGGCTTGGCATAATCACTCATGTGTTTCTCCTTGGTTTGGTTCAGATCTACAGAAAATGGATACATAAATATCCGACACGCGCACAGGCGCGACGGCGCAATAGAGCGGGTAGTTCGATTCCCCAAAACGGCGACAATTCCGGCAAAACACAGCCGGCGGTGCAGATCCAGTCTGGATATAGCAGTTTACGCGGTGGGCACGCACCTAATGTGTTTCTGTACGTTTCTGTGCGTACCCGACACACGTCCTCAAACAGGCAGAGGAAGCGGCAGTCTGGACCGGATAATGAGAAGATGTAGCCGCTTGGGGCTAGCTACACAAGCAGGGGCAACAGGAGATACAGCAGGGGGCAACAACACGACAGGATTGGAAACCGGCGAAATCTGCGACAGGCTGGTACATAGTGTCCGACAGGTTAGACCGTCGATAACTACTTTGTGCGTGGACTGACATGAGTCCCTCCTGGGTATCCAATTAAATCGTTGCATAGGGCGCACTCTGGCGCGCACAGCAGCCTGCGCGCAACCGATGAAGTGCGGGCTTAGTATAGTAAGCCCGCTTTGCGTTTGTCAAACCAGCGCACGCGAAAAGTCAACATTCCTTTTGTGGTTCAATTGCCAATCGCGCACCGGAGAGTACACATATCATGCAAAAAACACTTGACATAGCAGATCAAACGTGATAAGTTTACTTTTCATATAGACAAGTATACTTTTCACAAGTCGCCGAAATCAATGCCCGTTTATTCTCACGTACTATCACGTAAAAGGAGACTCTCTTGGCAATGAATAATCTTCAAAAGTTCGGTTGGAATGCACTATGGATTTCGCCTGTCGTCATCGTGCCTGTGGCCTTTTTCGCTTTCATGCCGTGGCTGAAACAGCAGAGTGACGCAATCGCCCTGGGGATCGCCGCGGTCGCCGCGATCTTTGTGATGGGCTACAGCCTGTTTCTGGCGGCGCGCGTCAATCGTCACCTGGACGAAGTAGAGATCGCCGGCCAACGCTTTGCCCAGGCCAAAGGCCTGACGATTGGGTCGGTCGCCGCGGTTCTGGTGATGTTGATTCCGCCGTTGATGAACGCGCTGGTGGATCTGGCGAACACCATCGGCGGAGGGTCGCCGGACAAGGCGGTCAAGCTCGGAATTACCATCGGCTTCATGCTGGTCGTCTTGCTACAGACGCTGGGCGTGGTCGGCGCCAGCATCTGGTGGGAGCGGCGTCTTGGAGTGCGGCCAGAACATGTGGACGGATAACGACATGAAGAACCGCATCCGCGTGCTGCGCGCAGAGAAGGGCTGGAGCCAGGCCGAATTGGCCGACCGCGTGCACGTCTCGCGCAATTCGATCAACGCCATCGAGAACGGCCGCTTCGATCCGTCGCTGCCGCTCGCCTTCCGCATTGCCGACGCCTTCGGCCTCAGCGTCGAGGAGGTTTTCGACAAAACGGATGCCGGAATTGCAGATGCCGGCATGAGGGGTTGACGGGCACAAATATCCCCCCCTCTCACCATCCTTCCACCTGCTTCATACAGATTCCGCCCTATGCCATTGCGCCCAGATAGGCCAGCACCGCCGCGCCGGTGTGGATGTCCTTGATAAAGCGCGTTACTTCCAGATTTTCGTTGGGCGCGTGGTTGGCTTCGTCGGCATTGGCATAGGGCGTGGTGAAGGCTGTGTGGACACGCGGTTTGGATTAACACTGTTGCGCCGTCGGGGCCATTGTACAACCGATTGCAAAACTCTGTCGTACTGCCTGTCGAACCGACTCGCGTACCGGCTACAGGTATGTTGTTCGGCTATTGGCATAGCGGCCCATTTCACAAAAACACGTCCCGCGGGCGACAATAATTCGGCATCGGAAATTTACCTGTAGCAACTATGATCAGAATTTTCACCGCAAAACTGCCACAGCCATCTGCACACATCTGCCCGACACAATCTGCTGCCCGACACAATCTGCCAAACACAATCTGCCAAACGAAGCGAAGGCTAATCTTGGATCGTCATCTGAACACACTCGGCTTGGTCGGCTATCTGTTTATTGGCACCGCCGCCGTCCTCATCCCGGCGGTCATGCCCTTCATCACCGAAGAATACGCGGAGATGGGGCTAACCCTCGCCGCGATTGGCCTCATTTTTCCCGCACGGTCGGCGGGGGGCATCCTGGGCAACTTGCTGGCAGGCATCGGCTCCGACCGCATCGGGCGGCGGCGCATGGTCTGGCTATCGGCCCTCTTTCTGGCGGGGGCAATGGCAGTCACGGCCCTCATTGCACCGTGGCCCATTTTTCTGGCCGCGTTCGTGCTCATCAGCGCGGCCCAGGCCTCGCTCTCGACGGGTATCAACGCCATGATCGCCGATGCCAATCGGGGAGCGCGTGCCCGCGCGCTCAACACACTGCACGGCGTCTATGGGGTAGGCGCGGCCATTTCGCCGCTCATCATCGGCTATATCATTGACCAGGGCGTCCCCTGGCGCTGGGCGATAGGCGGCACGGGCATCATCTGGCTTATCTACGGCGTGGCGGCCGCGCTTCTCTACGATTCCGACCGCGCGCATCCCACCGCGGTGACCACGGACTCCGCCACCGACTCTGCCACCGATCCCAGAGCCGATGCGCCCGTCAAAACCCGTGCGCTGGACATGTTGCGCCAGGGCGCATTTCTCTCGCTCTTTCTGATTGCTTTCATCTACAACGGCGTCGCCTATAGCCTGCTGGGGTGGATTGCCGTCTTCATGGAAAGCACCGCGGGCTTTTCCACTTTCCTTTCCATCGCCATGATCTCTATCTTCTATATCGCGCTCACCATCGGGCGCTTTATCTGCGCGGGTGTGTCCGAACGAGTCGGCTATGCCACCACCTTGCTGGTGCTGAGCGCGGGGATTACCCTCACCTATCCCCTGGTAGTTCTGGGCATTCACTCCCTGTGGGTGACGGTGGTCGGCGTCTTTCTCACCGGACTCAGCCTGTCGGGCCTTTTTCCCATGGTGCTGGCCTATGGCGCGCGTCTCTATCCCGAACAAACGGGTACGGTCAGCGGCACGCTCAATGTCGCCATGACATTGGGCGCTATGATCCCCCCACTCTGGACAGGCATTCTCGCCGAAACCTGGGGTCTGCAATTCGCGCTGGGCGTCAACTATATTCTGGTGCTACCCATGATCTTCCTGGCGCTCTATCTGGGACGCGTGGAACAGCGCACACCTATCACCCAGCCCGCGCCGGGCGATTGACACACAAACAGTTCGACAGGCAAGACAATTTTGCCGCGATTGACAACCCAAAATGACCGTGATAGTGTGCAATCACTTCAACATCTATCCACGCTTACCCGCACAATCCAACCGTCAATCCAACCGTCAGTCCAACAGCCAGTTCAACTGTCGAGGAGGGTCTATGTCCATTGATGGCGAGATTCGTCAGGCTATCGAGTTCGAAAGTGACAATGCCAACCCCGTTCTCAGCGTCTATCTCAACATTGCCCCGCAACGCGGCTCATCCGATAAATTCCGCCTCGCTCTGCGCAATCTGCTCGATCAGGCAGCCGAAGGCGAGCTTCAGGCCGACCCCGAAGATATCCGCCGCATGCAGAACTTTATGGAAATGGGCTATATTCCCCAGGGGCGCAGCCTCATCCTGTTTAGCTGCGCGGCCCGCGATTTCTGGTGGGCCAAAAGCTATATGGTGCCGGTGGAAGACAGCGTTTTCGTATCGCGTCGCCCCAATGTTCGCCAACTCGCGGCCCTGCTCGATACCTACGCCCGCTATGGCGTGATCCATGTGGATCAGGAAGGGGTGCGCCTCTATCTGTTTAGCATGGGCAACCTGGAAGCGGTCGACGGCCATTTGGGCGAGGAAGTGAAACAGCACAAAGCCGGGGGCTGGGCTGCCGCGCGCATCCAGCGCCACGAATCGGGCGTCGCGCGCCACAACCTGCAAGATGCCGCCGAAATGGCCGAAGATTTCTATCGACGCAGCGATACCCAACAGTTGATTCTGGCGGGCACCGAAAAAAATGTGGCGCGTTTCCGCGAAATGCTCAGCCATCGCCTGCGCGCGATGGTGTTGGGACGGGTGGCCGCCACGGCCAACGCCACCCCCTCCCAGATCAGCGAAAAGGCCCTGGCACTGGCCCAACAGGCCGGGGCCGAACATGCCCAGGCCATCACCGACCGCATCGTGACCGCCGTCCACAAACAGGATGCGGCGGTCGCGGGGCTGGCCCAGGTGCTCACCGCGGTGCAGGAAGGACGCGCGCTGCACGTGGCCGTCTTATCAGATTTTGCCCAATCGGCCTATCGGTTTGTCGATAGCGGCTATATCCTGCTGGAACTCACAGATCAAAGTGAACTGGGCAGCGGGCGCATCCAGGAATTGCCCGACGCCGTGGAAAGCGTACTACGCCGCGCCCTCGCCCAGGGCATCGGCGTCACCATCCTCGACGAACATGCAGGGCTGGAAAAACTGGGCAAAATCGCCGCGCTGACACGCTATTAGACGCGGAGCGCAAAATTAGACGCCGGGCGCAAACGGAAAACGGCAATCGGGCCATAATTCGTCATCGGTAGCCAATCTTCCCGGAAGCTCGTAGCTTCCGGGAAGATAACCCAGTCAATCCTGCCCCGCCAATCTTGACTAAAATTCCGCCATTATAGATGATCCCCACAGACGAAACCGCCGGCCGGCGCGAGCGTATAGATAAACCGCGCTCAGAATTAACACCGCGAATCAACATAGCAGCAGCGCGCATACATATACATCGCACACACAGAGCACACACAGACAGGCACGCGCCAGGGATTATTTATGATGTGGGAATGGCTGGAAACAATTTTTGGGGTTCAATTCATCTTGCTGGTGTTCTGGGCCTATGTCATCTATGCAGTTGGCGCGGCCATCTTTATCATTCTGGATAATCGCCAACCCACCTCGACCTTTGCATGGCTCTTTCTTTTCATCCTGCTGCCGCTTGTGGGGGTGGGCATCTACATACTTTTTGGCCGTGAAATGCGCCCGTTCAGCCGCCGCAGCCGTTTGGCGCGTCTCTCGCCGGCCATGGAAAGCTCCCTCGCGCCCTATCTGGAACCGCTGGTAGAACGCGAGCGCGCAGCCTTGCGTGCCTTGCGCGCCGATGGTGAACTCTCGCACATGCAGGGGAAACTGGCCGAAATGTTGCGCCGCACCAACCTTGCCATGCTCACCGTAGGCAATCAGGTGGAATTGCTGCAGGATGCCTCCAGCATGTACCCGCGCCTGGAAGAAGACATCCGCAACGCGCAACACTCTATCCACATGGAATATTTCACGTGGACTGCCGACAAGTATATGCAGGAGCTAGGCGATCTGCTCATCGAACGGGCCCAGGCGGGCGTGCGCGTGCGCATTCTCTACGATGCGCTGGGTTCGCTCTCGCTCGACTGGCGACACCGGGGCTATGTGGGGCGTCTGCGCCGGGGCGGCGTGGAAATCTATTCCTACCTCAATCGCTTCTTTCTGCTCTCGCTCCACAGCATCAACTACCGCAACCATCGCAAAATTACCGTCATCGACGGCAGAATCGGCTATACCGGCGGGCTGAACATGGGGTTGGAACATCTGGAAGGGGCAGGCCCCTATAACGCGTGGCGCGATACCCACCTGCGCATCACCGGCGAAACGGCTGCCGTCCTCCAGGCAGTCTTTGCCACCAGTTGGTATAACACAACCAACGAACATCTGGCCGACCGGCACTACTTTGCGGCGGCAGATGTCCGGCGACGCCCCGCACGCGTCCCCATCGCCCTGCCCACCGCCAGCACAGTTGCCCCCCACGCCGGTGTAAACGCCACAGACGCGCACGCCACAGACTCGCACGCGTTCACGGCCCAGCAGATCACGCCCATGGATTCGGGCATCCCCGGCGACGGCATAACGCCGCCCACACATGGCTATGCCCAGGTGCCCGTGCAGATTGTGGGCGCGGGGCCGGATAGTCAGTGGTATGCCATTCAACAGCTCTATTTCTTTATGATCCCGCTGGCGAACAGCCATGTCTATATCCAGTCGCCCTTTTTCATCCCCGATGCCAGTGTGAGCGAAGCATTGAAAGCCGCGGCCCTGGCCGGGGTAGATGTGCGCATTATGTGTGCGCGGCGCGACACTATGTACCCTGTGCCCAACTGGGCGGCCAATACCTATTTCGACGATATGGCCCGCGCCGGTGTAAAAATTTATCTCATGCAAAGCGCCTATATGCATTCCAAAACCATCAGTATCGATTCGACAATCTGTTCGGTGGGCAGCGCCAATATGGATCTGCGCAGCTTTCAGATCAACTACGAAATCAACGCTGTGCTCTATCACCGCAAACTGGCGCAAGAACTGGAAGATCAGTTTCACAAAGACCTGGAAGACTGTGTCCAGTTTAACCTGGAAAGCTATCGCAGCGGAAGCAACTTTGCTGGACGCATGCGCGATTCTCTGGCGCGCCTGGTTTCGCCCCTGCTCTAGCGCGCCAACCGTGCGCAGACTTGCCCAACGCCTACCCGGAACTGTACACCCGGGGAGAGCGTTCTCTTCAGAGAAAAATGATCCCTAGCTAACATCTCTATCCAACCGGGAGAACGAATCCACATGCGTAGAATGATTGTCCCTTGGGCACGCGTAGCACTGCTTTTGTCGGTCGCGCTGGCAACGCCGGTCCTGGCCGCGCACGTATTCCATGCGCGCGTGCCCACGCTGTTCAGCAGCGTCGCCTATGCCGCGCCCGCGCGCCAGACTGCCGCGCTCACGCCCGACGCGCTAGCCAATGCCGAATACTTTCTGGATGCCGCCACACAAGATGGCGACATCGAAGATCCCGCGCAGGCCGCAGGTATACAGCTAGAAGCCGGTGTCTATCGCGACGCAACGCGCACGATCCGCGTGCTGCCCGCGCTGACAACGTATGGCGACTTTACCGGCAACGGTCTGGATGAGGCGATTGCCGTGCTGGAAAGTGTCTTGCAGGAAAGCCTGGAGACGGAAAACGCAGACCCCGCGACGGCACCCGGCGACGCCTCCCCTGCCACCTATCATCTGGCAATCGTCATGGAGCAGGAAGGCGCGCCCCTCAATCTGGTGACGCTGGACCTGGGGCAAGACATCATTCTGGAAAGCCTGGATATGGTGGGTAGCGAGATCGTCGTTAACCGGATAGATCGCGTAACCGCCACACCGCTGACCCAGATTTTCGTGCTGGACGCCGATCAGGTGCTGCAATATGAAATTCCCGGCCTCACCCCGACGCTGCTCGCAAGCGCAACCTATACGGGCATCGCAGTTTCCGAAGAAGCCATCACCCTGATCGATGGTGAATTCACTGGCGAATTCAGCGATACCGAACCAGATGCCGAACAGGATGCCGCGTCTGCCCTCACCGTGCAGTTGACCGGCGACCGCGCCTTTGGCGATCTCAACGGCGATCTGGTGCCCGATGCCGCGGTCATCCTGGCAAGTTCGGGCGGCGGCACCGGCACCTTTGTGGATCTGGCCGCGGTGCTGAACGATGAAGGCGCGCCCGTCAACGTGGCGACCACCGCCCTGGGCGACCGGGTGCGCATGGAAGATATCTTCATCGACAATGGTGTGATCGTGCTGGATGTTGTGACCCACGGGCCGGAAGACCCCATGTGCTGCCCCTCGCAAACAGCACGCCTGGCTTTCACGCTGGCAGACGACACGCTGGTCGCGGTGGACGTGGAACAGCCGGTGCGCACGGTCTCGGCGGCCTATGGCCCCCTGTTTGCTACCGCAGAGTTCCAAAATGGTCAGGAGCAGTATGGCTATGTGAATCTGGCGGGTGATTTCATCATTGCGCCTCAATTTGCCAGCGCATTGCCGTTTGTCGAAGGTCTGGCGGCCGTAGAAGACCCTACCGGCACATTCGGCTATATTGATGCCACGGGCGAATACGTCATCGCGCCCCAATTTACCTTTGCCGGTGATTTCCAACAGGGGATCGCAGTGGTCGGCTTGGCAGAAGGCGGCGGGCAAGCCTATATCAACCGCCAGGGCGACGTACTTTTCGATGGGGCGACCTTTGCCGCGGCACAGCCGTTTAGCGAAGGCATGGCCGCGGTGCGCCCAGAGAGCAACGAAGCGGAGAGCAACGCAGGGGAAAACAACGAAGAGGCAAGCGGCGGCTATGGCTATATCAACCGCCAGGGGGAACTGATCATCGAACCCCGCTTTGCCACCGCCCAACACTTTTCCGGCGGGCTGGCGCTCATCAGCATCGACGGTCAATATGGCTTTGTCAACCGCAGCGGACGCCTGTCCATTGCCGCGCAATTTCCCCGCAGCGGCACGTTTGCCGAAGGTCTTGCACCGATTGAGCTGTTTGGTCAATTCGGCTATATAAGCATGGTGGGCGATCTGGTCATCCGGTCCCAGTTCGAGATGGCGTCTTCCTTCCGCGAAGGCTTCGCGCTGGTGACGCTCGAAGGCCAGCAACTCTATATCGACCCTGCCGGGATAGCTCTGAACACCGATGTGACCATCAGCCGGGGCAGCCCCTTTCACGAAGGATTGGCCGCGGTCACCGTCGACGGGCTGGTAGGCTATCTCGATAGCGCGGGCCAACTCGCGATTGAACCCCAGTTTTTGGGCGGCGGCGATTTTGAAAACGGCATGGCCGTTGTGCGCACCGAATCCACCTGGGGGGTCATCAACCCTGAGGGGACGTGGCTACTCCAATTGCCGGTGCGCTAGCGTTGCCGGTTGCGTCTGCGCGTACCAGCCCGTCCAGATAGACGTCAACCAGCCGCCGAAAGCTCTCATCCAGGTTGAGCGCCATTTTGTACCCTTCGACCGCCTCCAACGCGGCAAAGCCGTGCAGAATGGCGCGCAGCCCGCGGATAGCATGGATGGCCTCGTCGCCTTCCAGCCCCAGCGACGCCATCACCAATTGCAATAATTGCAGAAATTCCTGGGCCAACGCCATCAACTCGGCTTGATCCGCTTCCGGCGCGCGCAGGGTCAGGGGATACAGCCCCGGATGCGTGCGCGCAAACCCGCGATAGGCCGCCGCCATATCGAGAATCGCCGCCCGCCCGACTTTGCCCTGCGCGGCCTGGCGCAGTTCTGCCAATAGCTGGCGCACGCCATACACCGCCAACCCATAGTGCAGATCTTCCAGGCCCGCCACATGGTTATAGAGCGAAGGCGCACGAATCTCCAACGCCTGGGCCAGCGCCGCCAGGGTAACGCCCTGCACATCTCCTGCCGCGTCTGCCAACTGCGCCGCCTGCGCCAACACCAGTTTCCGATTAAGCCGTCTGGATTTCACCACCATACACCGCCTCTGCTTTCGCAATCGCCTGCGCCATTGCCGCGTCGGGATTCTCAATCACCGGGCCGTGGCCCACGGCCAGCCGCGCGGGGTTCAAATCGCGCAGAATCTGCGCCGATGCCAGCGCGGTCGGCGGATGCCATGTCGCCAACGCGGGGAAAGGAAAAAGCCAGCGCATGACGCCGGCGACCGCTATCCCGGCTTTGGTCTGGAACGCATCGCCGCCAATCAGCGTGCCATCGCGTGTATCAAAGAACGCAATGAGATCCGGCGCATGTCCCGGCACGGCGACAACCTGCAATGAACCAAACTGGTCGCCGTGGGCCAGATAGCGTTGCGCTCGCGTGCTGCGCGTCACAAAACTACCGCGCAGCTTGTGCTGGGGTTCATGGGACAACAAAGTCAGATCGCCTTGCAAAAATGCTTCTGTACGTTGCGCAAAGACCACTTCGGCGTGGGGGGTCAACGCCACAATCTCATCCAGCGATCCCACATGATCGCCGTGGGCATGGGTCAGCGTGATGCGCGTAATCGGCAGGCCAATCTGCTGCGCCGCCTGGACAATGTCCTTGTGCGTACCGCCCAGGTTGGTATCGATGAGCGTCAGTCCATCGGCCTCACGCACAAAATAGCTGTTGAACGCGCCCAGGCGCGTCAACTGCCACAAATTTTCTCCGTGTTGTGTAAGTTTCATCGCTTCCCTTTACTTTCCAGACTATCGCATCTACTGTTGATATAGGCCCTGCGTGTTGGCACACTGCACCGTGCAGAGTTCCTATAAGCACAAAACTAACATAATTAGTTTATAAACTACTATAATTAGTTTGTCAAGCCCCAGTATTTACATATTATGCATACACACCCGCTGTTGCCGTTGCGTATTCTGGTTCTGGGCTGGCGCGACCGCACAGTCATCCCATCCGCCTGGCTATTGCAGGCCGTGTGTGTGAATCCCGACCTCCTGCGCCACGCGCCCCCCGCCAAATGGCAATATGGATTTGGTTTCTGGGCCAACCAGCAAGCGCAGATCTGGCTCAGCCTGCCGCACGACACTTTCGCGGCGTCGGGAGCAGGCAGTCAGCATATCCGGGTCTGTCCCAGCCTGGACCTGGTGTTCACGCAAAGTCCTGGTATCTGGAATAAACAAGAGGAGAACGATCCGAGCTTGCTGCGCAAGATTGTAGACGCGTGCCACAGCTAAAGTGCCAATTTGGACCTTCATAAAATCCATGCTACACTTCCAGAACTTTTGTTCTGGGCATCATTGAAGCCGCCCACAACCGCCTGCGCACGCCATTTTCCGACCTGTAGCCAGACCCATCCAACCGAGGAGACCGCCCGGTGAGCACTCTATCCGCAACGAACCGCGAGTTTTCGGTAGCCGGTGAGCATGTCTATGATCGCCGGTCGCCCACGCGTTGGCTCCTGTCGCATCTGCTGCGCTATAAATCGTTCCTCGCCTTTTTTGTCTTTGCCGTTCTGATCCACAACGTACTCTTTGCCTATCTCCCGCGGCTGATTGGCGTGGCTTTCGACGAAGTCATCCAGCCTGCGCCCAGCGCGCAACGCCTGCTCCAGATTTCGCTGCTCATTCTGGGCACGATTCTCATACGCGGGGTGCTGGATATTCTGAATGCCTTTTCCATCGAAACGCTGGGCCAACGGCTGGAACGCGATGCGCGTGACGAACTCTATGTGAACCTGTTGGGCAAAAGCCAGACCTTCCACAACCGCCAGCGCGTGGGCGATATTATGGCGCGCGCGTCCAACGATGTACGCCAGCTCAACCCCATGATGAACCCGGGCGTCTCGCTCATCGTCGAGTCGATTCTGAGCTGCCTTGCGCCGCTCATCTTCATCGCCCTGATCCGCGCCGAGCTGCTCATCACGCCGGTAATCTTTCTGCTGGTGCTGATTGTATCCGTGCGCCGCTACATGCAACAGCTCACGCCCGTTTCCAACATGCAGCGCTTCCAGTTTGGCGATATGAACGCGGTACTCAACGAAACCATTTCCGGCATCGAAGTCGTCAAATCGGCCTCGCAGGAAAATCAGGAACGCACCCGGTTTATGGCGACCGCGCGCAAATTTCGCGATTATTTTGTCGAACAGGGACGCATCCAGGCCCGCTATCTGCCCCTGCTCTTCATCAGCATTGCGTTCGCGGCGGCCTTTGCCCACGGCATGTGGCTGCTCTATCAAAATGTAATCAGCGTGGGCGATCTGGTCGCCTATATGGGGCTGATGGGCATCCTGCGCTTCCCCACCTTTATTTCCATCTTCACATTTTCGCTGGTGCAGATGGGGCTGGCCGGGGCACGGCGCATTCTGGAACTGATGGATGCCGAGACCGAAATGGACGAAAACGCCGGCGGCTATCACGCGCCCATGCGCGGCGAACTGCGCTTCGACCATGTCTCCTTTAGCCACGCCGGAGCGCCGCTTGCCGACGACGCAAACGCCGAGGCCGCCAGTCTCGACACAGCCGTCCCCACCAAAGGGCCAAAAGTGCTGGATAGTGTCAGTTTTAGCGTCAACCCCGGCGAGACCGTTGCGATTGTGGGGCAAACCGGGTCGGGCAAGAGCACGCTCACCAAGCTGGTCAACCGCATCTACGATGTGGATGCCGGGCGCATCACCATCGACGGCGTAGATGTGCGCGAATGGAATATGGCTGCTTTGCGTTCGCAAATCTCCACCATCGAACAGGATATTTTTCTCTTTTCGCGTACCATCGCCGGCAATATCGCCTTTGGCCTGGGGCCGTCGGCCACCCAGGAAGCCATCGAAGCCGCGGCCAAAGACGCGCAGGCCCACGAGTTCATCATGAGCTTCCGCGATGGCTATGAAACGGTCATCGGCGAACGGGGTGTCACGCTTTCGGGTGGGCAGCGCCAACGGCTCGCCATTGCCCGCGCCTTGCTCACCAACCCCAGCATTCTCATCATCGACGATTCGACCAGCGCCATCGACAGCGCCACCGAAGATCGCATCCAAACGGCCATCAACCGGGTATTGGAGGGACGCACCACGCTCATCATCACCCACCGGCTTTCCCAGATCCGCCGGGCCGACAAAATTATTGTGCTGGAAAAAGGCCAGATTGTGGATCAAGGCACCCACGAGGAATTGCTGGCGCGCAGCCCGCTCTATCAACGGGTCTTTGCACGCTATTAATGCGCTGGAACAGGTTGGATCACAGGAAAGTCTTGTTTCGACGAAACCCTTTTTCTGCAAGAGAGCGACGCCCATGCCCACCACAATCAACTTTGAACGTCCCGATACGCCCGATGCCGTCACGCTCATTGATGAACTCCAGACGCATCTGGAAGGATTCTATCCTGTGGAAAGCCGCCACGGCTTCACCGTGCAAAAATTGTTGCAAGACGCGGTCGCCTTTTGTGTTCTGCGCGAAGACGCCACCCCCGCCGGCTGTGGTGGCATCAAACTTTTCGGCACCGACTATGGCGAGTTAAAGCGCATGTATGTTCGTCCCCAGTTTCGGGGTCGCGGCCTCGGCAAGCTCCTGATCCGCCAGCTTGCCGACCACGCCCGGCAACACAATGTTTCGGTTTTACGTCTGGAAACCGGCATTTACCAGACCGAAGCCATCGGCCTCTATGAACGGTATGGTTTTCGACGCATTGCGCCCTTTGGCGACTACACCAATGACCCGCTCAGTCTGTGCTATGAGATGCGGCTGGACTAAGCGGTTGGACTAAGCGGTTGGACTAAGCGGTTGGACTAGCCCGGCACATTCATCTGTTATCTGTGAATCAGGAGCAAACATATGGGTTTTATCATGGACGGTCTGGATGCAGAAGCCTATGACCGCACCTATTCCGACCGGGAACTGCTGGGGCGGATCGGCGATTACTTCCGCCCCCACTACACGCAGATGCTGACCGTCGCCGGCATGATCGTGATGCAATCGGGGCTGGATGCCGTCTTGCCGCTGCTCATTGCCCGGGGCATTGATACACTGGCAGACGCCACCAGTTTCCGCGCCGTCATCTGGCTTCTGCTCGCGATTCTGGCTTCGGGGATTCTTTCGTGGGGTTTCAACTTCTTGCGTCAGTCATTGACCGCGCGCACCGTGGGCAATGTGGTGCTGGATCTGCGCCGGGATGCCTTCGACGCGGTCATGGCGCGCGATATGTCCTTCTACGACGAATTCTCTACCGGCAAAGTGGTCAGCCGCGTCACCTCCGATACCCAGGATTTTTCCAACGTCGTCACCCTGACGCTCAACCTCATCAGCCAGATTCTGCTGGTGGTGATCGTCTTTGGCATCCTCTTTTCTATCAACGCACAACTGGCGCTGATCGCGCTGGCGATTGCGCCCATCATTGTGATCACCGCGCTGGCATTCCGGCGCATCGCGCGCGAAACCACCCAGCGCGCCCGCCGCATTCTGGCCGAAGTCAATTCCAACGTCCAGGAATCCATCACAGGCATCACCATCGCCAAAAACTTTCGCCAGGAACAGACCATCTATTCCGAATTCCAGGGGGTCAACGCCCAGTCCTATCGAGTGAACCTGCGCCAGGGCTTCATCTTCAGCGGGATTTTTCCGGTGCTGGGCACCATCGCGGGCATCGGCACCGTGCTTGTGGTCTATTTTGGTGGACTCTATGTGCTGGATGGGCTGGTCTCGCCCGGCGAATGGTTTCTCTTTGTCGAAAGCATCAGCCTGTTCTGGCTGCCGCTCACTGGCATCGCCTCGTTCTGGAGCCAGTTCCAGCTGGGGCTATCGGCCAGCGAACGGGTCTTTGCGCTGGTAGATGCCGAACCGCGCGTCGTGCAGAACGACAATCAGCCGGTAGGTGAGATTCGGGGCAAAATCGAATTTCGCGACATGGATTTCCGCTATACGGAGCAGGAGCAAGTGTTGCAAAAGTTCAATCTCACCATTGCCGCAGGCGAAACCGTCGCGCTGGTGGGACATACGGGCGCGGGGAAATCGAGCCTGGGCAAGCTGGTGGCGCGCTTCTACGAATTTCAGGGCGGGCATCTCTATATCGACGACCGGGACATCCGCAGCTTTGATCTGAGCAACTATCGCACGCGGCTGGGCATTGTGCCCCAATCCCCATTTCTATTCAGCGGCACAGTCGCCGATAACATTCGCTATGGCAAACCCCAGGCCACGCCCGAAGAAATCGCGCAGATTGCGCGCCGGGTGGGCGGCGGCGACTGGCTGGACGTGCTGCCGCAAGGGCTGGAAACCAGCGTGGGCGAAGAAGGGCGCGGCATTTCTATGGGCCAGCGCCAATTGGTGGCGCTGGCGCGTGTGCTCATGCAAGACCCGGCCATTGTCATCCTCGATGAAGCGACCGCCAGCGTTGACCCGCTGACCGAAGCCCAGATTCAGGAGGGGCTGGACGAAGTGCTCCACGACCGCACCGCGATCGTCATCGCGCACCGGCTATCCACCATCCGCACCGCCGACCGCATCATCGTGCTGCGCGCGGGCGAGATTGTGGAAGAAGGCAATCACGACGCGCTCATGGCCCAGGGTGGGCACTATGCCGAGCTGTTCAACACCTACTTCCGCCATCAATCGCCCGACTATGTGCCCGAAGGCGCGGCCGACAGCGGGACAGACGAGGCAGTAGGTACGGCGGTAGATGGCGCGGGCGAGGTTGCCGGAGTTTCCAGCGCATAGCCGCCATTTTCAAAGCGCACCACGACTTGCCGGTCGCTGAGCAGATAGACCACGCCTTCGTCGCTCACCTTTTCGCGGGCCGCGGGCAAGGCCATGAACGGCGTGCGCACCTCGCGCAGATACTGGGCCTGCACCGCGTCCGGTAAGCGGTGCAGATGTTGCCGATAGACATCGGTCTTGCGCAGCGCCACCACTTCCCAGGCCCGCCCGCGCCAGCGAATACCCATGTAGATGGCCTCGGCTACCGTGCCGATTGCCAACCCAATCCAGACGCCGACCGATCCCATCCCCAGCGGGAATGCCAGCAGCCAGGCGCTGCCCACTGCAATAAATGTGCGGGCGACAATGGTACTGACCAGCCCCGGCATAGAATCTCCGCCGCCGCGCAGCGCGCCATTTGCCACCATCGCCACCGCGCTCAGCGGCAAAACCACCGTGTTCACATAGATATAGCTCACGCCGGTTTCCAGCAAGACCGGATGCGCGCTGGGGTCAAACAGCCGGATAATCTCCTCGGCAAAGAACACAATCGGCGCGGCCAATACCACCATCACCACAAAGCCCACCGCCATAGCCGTATTGCCGCGCAAGCGCGCCTCGCGCACCTGCCAACTGCCCAGCGCCTGCCCCACCAGGCTGGTCGCCGCCACATTGAGCGCAAGCCCCGGCATGAAGACCAGCGATTCCACCTGGAAGCCAATCGCCAGCGCGGCCGCGCCATAGGTGCCCACTTCGGTAGACGTGATCAGCCCGATGACCAGCAAGCGCGAGCCGTTACGAAACACGCCCTGCATCCCCGAAGGCACGCCAATCGTGAGGATATCGCTCACCATACGCCAATTGGGGCGATAGGAACCGGGCAGAATCTTCACCACGTTGCGCCCGGAATAGATGATGAACAGCACCACCACGACCCCCAATGCCCGCGCGAAAATCGTGCCCATCGCCGCGCCCGCCACGCCAAACGCGGGCACCGGTCCCACCCCAAACATAAGAATATAGTTGAACAGAATATTGAGGATGTTGAGCGAACCCGTCAGCAAGAGCGGCGTCACCGTATCGCCGGCACCCTGCATCAGCCGATTGAGCACAATATTGAGCACCAGAAAAGGCGTGCCCAAAAAGATGATTCGCAGATATTGAACACCCAGCTCCACGGCCTGGGGTTCGCCGCCGCTGTTGACCAGCGTCAGCAATGGACGCGCCAGCAACAAGCCCACCGCGGTCAACGCCAGCGAGAGCAGAAATCCCGCCGCAATCGCCTGGCGTGTGACAAAGCTCATACGCTGGGGATCACGCGCGCCTTTGGCCTGGGCAATCAGGCTCATCGCGCCGGCCGCGACCGAAATCAGCATGACCAGCACCAACATGCGGATCGCGCTGCTCATGCCCACGGCGGCGATGGGAATCGGTCCCAACCGCCCCACCATGAAAATATCGACGACATCGACCAGACTTTGGAGCAGATTGGTGAGGATGACCGGCAAAGCCAGCCGCCAAACCACACCGGTCAGTTCACGGCGTTTGGCCCACGAAACTTTTGGCGGCAGACCGTCCTGCGTTTCCACCGATGGAGATGCTAGCGACATGGATCGAACAATCTAGGTGAACCGGGGGTAAAAGTAAATGGGAGCCTGCGGCAGCCCAACCAACCAAACCCGGACGCACCCTGTGCATGACAGGGTGCGTCCATTTCCTATGTCTCCATTGTACAACTTCTCGCAAACTATCTATAACCGATAGCATGGCACTGCACTCTGGGCGTAACTCTGGGCGTAGAGATCCAGTCATTGCAAACGCCCTGCACGCGCAGACAAGAACTGCATTGACGCATCACTCGTCCTTTTCCAGCCCCGGTACAAAGAGCTGAAAGTCTTCCTCATCATCCGGGTCGCCATTGTCCGGGTCGCCATTGTCCGGATCATCCTCTTCGGGTTCGGCAACGGCAAAGGACGCCGGGGCCGAGGTTGCCAGCCGTGGTTCAGGATTGGCCGCGACGACGCCGGCAGTTCGCGCCGATTCCACGTCTGGCGCGGCAAGTTCCACCGTCAGGGTGGTGGCATCCACAAACGTGGTCGGGCGCGGCTCGCCTTCCCAGAACACGGTCGCACCGGGGACAAAGCCCGTCCCCGCCACGGTCAGATCCAGCGCGCCACTCTCCATCGTGACCGAAACGGGCGACAGGCCGGTAATCTCCGGCGCGCCGTGATGCACCAGAAACTGACGCGGGATCGAAGCCAGCGCAGGTGTCGATTGGGGCGCGACCTGCACATCGTGCAGACCCGCGCTAGCGGTTTGTGCATCATCCAGCGTCACCTGCAAAGTCTGGGCATTCTCAACGGTCGTGCTCACGGCTTCACCATTCCAGAGCACAACGCTATTCACCCGGAAATTGGAACCGGTGACAGTGAGCAGTGTGCTGCTGCCCAGCGTCGCCGAGACGGGCGTCAAAGCATCCAACGTGGGCACCGGGTTGGCATACAGATTGGTTTGCGCCCATGTCTGGGGGCTGTGGAGCGTCGCGCCATGCGGCCACGCGGCCCGCTGTTGATCGCCGAGGCCAAAATAATGGCCTACGGCGAGGCCGACCCGCCGATCCCAACCACCGATAGCATCCACGTCCAGGCGCAGTTCGGCACGCCACAGGTTGCCATCGACCGCCACGCGCGTCGCCAGACCTTCAGGTTCGGTTGGAGTGAAAAAGTTGCCATCCCCTGCAAAGGTGACGGGCGCGCCGTTCATGCGCACAAAGAAACCGCGGTCACTTTCGCCTACCTGCGCGGCCCGGTTGTTATCCACATCGATCTGAAAACCGGCATAGCCATCCTGGTCGCTATCCAGGGCATCGTCGGTTTTCAGCCCTTGCAGGCAGACCCAGAGATACTGGTTGGTGCGAGCCAGCGCGGCATAGGCCACTTCATCATCGGCATAGGGCAAGAGCGGCAGGCTCAATTCACCATAGCCCGCATCATCACAGCGACCATTGAGACGCATTTCCTCGGTTTGGGGAATTGCCAGCGGCGCGATGTAGAACTGTGACGCCGCGTCGCCGGTTTGGGCCTGCGCATTGGTGACTTCCAGGGTCGCCGTATACGTTCCGGGAGCCAACCCCATCACGCTAGCCTGACTGCCGCTGGGCGTCGCACTCTGGAGCGCGCTCGCGGTCACGCCATCCACATCCCAGACAAAGCCGTCATCATCAATCACCCCCTCGACGGGGTCGAAGGCCGCGCCGCGCAACGCCACAGGCGCGTGCGCGGGGAACCACTGCTCGGGTGCGGGGGAAGTGATAAGCACACGCGGGGCGCGCGGCGCGACACTGAATGCCGCCGAAGTCGCCATCGCGGTATTATAGCCATCGGACGCCAGCACCCGTACGCGCGCCTCAGCGCCATCGCTGCCGGGTTCGCTGCGCAAATCCAGCGTCAGGCTCTCGGTCACGCCCTCGCCAACGCCGAACACATCGGTTTCGAGCACATACCAGTTCTCGCCGTCGTCGGGCGTATATTGCACCGTATATTCCAGCCACGGCGCAGCATCGGGATCTGCGGCCTGCCATTCCAGCAACAGTTCATCTGTCACTGCTTCGCCGCCCTGGGGTGCAAGGATTTCAACCGTAGGCGCGTCGGCGCTGGGCTGATAACTGTCCAGCACCGTCTCACCTTCCAGCAACTGCACACTCTCCACTGCGGCTTCGGGTGCAGGCATGGTCAGCATGAAAGGCGCGCTTGTCGATTCCTGCGCCACCGCGCCGGTTTGCGCTATGTCTACATCTGCCGGGTCTACATCAATTGCGGGCAATATCTCCACCACCCGATCATCCAGGATTTCATCGTCTGCGCCCAGCAAACGCACATGATAGGGTTCGCCGGTCCACGTTTCCGGCACCGAATAGCCCCATTGTATGCGCAGGCTTTCGCTGGCCGCCGCGCGGGGATATTGCCAGGTAGATTCGAGTGTTCCGGCGGGCGCAGTCGGCGTAATCAGCCCCGACAGGAACAGATAGGTGGCAGGCTCTTGATCCATGCCCGCGGCAAAGGGATCTTCCGACGCTTCGGGCACCAGTGGTTCGGGGAGATGGGTGCGATTGTAGACCTTTTGCCAATGATAGTCGCTGATCCACCGGGGGCTGGAATAGGTCATATAGTCCACGTTCACATCGGGCGGCGCAGGTTCCAGCATGTGGCCGTCAAAGCCGAAATAGGTGGTCGAATCGGTGAGTGATCGGCTATCCAGTGTGCAAGGGTTATAGGGATAGTTGTTGTCGATGTCGGGTGGGCCACCGCAATCCACATGCAAATGACCATAGTTATGCCCGATCTCATGGGCAAAAGTTGTCGCCAGATGGGTGTGGCGCGTCATGGGCCAGCCAAACGTGCCAAAGCGGGGCACCTTACTTAGCTGGACATTGCCGCGCACGGTTGCCTGATTAATTGTAGAAGTCGTGCGCCGCAACGCGAGGCCGTTGCTGTCCCAGGCGGCGTCTGCTGCCACAATGCCCGCCAACAGCGTGCGTGCGCCCACTTCGCGACAGATTGCCGGCACGCCGCCAAAAAAGTCTTTGCGCCACAGCTTCAACAACAAAGTATCGGCATTGCTGTTGAGATTATAGGGGCCTTTGCAAAATGGCCCATAGACAATGCCCTTGCGGCAGAATTTCACCTTTTCCAGCCGCTTATCGCTGGGAAACGGGATCATCTCCACTGTGGGATGCATGGACTCGGCAATCTCCAGCACAGTTTGCACCGAAGAATCCCACGAGGACTGATAGGCGTTCTGGGTCCAGACCGGGCGCGTGCGCACACACGTTGGCGCTTTGGCGTTAAAGGCAAAGCTATCTTCGAAGACATTATCTTGCGGCGTGGTATCGCCGGTCAGCCCGCGCGGATCAATCTCGGCGCGCAGGGTCAGTTGCGCGTCTTCCAGCGGGATCGCCACATCTTCGGTCTTGGTCCAGGTGGGCGGCAGCTGGAATAACCAGCTCGTGTCGAAATTGAACGATTCACCGCGTTGGACGGCAATATCCGCCCCCGGATCCACATAGATCGTATTGTTCTCCGGGCGTAATGGCGAGCCGGGCAGCGGCTCACCATCGCGTTCACCGTGGAGCAACAGCTCTACCCCACCGCTTGCCGCGCCGCTATCCAGTTGTGGATAGACGCGCACAAAGGTTGTTTTGCCTGCCACCAGCGGCACATCATTTTCCAGATTCTGAATCGCCTGGGTCACTTCCCAGCCCCGAAAGCTTAACTCACGCGTAATCGCCGTCGCATCCAGGGGCAGACGCAGCAGTCGCTGCCGACCTTCCGACTTGAAATAGACCCACTCTATGTCCAGTTCCAGATGTTCCGGCTCCAGTGCTCCTTCCACCAGAATGTCAGGCGCGCCACCACCTACCGGCATTCGCAGCAGACGTTCGATATTGAGACCATCATCCTCGGTCCAGTAGATATGCGCCGCGTCGGCAACCAGGCCGTTAATATCGACAAATTCGGGCGCTTCATAGAGTTCATCGGTATCGCAGTTAACGCCAACGGAGCAACTGGTGTGAAATAGACGCGCCTCCGCGTTTGCGCGATTGGCCTGCCAAAAAATGTCGCCTTCTTCGTTGAGCGTGACCAGCCCTTCGGTCAGCGTCACGTCGTGGAGTTCGCTCACCACGCAACTGCCGGGACATGCCGATTTGGGCACCCCGCGCAGCCCATCCCCATCCAACCAGATGAACCAATCGTCATTCACCGCCAAAGTCGAATTGCTCATACTGCCTTCATAGCTCAGGAGCGTTTGCACATCGCCGCCCTCTTTGCTCAACCGTCGCAAATGCAACTCATCGGGCAGGAAGAACTCACCGCCGCGCACCTGTTCCAGCCAGTAAATATATTCCTCATCCGCGACAAAGGGGCTGAGATCCACCTCGCGCAGAAAGCCCACATCGGCCAACACAGTCACCGACGAATAGAATTCGTTGTTATAAACCGCCTCGATGGTCTCTTCAAAACGGTTGTAGTAGTAAAAACCTGCTTCATCGGCGCCGCCGCGAATAAACGTTTCGCATTCGTCTTCATCCGGGGCAGAACCCAGTGTTTGCACGATGGAGCCGTTGACCGCGCGCCGTTTCAAAACTCCCGGAGCTTCCGAAGGACCGGGGCGGCAATAGTCGGACCAATAGAGAAAATCGCCGCCCAGCGTCCAATCCTCAATGTCTCCCGCTTCGGTGAGAACGGTTTCGGGGCTGGTCGCCTGGTGCCGCGGCGCGGCCTGGGCAGATAGGGGACCTAACAGAACGGCGACCACGCCTACCATACCCAGCAACACACCCGGCAACACATGGGCAGCTATTTGTCGCCGCCCGACAGCCCGTCGATGGTTAT
>JBBDIO010000082.1:0-2451 GCA_040880365.1 Litorilinea sp.
TCACTGTGGTGTCCCCAGCATAGCGGAAACCGCGGCGGCTTGCTTCTCGAAAATTGCGCAATCACCGATTTTTCCCGTCTCAAGCCTGCTTTAGGCCTGTTTTTGTCCCAGCCCACGCATGAAAATATAGCAATAGGGGATATAGCGCGCCGCGGCCTGCACAATCGCCACACTCTGAAAAACCCGCGCCCGATAGTTGTAGGGCGAATGGCCCACATGGCGACGAAACGAGCTGCTGAAGGAACCCAGGCTCGTATACCCCACATCCAGACAGACCTCGGTCACCGAAAGCTCGGTTTCCACCAGCAGCTCGCGGGCGCGCGCCATGCGCATCCGCGTCAGATAGGCGTGGGGCGTTTCGGCATAGGTTTGGCGAAAACGGCGCAGAAAGTGATAGGGCGAAAAATGGGCCTGTTGCGCCACCACATCCAGATCCAGCGGCTGGTCGAAATGGGTATCCATAAAATCCTTGGCGCGGGCCACCGGGTCGCGGAAAGATGCCATGCTGCGTAATTCCATTTCTGCCTATGCAAGCAATCGCCAAAAAGCCGGTCGAACACTCAGAACACATATTCTAATTCTGTCGCGGCAATCTTCCAAATCAAACAAAAAGGGCACGGACCTGCGTCCATGCCCTCCTGACTCATCATCATTGGTAAATCGGTATAGTAAATCGATATGCTAAAGCTATATGCCCGCCAAACGCGTATAGAATGTGGCAGTTTATCCAGTCTATTCAGTCTATTCGCTTGCCTGGGCCGTCAGTTCCACCGTCACCGTCACGCCATCGGTCACGCTCAACATGCCCAGTACACTCGGCGGTTCGAACCCGAAATCGCGCATGAGCAGATAGCTTTCGGCGGTGGCCGTCAACGTGTCATTCTCCAGACGGGCCGTGGTATTAAAGACTAGCGGTTGAGTCACCTCGCGGATTGTCATTTCGCCCACCAGCTCAAACTGAATATCCTGCCCCTCGGCAGCATCGGCGGGGAAATTGCGTACCTCGGTGGCGTTAAATTCTGCCCACGGATAGGTGTTAGATTCCAGCCAACCGTCGCGGATGCGCCGGTCGCGCTGTCCACTATCGCTGGTCAGCGTGCGCAGATCCACCACAAAGGAATTTTCGCCCAACTGCACCTGGTTGCCCTCGATTGCCAGCGCCAGTTCGCCTTCGATGGTGTTGGTGCGCCCAATGGCATTGACAAAGCGCACTGCCCGGTTAAACAATTCCTCTTCCACAGCATAGGAGGCCTGAGATTGTTCGGGCACAATGCGGAACGTGCGCAGACTGGCACTATTGGCAGCAGCATCTGACACAGCATCTGACACATCCGGTTGGGCTTCCTCCACGGGTTCGGGGGTCGCGCCATCCGCGGCGGCAGATTCAGACGCGACTTCTTCGGCTGTGGGTTCTGCAGCAGGCTCGGCTGGGGGTTCTGCGCTTGCCGCCACAGGCGCGGCCGGTTCCGAATTGGTCGCCGCCGGGCTTGTGGGGGCACTGCACGCCGTGAGCAACAAAGAAAACAGCACAGCGATACTCATCCAGTTTCGCACACGAAACATGAAAATTCCTTTCCTATCCATACTCTGGTTTTGGGTTTGGTTGAAGCAACGCGCAGAAGAGTCTGGGCGCAGAGGATTAACGAAGATTTAGCTATCCAGGACAAAATCGAAGGTGCCCACCAGGGGTTCCCCGGCGCGCACCGCCATGATCAGCTCGGGGCGGAAGATACCATCGCGCGCGTTCTGGGGTTCATCGGGAAAATAGAGCTGCGTGGTGAGGATTGCGCCGCCAGAGGGCTGGACTCGCACATGAATATGCCGCGTGCGCCCCGGATAGAGACCCGGCACAATCGTTTCCAACTGATAACGTCCCGCATCGTCGGTGAACTGATGCCCGCGCAGTCGATAACCGGCATTGTCATAGACCCCGGCATCGTCGGCCTGCCAAAAATCCAGCAGCGCGCCACCGAGGGGGCGGCAATCGGTAGTCAGCACATAGCCCGCCACCAGCAGACGCGTGCCCACCATATCCGGCTCGAGCAGCGAAGCCCGCGCCGGGGTATCAGGAGTGTAGTAGGGGCCTTCGGTTTGGGCGGGTGTGGGATCGTCGTCATCGCCGCACGCGGGCGTGGCGTCCAACTGCACAGAGGGCTGTGAAGTCGCCTGTGCAGGTGTGGCGGCAGGTGTACTCACAGTGGGTGTACTCACAGTGGCAGGGGTGGTCGATGTGCTGGCTTCTTCCAATGCCTGCGGTCCGGCTTCGCGTGTCAACGGCGCAGCACACGCGGCCAACGCCATCCCGGCAGTGGTGTATAGGGCAGCAGCCAACATGCGCCGCCGCGAAATATGCGATGCTTGCTGTGGTGGTTTCTGCGGTGGTTTCTGCGGTGGTTTCTGTGGTGAAATCTGTGGTGAAATCTGATCTGCCATACAGGATAATTCCTTTCC
>JBBDIO010000082.1:2551-6410 GCA_040880365.1 Litorilinea sp.
TCTGTGGTGAAATCTGTGGTGAAATCTGATCTGCCATACAGGATAATTCCTTTCCACCGGGGCTGGATTCGCGACTGAAGTCAGTCTGCCCCGCGGCGCAAGAATACCATGCATGGCATGAGAAACACTGAGATACAGATTAAAATCAGGTTAAATTATTGCGCGAATCGGCGCGCTATTGGCGCACTTTCAGCAGATCGCGGATTTCCGAGAGCAACATCTCTTCACGCGTCGGCGCGGGCGGTGTCGAGGGCGCAGCTTTTTCTTCGCGCCGCAGCGAATTGATACCTCTGATGAGCATGAAAACGGCGAACGCCACAATCACAAAGTCGATGACCAATTGAATAAAGCGACCATAGGCCAGCACCACCGCGGGGTCATCGCCTTCGGCAGCTTTCAGCACAATTCCCAGATCCGAAAAATCTGCGCCGCCCACCAGCAAGCCCAAAGGCGGCATGAGCACATCGGCAACCAGCGAAGAGACCACGCCACCAAACGCCGCGCCGATAATAATACCAACCGCCATATCGATCATGTTGCCGCGCACGGCAAACTCGCGAAATTCCTTGAAGATGCCCATTTTCGTTTTTCCTGTGACTGCAAAGAGCTGCGCCTGGGAAGTGCTGTGTTTGTAAAATTTCCGCGCGAAAGACGGGTGACTGCCAAGTAATGGGCGCACGGTTCTGGTCCGTGTCGCCGATAGCTATTTGTATCATGGATCCGACGCAGAAACAACTGGTCAATTTACGCATTTCCAGTGCAAATCCGGGAATTGGTTTGCACTGTCCAATTTGGGTCAGGCTTCCAATAAAAACAGAGCGGGGGCCGAAATAATCTCGACCCCCGCTCTATTCATTTACTGAACGGCGCTTTAGGCGTGTGTGGCGTTATTTTCAACCGTCAACGTTGCCGGACGTTTGAAAACCGCCATGCGCACGGCTGTTCGCTCATTGCCTTCAATCTCGACTTCGGTGAAGCTGGGAATCACGGCAAGATCCATGTCGTCTTGCTCCAGATATCCACGGGCAATCGCAATCGCCTTGATGGCCTGATTGACTGCGCTTGCGCCGATCGCTTGCACCTCGGCATACCCTTTTTCGCGCATAACCCCGGCAATTGCACCCGCAACTGCTGTGGAACGCGATTGGGCCGATACCTTGATGAGTTCAGCCATGAAACGATGCCTCCTCTTGCTAATTACTATCCATACTTGGCTAGAAATGTCTTGTTCGACACTGGCAACACGCTATTTTAGGCCGTTCAGCCAATGGTTGTCATTTAATGTTGACGAAATTCCCGCAAATTCGATACGATATACACGAATTATGCATACAAACTTGCAATATCGAACGCAGCAATTGCCTTCAACGTTTGGCAACCCGTTGGCATATGAATCGGTTGGCAAACAAATTGCCTGTTGTGTAAGCCTGGGTGTCGGTCTGTCTAAACTGCTGTCTGTCTATCTTGAATGCCCCGCAACTTGTCTATAGAAGCGGGGCATTTGGTGCCAAACGCATACAGGTCACGCGCCCCCTGCAAACTCAGGTAGACGCGTGCCTGCCTTCAACCTGTTCCACGCGTAAAATGAGCGCGCTACTTGGCATATTCCACAGCCCGCATTTCGCGCACAACCGTCACGCGAATCTGTCCCGGATACTGTAGATTGTCTTCAATCTTCTTGGCAATGTCTTTAGAAAGCTTAATCGCCGCCAGATCGTCCAGCGTATCGGGCTTCACCAGCACCCGAATCTCGCGCCCGGCCTGAATCGCAAAGGTCTGGCTTACGCCGTCGAAGCTGTTGCCGATTTCTTCCAGCTCGGTCACCCGCTTGATGTAGGCTTCCAGGCTTTCGCGGCGCGCGCCGGGGCGTGCGCCGCTGATGGCATCCGCCGCCGCCACAATCACGGCCTCAATCGACTGGGGTTCCACTTCGCCGTGATGGCTGGCGACGCAGTTGACCACAATATCGTTCACGCCATAGCGTTTGAGAATCTCGCCGCCCACAATCGCATGGGGACCATCGACTTCGTGGCTTACCGCCTTGCCAATATCATGGAGCAGCCCCCCCATGCGCGCCACCCGCACATTGGCGTGCAGTTCCGAAGCGATGATTGCCGCGATGTGCGCGGTTTCGATGGCGTGATAGAGCTGATTCTGCCCATAGCTGGTACGAAACTTGAGCCGTCCCACCAGCCGTTGGATCTCGCGGTGCAGACCCTGGGAATTGGTCTCGATCATGGCCTGTTCGCCCGCTTCCAAAATCACGCGTTCGATCTCCGAGCGGGCGGTTTCCACTTCTTTTTCAATGCGCGAAGGGTGAATACGGCCATCGGCGACCAGCTTGCTCAACGCCATGCGCGCCACTTCTCGGCGGATGGGGTCGAAGCTGCTGATGATGATGGCTTCGGGCGTATCGTCTACCACCAGATCCACGCCAATGGCTTGCTCGATGGCACGGATATTGCGGCCCTGGCGACCAATGATGCGGCCCTTCATTTCATCGGAGGGCAGATCCACGCTGCTGACCGCATATTCCGAGACATGATCGCTGGCGATGCGCTCGATCGCCATAGTCACAATCTCGCGGGCGCGGCGGTCGGCTTCGTCGGTCACCTCGGCTTCGACCTCGCGAATGGTGCGCGCCATATCCTGGCGCGTCGATTGTTCGACCCGTTCCAGAAGCACGTTGCGGGCTTCTTCCTGGTTCATCTGAGCCACGCGTTCCAGCTCATCCTTCCACTGCTGCTCCTTGGTATCGAGTTCTGCTTCGGTCTGGTCGATCTTGGTTTGGCGCTGATTCAGCTTGCGCTCGCGGGTTTCCAGTTGTTCCAGACGCCGCTCGGCGCTATCCAACCGATTTTGTAGCCGTTCTTCGATCCGCTCCAGTTCTTTGCGGCGGCGCGATTGTTCGGCTTCCATGTCGTTGCGCATCTGCACTTGCTCTTCCTTGGCTGCCAGCTCGCGCTGTTTGGCCTCGGTTTCTGCCTGGGCGATGATGCGCTGCGCCTCTTCTTCGGCGCTCTGCATAATACGTTGTTGTCGTGTTCGTTCGCTTTCCACCCCCGCCGCGCGCCCGCGTTGCAAGGCATAATAGCCTGCCACACCGGCGCTGATAAGCGAGAAGAAAAGAACCAGAACAACGGTAATGAGTACGGTGGGATCCATATATTAATTCCTTGTGATGCGGCTGATTTCTGCAT
Organism: Litorilinea sp.; assembly: GCA_040880365.1. GTDB lineage: Bacteria > Chloroflexota > Anaerolineae > Caldilineales > Caldilineaceae > JBBDIO01. Next base: position 5,752 of record JBBDIO010000082.1, read on the forward strand.
AGGTAATCGTGAGCAATACCGCTTTCGCACGCGAACTTGGTTCGGCGAAGCCGGCATTGGGCGTTTTGCTGGTGCTCGTTTCTGCTATGTTCGGCAAACTTAGTAAACAAAAAGCGCTGTAGCGTTCGCTACAGCGCAGGAAGCGTCCCATCTCCTCTGTTTTAATCCAGGAAGAATCGACCTACCTATCCTGACCCCAAACGGCGCGGATGTGGGCGCATATCAAAATTGGGGCGATTGAAACAAGCTTTGACTCTATGCTCAGATACCAGGCATACCACTGGGCACACATCTATAGTTGGGTGAATCTTCTGCCGACAGCCTTTCGACAACAACCTAGGCCGCCGCCACCCGCTCGGCACGCCGTTTTTCAGCCGGCGCGTCTTCGGCGGCGGGCGGTTCGGTCCCGTTGGCGTCGGCAGCGGGCAGACCGGCCTTTTCGCGCACCAGCGTATCAATGGTGCGCGCCAGTTCGGGATTATCGCGCAGATACTCTTTGCTCGACTCGCGTCCCTGGCCGATCATATCATCGTTATAGCGATAATATGCGCCGCGCTTGGTCAGAATGTCATATTCAACACCCAGATCCAACAGATTGCCCGTAGTGCTGATACCCTCGTTATACATGATGTCGAATTCGGCCACCTTGAACGGCGGGG
>JBBDIO010000083.1:0-6390 GCA_040880365.1 Litorilinea sp.
GGTTCGAGTGTGCGCTCATGGAGTCACCGCGTGCAGGGCGGCCTGCGTCTGCTCTGCTGCTTGCTCTGCCGCATCGTCACCCGCATCTTCAGCCGCATCCGCTGTCATAGCGTCATCCGCTTCGGGCACAAACCAGCCCACGGTGCGATTGGTGCGCACAAAACAGTCCGTCGCCACGCGCTGCACATCGGCCAGTGTGACCGCGGCCAGGCGCTCACTCCAGCTTTCGGCCCAGGCGGGGTCTTCCAGCATCGCGCTGAAGCCCAGCCAATAGGCCTGCGCCGACACACTCTCGCGGCTATAGGCAAACTGGGCGCGGGTCTGTTTCACCGCCCGCTGCAATTCGGCCGTGGTCACGTCGCCCGCTTGCAGGCGCGCCGCTTCGGCAAAGAGCGCCGCCTCTACCGTAGCGTGTGCCACCTCGGGGCTGTGCGCCGCATAGAGCCAGAACAGGCCGGGGTCCAGCGTAGGCTCAAACCAGGTGCCCGCCGACACCGCCAGTTCCGTTTCGACCAACGCCTGGTGCAGACGCGTCTTGCGGCTGTTGATGCCTTCGCCAAACAGCCCCATGCCCTTCGCGCCGCTGAGAATGGCATCCATCACCGCAAACGCGAAGAAATCTGCGTGGCGCGCATCTACCGCATGAAACGCGGCCAGCACATGCGCAGTGGGTTCCGAGCCATAGAGCGTCACACGGCGTTCGGCGCGCTGCACCGGCTCCACCACACGCCGGGCCGTCGAGCTTTTCTCGGCCCGCGGAATCGGCGCAAAGGCCTGGCGGATTTGCTGCAAAGCGTCCTCGGCATCAAAATCACCCACCGCCGCGATCACCGCATTTTCGGGCGTATAGAACCGGCGGTAATACGCATAAAGCTCATCCCGCGTCAGACCCACCAGATCGGCGCGCCAGCCAATCGTCGGATGGTGATAGCCATGCACCTGATAGGCCACCGCGCGCACTTCATCCATCAAAAGCCAGTACGCGCTATTTTCTGCGCCTTCCAGCTCGCTCAGAATTACCGTGCGTTCGGCGTCGAAATCTTCGGGATCAAAGCTGGCACTGCACATGCGGTCGCTTTCCGCGTCAATCGCCAGCGGCAATTGGGCGGCGGGCAACGTTTCATAATAGACCGTGATATCCGGTGAAGTGAGCGCATTGAAGACCGCGCCCGCGCGTGCCATCGCCCGATCCAGCGCGCCGGGCGGAAAACGCGGCGTGCCCCGAAAGAGCATATGCTCGACCCAATGACTCGCCCCGGTCAGACCGGGGGTTTCGTGGCGACTGCCCACGCGATAAAAGACAAAAAACGCGACAACGGGCGCAGCGCGACTCTCCTGCACAATCACGCTAAGCCCATTGTCCAATGTTGTCCGTAGTACAGTTGCTTGCGAACCAGACTCCAAAATCAACCTGTTTCTATAAAACGCTGTCCACCCACGTCAAGTCAGATAACCGGATGCAGATGTCGGCAGTTCCTCATCCTTCATCCCTCACCCTTAAACCTCTGTGGCGGGCTGAGTGCGGGTCTCGGCAGTGGCTTCATGGATGCCGTTGGTACCATTTTCGCCCAAAACCGTCGCAGATTCTTCGCTGCCGTTAACGGCGTAACCGTTGCCATTTTTGTGTGTGGTATTGGCGCCATAGCGCCCCACCGCCTGATAGATAAAACCGCGTTCCTGCATCAATTCGGGTTCATACAAGTTACGGCCATCGGCAATCACCGGCGTACGCATACTGGTACGAATGCGGTTCATATCCAGCTGCTTGAACTCATTCCATTCAGTACAGACCAACAAGGCGTCGGCACCCACCGCCAGTTCATAGGGATCCTCGGCCAGATTCAGCTCCTTGTTTTCGCGAGCCGCGCCGGGCATGGCAACCGGATCATAGGCTGTGACCAGCGCGCCTTCATATTGCAACATGCGGGCGATTTCCAACGCCGGCGACTCGCGGATATCGTCCGTATTGGGCTTGAACGCCAAACCCAGCAGTCCAATGCGCTTACCCTGTAGCGTACCCAGCAGATTGCGCAGGGTGAACACGGCCCAGCGGCGCGCATCCCGGTTGATATCCATCACCGCGCGCAGCAAAGCCGGATGCGACCCGTGAATCAGAGCCATATGCTCCAGCGCCTTCACATCTTTGGGGAAACAACTGCCGCCATAGCCCAGCCCGGCATTGAGAAAGTGCGGACCAATGCGCTTGTCATAACCCATGCCCACGGCCACCTCTTGCACATCTGCGCCCAGCCGTTCGCAAATGGCCGCAATTTCATTGATGAAGCTAATCTTGGTCGCCAGAAACGCGTTGCTGGCATATTTAATCATCTCGGCAGTGCGTAAATCGGTCAGCACAATGCGCGTGCGCAGGGCCAGATGCAAATGGGCGACCCGTTCGGCGGCCTCTTTATCCTTGCTGCCCAGCACAACCCGGTCGGGATTCATAAAATCGTAGATCGCCGAACCTTCGCGGCTGAATTCCGGGCAGCTCACCACGTGGAACTCGATAGGCTTGGGCTGGCTGCGCGAAACGATATCGGCCACCCAGTCGCCCGTGCCCACCGGCACCGTGCTTTTGTTCACAATCACCAGCGGATGATCCATTTCGCGGGCAATGGATTCGGCGGCCATACGCAAATAGCGTAAATCGGCTTCGCCGTCTACCCCGCTGGGCGTGCCCACACAAATGAACACAAATTCGGCATCCTGCAAGGCTTCGGGATATTCCGTAGTGAAATGCAAACGCCCGGCCTTCACATTGCGCACGATCATCTCGCTCAGACCCGGCTCGTAGATCGGCACCTCGCCCTGGCGCAGCATATTGATTTTTTCAGGGTTAATATCGATACAAGTTACTTTATTGCCCAAATCGGCAAAACATGCGCCGGTAGAAAGTCCTACATATCCGGTACCGGCGACAGCAATGTTCTTCATTGCAGCCCTCCTCTGTCAGTTTGGCTGAACATCCAACAACTATTATATATCGCATCAAAACAGATCATACTACACTACACCTATTCAGACAGCAGCCCAATTAAATACGCCAATCATTGCATAGCCGGGTTGCCACAGGTTCATACATGATACATTACGGGTTCGCCCCCTACCTGCACCCATTGCCTGCACTACTACGGGCGAATTTTACGGGCGAATTTCGCCGGGGTCGGCATCCACCGGATGCGCAGCAACGACTGTTTCTCCCTCGTTTTCGGCCTCAGTTTCCGCCACAGTTTCTATCTCAGCCTGACCTTCGGCCTGGCGATTGGCAGCGGCAAAGTCTGCCCAGCGCAGTTGCTCGCGCCAGAAATAATAACCTCCCACCAGTGTCACCGGCAACCACAACGCCACATGCAGCGTAAAAGTATAGCTTGCCGCCAGATTGCGCTCCACGCCAAATGCCGCCAGCGTTTCAATGCCCGGCGCATCGAACGTGCCAATATAGCCCGGCGCCGAAGGCAGGGTCGTCGCCAGATTCACCAGGCCGTTCATGAGCATGAGTACCAGAAAACTGGTTTCAAAATCAAACGCGTGCATCACAAACCAATATTTCAGCGTCTCGATCAACCAGACAATGATGCTTGTGCCAAAGATCATCAGCACATCCTTGCGATTGCCCAGACTTTGCAGACCTTCCACAAAACGCACATAGATATCATCCGTGCGAATGCGAATGCGCGCGGGCAGAATGCGCGCCGCCAACCAACCATACACAGCAGTAACCCGCGCCGGGCGCAAGGCAATCCAGACGAAGACTGCCGTCGCCACCAGCATCAATACCGTGAGCACCGCCACCAGATTGCGATAGAGCACAGGCATGGGCGCAAAGGGCAACGCCAGAAACACAAACAGAAGCATGGTCAGCCCATCGAAGACGCGTTCGATGATCACCGTTGCCAGGCTAGACGAAACCGCCACCTGTTCGCGCTGGCGCAACACATACGAACGAATTACTTCACCCGCCCGTAAAGGGTATACGTTATTACCGAAGTATCCGATACACACCAAAGGGAAAAGTCGGCGCACAGGAATCTGTTTCAGATGGCGCAAAGTATAGTGCCAGCGCCAGCTCCGCACCCACAGCCCCCCAAAATAGACCATGATCCCCGGCAGAATCCACCAATAATTGGCAGTTTGCAGCGTCGAAAAAACATCTGCCAAGTGGAGACTGGGCAGAATCAGATAAATAAAAAAGGCGCTGATTAGCAGGCCAATTGCCAGCTGGCTATATTTTCGCAAGACCGATCTTCATCCCATACACAGTTACAAGTGATTTGAGCCAGAATAGCACAAAGGGGTAGGAGAGGGGCAAATCCGGCGCGCGTTCATGGGAAACCAGCTGCCACGCGCAATACCATCCGCCACAGGACAGAGGCAGCACAGGGCAAAGTTACAGAGCAAGCTAAATCGGCAAAAAATGCGTACAAAGACTTACAAAATAAAGAGGAGATGTACATGTGACATCTCCTCAGGCATCTCTTGGGGGGGCATCTCTTGGGGGGGCATCTCTTGGGGCGTCTGCATTAAAACACCAGAGATTCGGTGCAGCAACATCCAATCATGCACAAATCAAAAACGATTCCTACCACATCATCTTGCCCAACATGTATCCTAAAAAACGGGTGGAAGCCCAGGCCCCGCAGAGATAGCCCAGGGTTCCCGCGCCCCCACCCCAATTAAATCTGTGCTGCTAAATCTGGGTGGCCTAAGTCACTGGCATCGTTGCCGGCTGCACCGAGTCGCCCAGGATCTCTTCCATCGCCATGACGTGGGGACAAACGCCGCGCAATTCGTGCTCCTCGCAGTCACACTGCCACATGCCGTTGGCATACTGAATCACATGCTTGCTGTGTTCGCCCTGAATTTCCACTTCGAATTGTTTGACGCGGATTCGTTGATCACGCTCCTGTGCATACTGACGGGCTTTGATGATCCGGCTAGCGACTGAGTCCATGACATCTCATCCTTTCTGTGGATAGTGAAGCAAAAATGTACTGCGCAATTTGCGGTTGCAACAAAATCTGAAGGCTGGTGCCACAAGCGTATCTAAAGTGAAGATAGAAACCGGAACTAACGTCCCTCGCAATGTTGCATGTCAAAAAAGCCGAAACAGAACCGAATGTGGCAACATTGCTATAAAACGAAAACACTCAGGCGTGTTACTCTGCCTGAGTGTTTGTTCTACCCTATTCAATTTCGCCGACCGCGGGCGTCTTCCGCCCGCCCGTCTCTGGCAAAATCCAATTTCGCCGGGGGAATTCGCCACAGATCTTGCTCCAAATCTTTCCTCGGTCTGTCTTGCACACCTGAATAGAATACAGAGATGCGCCGGGAGTTTGTGGATTGTCAATCCGAATTCGCACCATGCTCTGCTCTTTCCACGGTCGGGCAAAAAGCCCAATCATGCAAAAGTGAAGGACACTGATCAGCGATACCGCCAACTATCTACCTATCACTAACAACAATTGCCACTACTGACGACAAGCCACTACTGACGACAAGCCACTACTGACGACAAGGTAGAGAACTGCGAAAATGACGATGGCGTCTGCCATGCAAGCATTCAGATGTTGTTGTTAACAGACGGTTAATTGACGGTAAAAACAGTATAATGCGAGGTCAAAAGATTGTCAATGAAGATTTTTTTCCACAACTTGCGCGAGACTTCAATCTTGCGCAAGACTTCATCCAGGCGTCGCTGTATTGGGACGGGCCTGTGAGCGAATCTACTCTTCCTGAATGCGAAAGCCCGGCGGTGTCACTGTGTCGGTATAGCCCACGGGCAATGCAGCGCGCTGATTCAGGCGCGCCAACTCATCCTGGACTATGCGCATCCGCTCGCCCAGATCCCCGGCCTGCCCATCGGGATGCAGGCCAAATTCCCAGACCTGGGCCAACAGTTTCAACACCTCCAGGCGCAGTGCGCTTTGGGCAACAGGGTCTGCTACATCATTGCTCATGGCATTGACCAGCACATTGATGTTCGTGTGCACCGTCGATAGATCCTGGAGGATAAAATCGGCATTAACCTCCCATTCGGGCACCAAAGTCAGACCAAAGCCGCCCTGGGCAATGCGCGCTTTGCGGGCCAACCAGGTTCGGCGTTCCATCAGGAACCAAAGTTGTTCCCCCGGCGTTAAAGAAACGGTCGCCTGCGCGTTACGATAAATATCGCCGCGGGCCGCATCTTCTGTTTGGAGCGCAATTGCCAGACTTTGTTGTTCGGGTTCAATATCAATACCACCAGTTAGCTGGATACGTTCGGCCAATATACGCGCCGCCAAACGCCGCTGCTCCACGGCCTGCACCAATGCCTGTTGCACGGCAGACTGTTCGACCGGGGGCGACGCGACGGGCACTATCAGCGCGGCCAACTGGTTGGTGGGCAATTGG
>JBBDIO010000084.1:0-6330 GCA_040880365.1 Litorilinea sp.
CTGCGGTGACACGGGCAGCAGAGAATGTCACCGCAGGAGCGGTGACCTACCTAACCGTCAAATAACGTCTTACTTGGCAGCAGGGTATAGGCGAAAAGGGTATCACGCAGTTCAAAAGGGCAGCAGGATCGTTTCAATAATCCTGCTGCCCTTTTCGTTACAGTGACAGAGGGTTACGGACGGGTTACGGGCGTACCGGCGACCCGTCGGGCAGGCGGGTTTGGGTCCAGCTTTCTACAATTTCTTCACACGGGTATTTGGCTGCGAGCTTCTCATCGATGTCGATGCCCAAGCCCGGCTTGTCGTTGGGATACATATAGCCGTTGCGCACTTCGGGCAGACCGGGGAACATTTCATAGACGTGTTCGGGGAAGCGGCACCATTCCTGAATGCCGAAATTGGGCGCCCACACATCAATATGCAGATTGGCGGCATGGCCCACGGGCGAGGTATCTCCCGGTCCGTGCCAGGCGGTGCGCACGCCAAAGGCATTGGCCATGAGCGTGACTGCGCGCGCCGGGGTGATGCCCCCCATCTGGCTGATGTGCATACGGATGAAGTCGATGAGCTTTTCGGCGATCAGCGGCTGCCATTCGCGGGGGTTATTGAAAAGTTCACCCATCGCGATGGGTGTGGAGCATTGTTCGCGGATGCGCGGGAACCACTCCAGGTCTTCGGGCGCGAGAGGATCTTCCAGGAAAAACAGCTTGAACTGTTCTACATCTTTGGCGAATTGCACCGCCTCGATGGGGTGGAGGCGTTCATGGATATCGTGGCACAATTCCACTTCGTCGCCGACGGTGCTGCGTACATGGTCCATCATGCGCAGCATGTTGCGCATGTAGTCTTTGCGGTCGAAATAGGCGCCTTCGGGCGCGCCGTCGGGCTTGACCATTGCGTCGGCTTTGCCGCCATAGCCACCCATCTGAATCCGCACAAAGCGATAGCCTTCGTCCATATGTTTCTGAACGCTTTCGGCCACTTCCTGGGGTGTCAGGCCATTGGCGTGGGTATAGACATTGGCCGCTTCGCGCACTTTGCCGCCCAGCAGATCATAGACCGGCATATTCGCCTGTTTGCCTTTGATATCCCACAGCGCCTGATCCACGCCGGAAATGGCATTGTTGAGCACAGGACCATTGCGCCAATAGCCGTGTACCATATTCATCTGCCAGATTTCTTCGATGCGCGAAACATCGCGCCCGATGAGAAAGGGCTTGATGTGCTTTTCCAGCGCGGTGACGACGGCGTGAAAACGCTGGGTAAAGGTGGCGCAGCCTACGCCATAGAGGCCAGGCTCGGATGTGATGACCTTGACCACCACCAGCCGGGAATGATCGGGCTGGGTGGTGATGATCTGAATGTCTTTAATTGTGACTGGTTTGCTCATGTGTTGTTGTCTTTCCTGAGTTGTGGAGGGTTATTGCTTACAGGCTATTTCATGACAGGTTATTTCATGCCATTGGGCCAGAAAAATTCGTAGCGCGAAGGGTCGTCGTAGCCGTCCATCTGGGCGGGGGGCAGGCCCGGCGTTTCGAGGGCAAGCCGCACGATGTGCCGATTAAATGCCCCCACATAGTCGTGGGACAGATATTCGTCCACGGCCATCCACCGGGCTTCTTCGATCTCTTCCAGCTGGATCTGAATATCGGCGCTGAGCGCACGCAGGCGGCAGACCATATACATATCAGACTTGCCAAAGCGGTAGCCATGCCAGTGGCGAAAGCAGACCAATGCTTCGAATTGGGCGCGAACGCCGGTTTCTTCCAGCACTTCGCGCACAACGGCGTTGGCAATATGTTCGCCGGGGTGCAGCGCGCCGCCAGGGAGCTTGTAGTAGGGGCGGCTTTTGTCGCGGCGGTGGCGTTCAGATACTACCAGCAATTCGCGTTGTTCGTTGAGCACTACGCCGCCTGCGCCGATATAGTGGGTGGAATAGGAAGGGATCAGGGCCTGGGGCTGCACGCGGTAGGTGAGGGTCAGGTGATCCTCATCGGCGTGGTGATAGGTGAAGCCCGCTTCGGTGGCTTCGGGAATCAGCCGCGCGCGGGCAGTGGGGATTTCCAGCCAGATGAGCGCACGCCCGTCGGCCTGCCAGGTTTCCAGCCCGCGCTGCAATTGGGCGCGAAAGATTTCGGGATCGGCAGGCAGTTGATCGGGTGTGATGACGACACCGTTAAATTGATTGACGGTATGGGCTAAGAGTTCGGTCATGGTTGGCGCCTTGCTAAGCTACAGTACTCTGTCGAGTGCAATCCGTGTTCGATTTTACAACTATCTTCTATACAACTTTCAAGACTAACGCTGAATCAATCCGGCGATGAATGCCGGGTTCTGCGCGGTGCAAAGGCCCTCTCCACTAAACCGGCTGGCTATAGGTGGGCGTATTGCAGTAGCGATCCATCTCCAGCCGCAGTTTGATGCTGCGCCCCGGTTGTAGATCGACATGGAAGTGGGTGCTGTTCACCGGCTGGGTGTTCGCGGCGCGGCCCGGTTCGGCATCCGGTCCGGTGTCCAATTCGGTGTCCAGTTCCGTCGCGGTGGTGAAGCGATGTTCGGCGAACGCGCCCGCCTGCACCACAAGCCTTCGCGCATGAAGCGGGCTGGTATTGATCAGTTCGACCGTCGTGCTGTCGCCATCCAGATTGGAGACCAGCGCCGACACATCTTCGGGCAGACCGGGGCGATGTTTCTGGGCGTCGTAATAGCGCAGCCGGGTGTGGAGCAGCCCGCCATGATAGATGACCTGGGGACCGCCACAGGTCAGTTGGACCAGCCCTTCGGTATGCACCGGGTTCATGTTCTGCCAGTGGTGAACATCCCAGCTTTCGGGGTCGCCGTGGTCGTTGCGAATCGCATCCATGCGGCGCAACACTTCGGCATATTGTGCTTCGAGAATACGGCGCGGATAGTCGGGCAGGCGTCCATCCAGATAGCAATACCAGGGGCCAAAGTGGAGATCGTCGCCCTTGCTGCGCCCCGGTGCCACATTGAGCCAGGCCGTTTTGGTTTCGGGGATGTTATCCAGCCGCTGGCGATCGCGTTCATCCTGCGACATATACCAGATCTGCGCGGCATGTTTGGGTTGCAGGGGTCGATAGGCTGTCCAGCCTTCATCGGTGTGGCGGTGGGGCACAAGCCACTGACCATTTTCTTCGCGTCCCAGTTCCAAAATGCGATCCAACTGGCCGCGGGGAATATCCAGATAGCCCATATCGCCCGAAAGCAGCGCAGCATTCATGGCGGCGATGGTCAGTGGTTCGATGATGGTCATGAAGCCGTGGGGCCAACGCCAGCCGTAATAGCCACCCCACCATTTGCCGTCCAGCGTTTCGCCCACAATGCCATTCGGTCCCACATTATCGGGGCAGAGTCCGTCGTTTTTCTGGATGCGGTCGTTCCAGGCTTCCAGATAATCAAAGACCCAACGGCGATAGCGATCTTCGCCGGTATAGAGGAACGCATTGGTAATCAGGCTGGTGGCGGCGAGATTGAGCGGCACATCACAGCGCATCTGGCGCTCGTTGAGTGTCTTGAGGATTTCGCCATAGACTTCATCCTCATTCCAGTCGGCCTTGCGCACATCTTCGCCATAAAATGGCTTTACTGTGGTAGGCACATCGAGATCGTCGAAGGGGATGGGATATTCGGCCATCACCCAGCGATGGGTGGACCAGTCGTCCCAGGAATTTTCGAAGCGCGGCCCGCGCGAGCCGGTGATGGGCGAGCGGATCATGCGTCGTTCGGCATCCCAGTTGGGCACGGTGGGATCGTCACCCGTGTAGAAGCCGGCAAAGCGCAGGGCGCGGGCGCGGTCGGGTTCCCAGTTGGGATCGGCCAGGCCGAAATAGTAGAAATAGATGGACGATTCGCCGTGGTGCATCCAGTCGTAATAGGCGTCGAACTCCCGGTAGACCTGTCCATAGGCGGTAAACTGGCGGGTGACGGCTTCCCACAGAAAGCGGCTGCGGCGATGCAGTTCGCCCGCTCCACCCAGGGCATAGAGCAACGGCCAGTTGTGATAGCTTTCATAGCCGTCGTCGGAGCCATCCATGCCCGGCCATTCTTCGCGCCAGACAAAGGTGCCATCCTGGCGGGTATAGCGCTCTTGATAAAGCGGCGCGGCCACATTCATCACATCGAAGAGATGACGTTGGCGCAACGCCCAATCGGGGATATGGGTCTTGCGATTGGCGTGTAGCAGTTGTGCGTCCATTTGTCTTCGTTTCTATGCAGAAATTGTACTGGTGCTTGCAACTACAGATTGCGACGTTCCCAGCCTTCTTCAAAGAGACGCAGGAAATTGTTGTCGCCATAGGGATATTTTGCCATCTCGGCTTCATTGATTTCCACGCCGATGCCCGGCGCATCGGAGGGCGTGAGATAGCCATCTTTGACGCGGGGCACGCCTTCCATAAGATCGAACGCCCACGGCACATGGAAATCATCGAAACATTCCTGGATCAGGAAGTTGGGCAGGGTGGCATGAATGTGGGCATTGATGGCCGTGTTCAGCGGGCTTTGGGCCTGGTGCAGCGCGACAAACGCTTCGGCGCCTTCGGCAATGGCCGCGGCTTTGCGCGCCCCGCCAATGCCGCCGATTTTGAGCGTTTCGGGCTGGACAATGTCCACGGCTTTGGCCGAAAGCAGCTCTACAAACTGGCCCAGCCGGTCGAAGCGTTCGCCGGTTGCCACGGGCACAGGGATGTTGCGCGCGATTTCCAGCGTGCCGGGGAGGTCGGTGGACATGTTGGGCGTTTCGAACCACATGGGGCGAAATTCTTCCAGTTGCCGCCCAATGCGAATCGCGGTGGTCACGCTGAAGCGGTCGTGCCCCTCGATGAGCAGGTCTACGTCATCGCCGACCGCAGCGCGCACGGCGCGCACAATCTCCAGCGAGAGGCGTTCGTCGGCGGCATCGAAAAAGCGATAGGCTTTGCCAAAGGGATCAAACTTGAGCGCTGTGTAGCCCATTTCTTTGACGCGTGCGGCGGCTTCGGCAAAGAAGGCAGGATCGCGCGGACCCTGGTACCAGCCGTTGGCATAGACACGCAGCGCGGGGCGTTGCTTGCCGCCCAAAAGCTTCCAGATGGGCGTGTTCAGGCTCTTGCCCAGAATATCCCAGCACGCGATTTCGATGGCACTGAGCGCCATGCTGTTGCTGAGGAAGACGGCCCGGAAAAGTTTGGTATAGACCTGGTTGGGCTGGCGCGGGTCTTCGCCGATGACCAGACGTTCCAGTTCGTGGGCCTGGGCCTGGCTGGGTTTGGTGTTGAGTCCCGATGTGGCTTCACCCAGGCCGGTGATGCCCTCATCGGTGTGCAGCTTGACAAAAACCCAGTTCTTCCAGGGGTTGCCCACAAGAATGGTTTCGAGTTTGGTGATTTTCATAGAGTAGGTGTGAATTTTCTAATAGTCTGGGCGAGCAAGGGCAGCCGTCTCGCTTGTCTTACGTTGGTCTAAGGTTTGGGCCTATAGAGAAATTACAGAGAAAACAGACTTTCCACATCGTGCAGGATCGCGTTGAGTTCTTCGCGGTCCATGTCATCCAGATATTTGGGGCCGCGCGAGACGGTCGTGTTGAAGATACCGCGCCGGTGGAGCACTTCCTTGTAGACCGCGACGCCGTGCATCCGTTCGAAATTGATGAGCGGCAACAGGTGATTATAGAGTTTGCGCGCTCCGGCTTCGTCGCCTGCTTCCAGCTTGTTCCAGATGGCAACCTGGACATCGGTTGCCTGGCAGGCAGGCATGTTGCCCGTGGAGCCGCGCCGATATTCATCGAGCAGATAGACGCCGCCCTGGCCGCCGAAAACGCCTTTGCACGCGCTGCCCGCCGCGGCCAGCGTGGACGAGATCATGCGCGGTTCGGGCAGGGTTTCCTCTTTGATATAGTCCACATGATCCAGTTCACGGCACATGCGCGCCACGGCATCGCTGGACATGGCAGTGCCTGCGGGGCCGCTGTAGTTCTGGATGAAGATGGGGATCTCGACGGCCTGGGAAATGGCCTTGAAGTAATCATAGCAACCCTGCGCGCCCAGTTGCAGGATTGGCGGCGGCATTGCCATGATGCCATCGGCGCCGGCATCCTGCGACCAGCGGCTGAGTTGGGCCGCGGGCACCGCGTGTCCACAGGTTGTGGCCGCGATGACGGGAATCTGGCCTTTGGTTTCTTCGATTACGATTTCGATCCAGCGCTTGCGCTCATCATCCGACAGCGTGGTAAATTCGCTGGCATTGGCCGGGCCGACCAACCCGTGCGCGCCGCTTTCGATACAGAAACGAATTTCCCGGCGCAGACTTTCTTCGTCCAGCGCATAGGACTCG
>JBBDIO010000085.1:0-6323 GCA_040880365.1 Litorilinea sp.
CGCGGTCGCACCCCAGGTGAAGATTGCGATTTTTAATATGCTGGGCGATACGGAAATTGTAGAAGCCGCGGCCGATGCTCTGGCCGCGCGTATGCCCGCCGCGGCCCAGGTGCTGATTGTGCCCGAAGTGAAGGCCGTGCCGCTGGGCCACGCACTGGCCGTGCGCACAGGTTTGCCCCTGGTGGTGGTGCGCAAAATCCACAAGCCCTATATGGTCAATTGTCTGGATGTGGAAGTTGTGAGCATTACGACGGGCAAGCCGCAGACGCTTTATCTGGATGGCAAGGATCTGCATCTGGTCCAAGGCAAAAACGCGGTGCTGGTGGATGATGTGATCAGCACCGGCAGCACGCTCAAGGGGTTGTTGCTGCTCATGCAAAAAGCCCAGGCCCCGGTCGTGGCACAGATGGCCGTCTTTACCGAAGGCGATGAGGCCGATTGGGAGCATGTTGTAGCTCTGGGGCATCTGCCAATTTTTACGGACTAAATACCTATGTCGACATTGAAGACAAAATTACACGCAGTTGCCGACCGCTATGACGAGCTGACCCGCCAACTGGCCGATCCCGCTGTCCTGGCCGATTTCGAGCGCGTCAACGAAATGGCCCAGGAACGCTCGGAGATCGAGGAACTGGTCGAAGCATTTCGACGTTTTGAGCAGGTAGAGGAGCAGATACAGGAAAACCGGCATCTGCTCGAAGACAGCGACCCCGAAATGCAGGAGCTGGCAGAGCTGGAGTTGGTCGATCTGGAAGCGGAATTGAAGCAACTGGAAGCGCAGTTGAAAGTGCTCTTGCTGCCCAAAGATCCGCTGGATGACAAGAACGTTATCGTGGAAATCCGCGCCGGCACGGGCGGCGATGAAGCGGCGCTCTTTGCTTCGGAGCTGTTTCGCATGTATGCACGGTGGGCCGAAGAACACAAGTTCAAGACCGAGATTCTCAGCGGCAGCGATACCGGCACCGGCGGTTTCAAAGAAGTTGCGTTTGCCGTCAAGGGCAAGGGCGCGTATAGCCAGTTGAAATATGAGTCGGGAGTCCATCGCGTGCAGCGGGTGCCCGTCACCGAAAACCAGGGCCGAATTCATACCAGCGCGGCAACGGTGGCCGTTTTGCCCGAAGTGGACGAAGTGGAAGTCGAAGTCAAGGAAAACGATATCCGCATCGACATTTTTCGCAGCAGTGGGCCGGGTGGTCAGAGCGTGAACACCACCGATTCTGCGGTACGCATTACCCATCTGCCCTCGGGGATAGTGGTGGCGTGTCAGGATGAAAAAAGCCAGCTGCAAAACCGCCAGAAGGCCATGCGCATTCTGCGCTCGCGGCTCTACGATCTGGAAGAACAGAAACGCCAGGACGAGTTGGGCGCGACGCGCCGCAGCCAGATCGGTTCGGGCGACCGCAGCGAAAAAATTCGGACCTACAACTTCCCACAAAGCCGGGTCACGGATCATCGGATTAACAAGACCGTCTATCGACTGGATGCCATCATGAACGGCGATCTGGACGAATTTATTCAGGATTTGGCCCAGAGCGATCAGGCTGAACGCTTGCAGGCTATCAACGCATAAGTATTTTTCGCACGATTTCCCCATTTAGTAACCGTGCGCCCGGCTGGTGCAGGCTGCAACGACGCGCCTGCTTCCGCCACCAAAGGAGGATGATTTGGCAATTTTACAGGTAAATGTGACGCGCGATTCGGACAACCCCGAAGACCGCAATATCCAGAGACGCAATGCGCAACGAAACAACCGGCGGCAGAGCCGCACAGAGAGCCGCACAGAGAGCCGCACAGAGCATCGTACAGGGCAGCATAGTGGCGTGCGCAATGTTGCGCACAATGCCCACTTTCGCACTGGGGGCGGCAAGGAAGCCGGCCCGTTTGAAAACCTGATGCGCCACCGCGGGCCGATGCACGGTGATGCCTGGCAGGCGATCTTGTGGCGACTTTCGCCGGGCACTCCGGTGGGGCGGGCGATGGTCTCGGCGACCCAACGGCTGGAAGAGGCCGGCAGCCCTTCCGCCCATCTGGATGCCCAGGTCATTCTGGCGCATGTGTTGGGACAGGATCGCAGTTGGCTCTTTGCCCACTATGATTATGCGCTGGATGAGGAAGAGGCCGCCCGCTTTATCGAGCTGGTGGCGCGCCGGGTTGCCCATGAACCTGTGGCCTATCTGGTAGGACGCAAGGAATTTTATGGGCTGGAGCTGGCAGTGGACGGTCGGGTGCTGATTCCGCGCCCCGAAACCGAACTGCTGGTCGATGCTGTGCTGGATCATATCGATTCGCGAGGCGATAAACGGGTGGTGATGGCCGATGTGGGCACGGGCAGCGGCGCGATTGCGCTGGCGGTTGCCGCCAATGCGCCCGCAGCTACCATCTATGCGCTGGATATTAGCGATCATGCGTTGAGTGTGGCGCGCCGCAATGTGGATGCCCACGGTAAACAGGATCAGGTGACTACGCTCAAGAGTGATTTGCTGGCCGACCTGACCGTGCCCGTGGATATTATTGCGGCCAACCTGCCCTATATCAACAGTGGCACGATGGATGAACTGGAGGCCGGTGTGCGCGAATATGAGCCGCATCTGGCGTTGGCGGGTGGCCCCGATGGGCTGGACGTCATTCGCGAACTCTTGCAACAGATTCCCGCGCGGCTGAAACCCGGCGGCGTGATCTTTTTGGAGATCGGATCGGATCAAGGCCCGGCGGCGTTGGAACTGGTCCATACGCTCTTGCCCACCGCCACCTATGTGGGGTTGCGCGAGGACTATCACGGGCTGGACCGGCTGGTCGTAATCGGGACCTGATGGCTAAGTGATGCGTTATTTGAAAGTTCGGAGTAGGTTGCAAAATCTAAGCACGAGCCGCGTAGTAGGTCACCGCTCCTGCGGTGACACGGGCAGCAGAGAATGTCACCGCAGGAGCGGTGACCTACTTAACTGGTCGTAATCGGGACCTGATGGCTAATCATACGACAGAGGCAAATGGCTACCATATCTGAATCGGGCACATCTGAACCGGGCACATTCAAAGTGAATACATCCAAACCGGAACCCGTGCCTGGGATGCCCATCGATCTGGTGATTCTGGATCTGGACGGCACGATTCTCGATCTCTATCGCCCTGGGCCAATTAGCGCGGCGGTGCAGGGGGCGATTGCCGCGGTGCAGGCTGCGGGCGTGCCGGTGACGATTGCCACCGGTCGCACGTTGGATTATGTGCGCGCGCATGTGGCGGCGTTGGGCATCACGTTGCCGGTGGTCACAGGCCAGGGCGCGGTCATCGGTGATCCCCAGACCGGCGCAGTGCTGGAGGAGATCACCATTGCTCCCGAACCGGCCCGGCGCGCCGCCACCTGGATCGATGCCCACGACTATGTGACAGCCCTCTATTTCACCGCCCGATCCGGTCATGCACCGGAATCTGAGGCGGAATCCCGGTCTCAACCGGGGGCAGTGGGGGAACCTACGATTCGCATCTATCAGAATCGCGCGGGAAACGATCCCGAATTCTATGATCATGTGTTTGGGTTGCCGCGCACCTGTGTGGGCGAATTTGCGCCGCTGGTTGCCCAATCGCCCACGCCGCCGCTCAAGTTTATTGTGGCAGAAGATGCCACAAAACATGCTACAGATGAGGATGCCGGGAAGCTGGTCGCCGCGTTGCACGCGGCGTTGGGCGATGCGCTTACCATCACGCGCACCCATCCCCGGCTGGTCGAAGGGACGGCGGCAGGGGTAGACAAGGGCGCGGGCGTGCGCCGACTGTGTGCGCGGCTGGGTGTGGATCCGGCGCGTGTGCTGGCAATCGGTGATAGCGATAATGACATCCCCATGTTGCAGGCAGTGGGGGTTGGCATCGGCATGGGCAATGCCTCGCCGGGGGTCAAAGCCGTTGCCGATTGGCTGGCGCCCTCCATTGATGAGGATGGGGCCGCGGTGGCGTTGCGTCACTGGCTGGGGGTCGCCGGTTGATAGCGGCTTGCATCCCCTTGCATCAGGTTTGCTCTGGGATGATCCATGCTCCAAATGGGGCGCAAAGTATTTGCTTTTTGCATGGGATTATGGTATTCTGATGCTGTTTTGAGGAATTTTATGATCTGTTCCGAGAAAGTGGGTTCGCCCCACTTTTCTTTGTTATTAGGCTAGAGCAACTTTGGTTGGATTGCAGAGTGGGTTGCGTGGTGAGCCGGAAGCTGTGCCACCGTTTTGCCACTGGTTTTTTGCTACTGTGTTGCCACCGGGGTTTGAGCATCAGGTTTGAGCATCGGGTTTGAGTGTAGGGGTTTTATCATTGAGGTTTGACCACCGGGTGGTTACCGAGGAGTGTAGAAAGAATTATGTCAAAAGCTTTGATTGCTGGCGTTATCCAGGTTGCAGACGAAAAGGGCCTCAACCGCGAGGTGATTTTCGAAGCAATTGAAGCTGCGCTGGTTTCAGCTTACAAGCGAAATTACGGTTCCATTGCCAATGTCACTTCGGAAATTGACCGCACATCGGGCGAAATGCGCGTCTTTTCAGAACAGGAAGTGGTGGAAGAGGTGATGAACGCCCGCACCGAAATTACGCTGGAAGATGCCCGCAAGCTGCATCCCGATGCCCAGTTGGGCGATGTGGTGCGGGTGCAGAATCAGCCTGCCAACTTCGGGCGGATTGCCGCGCAGACCGCTAAACAGGTGATCCTCCAGCGCATCCGCGAGGCCGAGCGCGATACGGTCTATGAAAACTTTGCCCAACGCGTGGGCGAGGTGATCAATGCCCAGGTGCGCAGTACCGATGTCAATTCCGGCGCGGTGACGGTGATGCTCGACGAGAAGCACGAAGCGTTGCTATTGCGCGATGAGCAGATTCCCAACGAGCGTTTGCGCCCGCGCGATTATGTACGCGTTTATGTGGGCGATGTGAGCAAGAGCACGCGCGGGCCGGTGATTAAACTCAGCCGCACGCACCGCAATCTGTTGCGCCGCCTGATGGAACAGGAGATTCCCGAAGTGCGCGAAGGCGCAGTCGAGATTAAGGCAATTGCCCGCGAGCCGGGCGCGCGCAGCAAGGCCGCCGTGGTCGCCACCGTTCCGGGTGTCGATCCTGTGGGCAGCTGTGTGGGGATGCGCGGCTTGCGGATTCAGAATATTGTGAACGAGCTAGCCGGCGAGAAAATTGACGTGGTGGAATGGAGCGCCGATATTCCCACCTATATCGCCAATTCGCTTAGCCCCGCCAAAGTCAATAGCGTCATTCTGGATGAAAGCAGCTCCATCAAGACCGCGATTGTGGTGGTGCCCGACCGTCAGCTTAGCCTGGCGATTGGCAAAGAAGGCCAGAACGCCCGCCTTGCCGCCAAACTGACAGGCTGGCGCATCGATATCAAGAGCGAAAGCGAAGCCATGAAGGAAGGTCTCGACCGTCTGGCTGCCGAGCAGGCCAAGATCAGTCGCGGCGGCGACCTCTTCGATGTGGTGGAACGGTTCTTGCAGCAAGAGGACAAGGGCGAACGGGAGGATTTGCTTTCGCGGGCGGCCCAGACGCTGGAATCTATGAAGGGCGAACAGAGCGACGAAGAACGCAGCGAGTTTCCGTCGGTGGCGGAATTGCCCGAGCTTTCTTCGGGCGAACGCGAATCTTATCGCGATTTGTGGCCCGCCGAGGAACCGCCGGATGTGCCGGCGGGTGAGGGCATTGAAAGCGCGTATAGCGACGACGAACGCGTGACTGCGGAAGATGGTGCCGACAAGGGCGCCGACGACGAAGATGAGACCCGACCCGAAGACGCCGACGCGCTGGATCGTTTCGAACGGGCGCGCCAAGCCCTGTCGGGTATGCACGAAGACTTCCCCCTCTCCGAAGAGCCGCCCACGCTGGATGCAGGCGCGGATGATGCGGGTGATACGGAGCAAGAGGAAGATGCCATGACGCGCATCGACGCCTTGCCCCAGGTGATTACCGCGGATATGTTGCGTGCCCGCAAAAACAAGATGGATATCAGTCGGGCCGATTTTGAGGTTCCCGAAGAATTGTTGGTGGGGCTGGATGACGATGATCTGCCCATTGACGAAGATGAGGACGAAGATGAAGACGAGGGCGGCAAGGCGGCGGGCAAGGGCAAAAAAGTGACCGCCAAAGCCAAAAAGGCGAAGGTCGATCCCAAAAAGGGCAAGCCCAAACGTCGCCGCACCGGGAGCGAGGATAGCTACTTCTAGATTTTTGCTATACCGAAATTACTTGCATATCGCTTCGGTATTATGTAAAATGAATGCCGCGAAATATAGTTCCAGGGATGGATTTGGGCATGTCCCAGAAGACGATACAGAAGACGATACAGAA
>JBBDIO010000086.1:0-1712 GCA_040880365.1 Litorilinea sp.
CGATGATGACGCGTCGTTGCGCAAGACCATTTACAATTGGTATTTCTGGGCCTATGTGGTGAAACGCACCCACGGACGCCGCCCCGCGACGCTGGCCGTGGGCACGCTGCGCCGTCTGTTCTGGGATAGCGCACAAGATGTGTGGCTGGATCGCAATTTTCAACTGGCAGGGTTGACGGTGGAGATGTCTGTGATTAAACTGCGCGCACTGCTTGCCGCAGGCATAAAAGGTAATTCGTAAGTGCATATGCTATCATTCCGCGATTTCGTGCGGCTGGGCGCCGACCAGCAATATGCGCAAAGTAACCCGCTGGCCGCGGCCTTTTTTCGGCTGGTAGGGCCATTGGGCACCCATGCCCGCATCCGCAATGCACGGGTAATCAACACCCTGTGGGGCATGGATTTGAACGGCAAGCGCGTGCTCGATGTGGGCTGCGGGCATGGCTATACTCTCTTTTGGCTGGCGCGGCGTTTTCCCGGCGCGACGCTGCTGGGCATGGACATCGACGCCGCCCAGATTGCGGGCTGTCGTCGCGCGACAGAAGCCACGGGCGTGGAGAATCTGCACTTCCGCCCCGGCGTCTATACGGATCTGCCCGATGACGCCGCCTATGATCTGGTGATCGCCATCGATGTGCTGGAACATCTGCACGAAGATGAGGCCATGCTGGCGAAGATCGCCACGGTCTTGCGACCGGGGGGCACGGTGGTGATCCACGTACCCTTGCGCCATCAGGTGCAGCGGCGCATCCTGCCGGCGTTTCGTGCACATACGGTTCACGATCATGTGCGCGATGAATATTTGCCGCATGAGATTGTGGAAAAAGTGACGCGCGCCGGTTTGCAGGTAGATCGGCTGGCCTATGGCTTTGGCTGGTGGGGCGAGCTGGGTTTCGAGCTGAACAACCTGTTCTGGCAGTCGCGGCTGCTGCGCAATCTAACGGCATTGGCAACCTTGCCTATCGCGCTGTGGGCCGGCTATCGCGATGCGTGTAGCCGCCTGCCCTTTGGCAATTCTATGGTGCTGTTGGCGTCGCGTCCGCATACTTCCGGCCGCGTAATACTTTCTCAGAGTGAAATAGGATGAGTCTGAATCAGATCCAGAATACGCCCGCGTCTTTGGCCGAGCTGCAACGTTCCTATGATGCGTTGTATCGGGGCTGGATGGGCGAACACGAGAACACCGACCAGGCCCAGCGCATGTTGGACCTGCTAGAGGTGCGCGCCGGGCAGCGTCTGTTGGATGTGGGCTGCGGCACGGGCGCATTGTTGCATGTGGCGGCGGCGCGCGGGCTGGATGTGCTGGGCGTGGATCTTTCGCCGGTGGCCTTGACACACGCACGCGCCCGCTATGAACTGGATACGCGCCTGTTGCTGGGTTCGGGCGAGGATTTGCCCTGTGCCGATGCGGGCTTTGATTATGTGGTGAACCTGGGCAGTCTGGAGCATTTTCTCGACCCCGCTTTGGCGGTGCAGGAAATGGCGCGCGTGTTGAAACCGGGGGGCAAGGCGGCATTGCTGGTCCCCAATTCGCACCACCTGCGCGCGCTGTATAATGTGTGGAAATATGGGGATATCATCTCTGATTTGCAGGAGTATGAACGTTTTGCCACGCGCGGCGAATGGGAACGGCTGCTGGCGGCGAACGGGCTGCCGGTGATTTCGGCCCACAAATATGATACGGGCATGGCGCGCATCTATCGGCCTGGGCG
>JBBDIO010000086.1:1722-22980 GCA_040880365.1 Litorilinea sp.
GGCGCGAAATTTTCTGGACTTTTTATAACGTTCTGTATCGGCTCTTTGGCAACCGCTGGATTCCTTTTAATCTGACCTATACGTTCATCTTTGTGTGTGAGCGAGGGCAGAGTATGACGGGGGCAGATGCAGGCAAAATCAGCAAGGGGCAGCCATGAGTGAGCTTGCTGTGCAAACCGTGCTCGCGCTCAATGCGCTTTCGCCCCTCGCGCCCAATCTGCGCGCGCTCGACCAGGCCAAACTGAGCGTAGACGAGTATCAACAGTGGGAACAGGCACAACTGGCGCAGCTCATCCCCGAATTTGGCGGCTATTGGGATCTGCGCGGCAAGCAGGTGCTGGATCTGGGCTGTGGGCTGGGCGGCAAGACCATTTACTATGCCCAGTCGGGCGCGCGCCAGGTGGTCGGTATCGATCTGCGCACCAACAGCCTGGAATCGGCGCGCCTATTGGGCGAAGAGCGCACCGGTAAGATTGGCGAAGATCAAACCGGCACGCAGAATTCCCAGTTTTGTCTGAACGATGCGGCGCGGATGCCCTTTGCCGATAACACCTTCGACGCGATTGTCTCCATCAATGTGCTGGAGCATGTCGATGACCTCTATCACACCCTGCGCGAGTGCCAGCGCGTGTTGCAGCCGGGGGGTGTCATGCTCTTTCACTTCCCGCCCTTCTATAGCCCGTGGGGCGCGCATCTGGAAGGGTGGATCAACTTCCCCTGGCCCCATGTGTTTTTTCCCGATAGTGTGCTGTTGCAGGCCGCGCACCGGGTAGAACTGGCGAAGCGGCGCAATGCCCATTACATCCCCACGGCGCAGGTCGATTGGGGGCGCCTGGATCATCTGCCGGAGCTGAACCGGGTGACCGCGGGCGAGTTTTTTCATCTGATCGAGGCGGTGGGCCTGGGTGTGGCCTATGCGCGCATGTTGCCCTTTGGTCGCCACTTTCTGGCGCGCCGCGGCGCAAAGGCGCAACAACTGCTGGCGTGGTTGGAAGGTGTATCCCAATTGCCGGGTTTGCGCGAGGTGATGGCGACCAAGATGGTTTTCGTGCTGACCAAGCACCCCGGCGCACGCGTCGCGCCGCCCGAACCGCCGCACTCTCCATGAAACCGGATACATGGCTGGGCACACAGCGGGTGGGCGCGAGGCTGCAACAGCCGTGGGTGCGCAAGCTGCTGCTGGCGGGCATTCCGCTGCTGGTGGTGGGGTTGATGGGCGTGTTGATCTGGCGCAATTTTGCCAGCATCGTGGCTTTCCCGTGGCGGCTGCACGCCGGCTATATTGGGCTGGCGTTGCTCTTTCATTCCCTGGCGCTGTGGGTCACTTTTTGGGTGTGGCACCTCATGCTGCGCGCGCTGGGCAATTTCGGCCAACTTGCCGCCAATCTGCGCTTCTACTACGTCTCCACACTGGCAAAACGTCTGCCCACGGGCTTGCCCTATGTGGGCGGGCGTCTGTTTTTATACAAACAGATGCGCGTGAGTGGGGCCGCGGTGCTGAACTGCATCTTTCTGGAAAATCTGCTCATCGGCACCGCGGGTGTGCTCTTTTTTGTGGCGCTTTTGCCTATCTATACCATGCCGGTTGCGCCGTGGGTGCGCCTGGGGCTGGTGGGGCTGGGGATAGGGCTGGTGGCGGCGTTGCTCTTGCGTTCGGGCTTTGCCGTGGAATTTACAAATTGGGTGCTGGGGCGGCTGGGCAAGACCGGGCTGGACCGTGCGCCCACGCGCCGGGAGATGTTCACCTGGATAGGGCTGTATGTGTTGCCGTGGCCGCTGGCCGCGCTGTCCCTCTATTACGCCGCGCGCGGATTTTCCACGTCCATTGCCATCAGCATCCCCGATGCCATGATGATTTCCACCCTGGCGACGCTGGTCACGCTGTTGAACTTCATCATCCCCGCGGGGCTGGGACTCAAGGAGATTACGCTGGCTGCGCTCCTCGCGCCGTGGATGCCCTTGCCGACCGCGATTGTGTTCAGCCTTATTTATCGCCTGTTGCACACACTCAACGATATTGTATGGGCGTTGCTGGCCTTGTTGATACCTGTGTCGGCACCCGTGCCTGTGCCGGGTGAAAATACGCACACATCAACCCCGGAATTGGGAGATGAACGCAGATGAGCGAACCGGCAGAAATCGTGCCGCCCACTGGCGCGGGCAACCGCGTCATCAACCAGGGCGATATATACTGGATAACCTTTTATCCAGTATATGCGGGGCCGGAAGATGCCACAGCCGGGGCAGATGGCGCGCGGGAATCCGCGATTCCTCATCCCTGTGTCCCTCATCCCTGCGTCCCCCACCCCTATGTCATCGTGCAGGACGACCTGTTTAATCACAGCCGCATCCACACCGTCGTCGTCTGCGCGCTGACTTCGAACCTGCACCGCGCGGGCGAAACGCCGGGCAATGTGCTGCTGGATGCGGGCGAGGCCAATCTGCCCAAACAAAGTGTGGTGGAAGTGTCGAAAGTTTCGAGCGTGGAAAAGGCCCGCCTGGGCGCCTATGTGGGAACACTCAGCGCCGCGCGCGTCCACCAGATTCTGGCCGGAATGCGCTTTTTGCAGAAGACGTTTTTCGCGCGCTAGCGGCCCGATTGGGTCGGCGCCAGCCGCGTGGGATCATGCGCAGCGTCTCCCACGCCGGTTATTTGTCCATTTCGCGTGCCATCTTGCTTACCCCTGTCTATTACTCGAGTAAATACCCCATTGGTAGTAGTGGATTATTGGCGATTTTGGGCATGATGGGGGTTGAAGATTACCCGATCAGGGTATTGAATCGGAAGGTATTTGGCTCTATGCTCTGCATCAGTGAAAGCGGCGTGTGCCATTTTGCACAGCAGCCGCCGCCAAATATCAACTAGCGACAGTTTTGCTACAATCACGCAGATCCTGATTATTGAGAGGGAGACATCCAGTATGAAATTACGACGTATGAAGTTTCTGGTAGTCGTATCCGCGATCCTGGCATTGGTAATGTCATCGGTCGCCGGTGCGCAGATTTCTTATGAGAAATCGACATTCACCAGCTACCAGGTTGTGAACCTGGGCGAGAACGATACCACGGTCACCGCCTCGTACTATGACAATACGGGCACCGTTGTGCGTTCGGTCGACCTGCCCGTGGGCGGCGATGGTGGCGTTGCCACCGTGTTGCTGGCGCTGGATAACGAGCTGGGCGCGGGTCAGTTCTCCGCCACCCTGAGCGCGTCCGAGCCTCTGGCCGCGGTCGTCAATCAGCAGTTGGGTGACGGAGGCAGCAATGTCTCGACTGCACCCTTCAGCTCCTACACCGCAGTTACCGGCGGCGCGACTTCGGTCACCGTCCCGGTCATCATGCACAACTGGTTTGGCTATCACACCCAGCTGTACATCCAGAACGTAAGCGGCAGCGATACCGCGAATGTGACCATCACCTACCGCCCGACGACGTTTGACGGCTGTTTGGCCGGCTCGACGGGTCAGTCTGAAACCGTCCCCGGTGGCCTGAATTCGCTGGCTTCCAAGTCGGTTTCCCAGCTGAACAATACCGGGCTGGGTCTGTCGGGTGCGCCTTCGGGTTGTGAAGGCTTCAACGGCCGTTTCCTGGGTAGCGCCGAAGTGACTTCCGATGTGGAAATCGCCGTGGTTGCCAACCAGTACGTGCAAGACAAGCTGTTCACCTATAATGGTTTCACCAGCGTCGAAGCCGGCACCGATTTGATTCTGCCCGCCTACCTGCGCAACTGGTTCAACTACTATGCCAGCCTGACCATTGCCAACCCCGGTGCTGCGCCTGCCAATGTCACGGTCAACTACAACCCGGACCCGAACGATCCGTTCGTGACGCCGTCGGCCCCCATCAGCGCGAACCACACCATCCCGGCAGGTGAGTCCATCACCATCTATGATGGCCCCACGGGTGGCTCGGATATTTCCAGCGCCTATCCCTATGGCACCAACTCGCGCTTCTTTGGTTCGGTCGGTGTGACATCGAATGTGCCTGTAGTTGCCATGATCAACCAGGAAGCCACCGGCGCTTCGGGTAACCAGGCCGGCACCTACAACAGCATGACCGCTTCTTCGGGCAGTCAGACCATCAGCGTGCCCCTGATTCAGTCGGATTTCTACGGCTACTACACTTCGCTGACCATTGCCAGTGTCGACGGCACGAACCCGCAGGTGCGCATCACCTACACCTCGGACAGCGAATTCAGCTCGAACCAGGGCTTCACCAAGTCTTATGTGCATACCCTGTCCAGTGGCTTCCTCAACCGTTATGAGGGTGCCGGTGTGGAAGCAGCCCGTAGCGACATTCTGAGTGACGCCGCCTGGGAAAGTGGTGGTACCCGCCGCTTCATCGGTTCGGCCCTCATCGAAGTGGTCAGCGGTTCCGACGTTGTGGCTTTCGTCAACTCTGAAAGCAACACGGCGCCCAACGCTGCCACCCGCGACTCCATGTACACGTTCAATGCCTTCAACCTCGACTAACACTTTCGAGAGTTAATGGATAGTAGTACAATACTGAGACCATTGGGGCTACCTCAATGGTCTCAGTATTCTTTTAGGAGGACCTTGGATGACTCGAACCATACGAATTTTCGTGTGTACTGTTTTAACCATGCTGGTCTTGGTCGCCTGTGATGCGCCGGTTGATGTGCCGGGCGGCGAACCGGTAGCGACGGAGCCTACGCCCGCGGTTGTAGAGGCACCGGAGGCTGTCCCCGCGCCGGAATCTCCCCTTTCTGCGCAATCGCCATTGGCCCCGCCCCAGGTGCAACCCCTTGCCCAGGATTATGTGCGCCCCGATGGCCCCCATCTGCTTTTCTCCTCGGCGCGCGACGAGGCCCGCGCGGGCGTACGCGGCTGGTATCTGCTGAATCTGGACAGCGAGGAAGTATTGCCCGCGCCTGTGACTAACCTCGACGGGTTGACGGTGAACAGCCTGAGCTGGGTAGATGAGTTGAGCCTTTTCATCGCGCAGATGACCGACGCGCAGAATCATTCCAATCTCTATTTGCTGGATTTTGCGGGCGCGATTGTGGGGCAATTGACCTATGACGCGTTTGAGGCAGGCAATGCCGATTATTCCGCGGAGACCGAGCTGTTTGTCTATGTCTGTCTGATCCAGGACCTGGATATCTGCGTCACCGCGGCCAATGATCCGGGCCTACTCAACCTCACTGCGCTGAACACGCGCGAAGCGGGTCCCCAGTGGTCGCCCGATGGGGAGACGGTGCTCTTTGTTTCCAATGCGGCGGGGGTGGTGAATGTGTGGGCTGTCGATGCCGACGGTGCGAATCGCCGCAACCTGAGCGCGGTGGGCCTGGATGGGGCTTTGCGTGAAGAAGGCGATGCCAGCTGGTCGCCCGATGGCGAGTCGATTCTCTTTCGCGCGACCGCCGATGGCAACGCCGAAATCTATCTCATGGATGCCGATGGCGAGAATCGACGCAACCTGACCGAGAACCCGGCCAACGACGCCAATCCGGTCTGGTCGCCCGATGGAAGCTACATTGCCTTCCGTTCGGATCGCGATGAGGGGCAAGATATCTATGTGCTGGATCCTGCTACCGGCGATGTGGTGAATGTGACCAACACGCCCCAAACGCGCGAAAACAATTTTGTGTGGTCAGTCGATAGCACGCAGATCGTTTTCGATGCCCAGGTAGATGATGTGTTCGATATCTATGTGGTGAATGTAGATGGCAGCGACGTGCGCAATCTGACCAATAGCCCGGCGGATGATTTGGATCCCCAGTGGGTTGAGTAGCCTGGCGCGATGAAAAAGATTCTGGTTACTGGCTCCAGTGGGCTGATTGGCAGCGAAGTTGTGACCTATTTCGCGCGCCAGGGCTATGCTGTGCATGGCGTAGACAACAACATGCGCGCGCAGTTTTTTGGCCCCCAGGGCGATACGCGCTGGAATCAGCAACGCCTGGTGGCCGCGTTTGGCAATTTCCGCCACCATGAACTGGATATCCGCGAACGGGCGCAAATTCTGGATCTGCTCCGGGATTTGCGTCCCGATGCCATCATTCACACCGCGGCCCAGCCTTCCCACGACCGGGCGGCCAGCATCCCCTTTGATGATTTCGATATCAACGCCGTGGGCACGCTGAATCTGCTGGAAGCCACGCGCCAGTTCTGCCCCGAATCACCCTTTATCCACATGTCTACCAACAAGGTCTATGGCGACGCGCCCAACCGCATCGCCATGACCGAACACGCGACGCGCTGGGACTATGCCGACCCCGACTTTGCCAACGGCATTGCCGAAAATCTCGCCATCGACCAGACCACGCGCACGCTCTTTGGCGCGTCGAAAACTGCCGCCGATGTGCTGGTGCAGGAATATGGGCGCTATTTCAACATGCCTACCTGCTGTCTGCGCGGGGGATGTCTCACCGGCCCCAACCACAGCGGGGTAGAGCTGCATGGCTTTCTGAGCTATCTCATCAAGTGCAATCTGCAAGAAAAGCAATACACCATCTTCGGCTATCTGGGTAAGCAGGTGCGCGACAACATTCATTCGCACGATGTGGTGGCATTTATGGCCGAATTTATGCGTGCGCCCCGCGCCGGGGAAGTTTATAACCTGGGCGGCGGCAAGGCGAACAGCATTTCCATTCTGGAAGCGTTTGCCAAGGTCGAAGCGATTTCGGGCCTGCCCATGCACTATGTCTACAGCGACAAGAACCGGGTGGGCGACCACATCTGCTACTACTCGGATCTGAGCAAAATGCGCGCCCACTATCCGGCCTGGAACATCAGCAAGTCGCTGGATACCATCTTCGCGGAAATCTGTGCAAGCTGGTATGAACGGCAGGCGCTGGCGGAGGGTGTGTAGCGTCAGGCCCGCGAGTCATGTACGTTCGATATGCCACAAACTTTTTCTACCTGAGGAGCTTTTTCAATGCGAACTTCGCCCCCCCCCACGATTTGGCGCGTCCGGTTTTTAGACGACTCGCGATGAGCAGTTTCGTCGGAATCGGTCTATGGCTGCTGATGGCTAGCATGGGTCGGTCTGCCCTACCTGTTGTTCATGCTGCTATTGGGGACATCGCTACTGGAGGCATGACGTGGTCGATCTCCACCCTGGAAACCAACTATCGACAAGATTCTAGCAGCTTTGGATTTGCCGTGGATTCCGACGGGAATTCCCATATCGCCTATGGCGGAACTGTGCTGGAATATGCTTATTCAGACGGCCAGACGTGGCAAACAGAAGTCTTCGCACCCGGTGCGGGCGCGAGCGTGGCGATGGCGCTATCTGGTTTGGATGTGCCCCACATGAGCTATTGTGCCGGAGGGTATCTTTATTATGCGCAGTGGACAGGTCTGGAATGGGAACAGGAACTCGTCGATACTACGTGCAGCAGCACCGCCATCGCGCTCGGCCCGGCTGTCCAGCCACAAATTGCCTATGTAGACAGCACAGGCCACTCTCTGAAATACGCGATTCAGCCAGGGCCAGGCAGATGGGAGACTGAGACCGTAGACCACAATTCATCTCAAACTATCCGCGCGCCTGCGTTCGCTGAAGGATTAGGCGGTGATCGCCATTTGGTCTATGCCAATGGCAATGTGTTGCGTTATGCCTACCAAACCACCGATATTCTGGACCAATGGGAGATTGAAAACATTGGCGGTATAGCCACGGGCAGCAACGTCGCCTTTGCGCTGCAAAATCCAGAGGGAATTCCCGGCGTTGGCTACTATTTCGACGGGGCGTTGCACTATGCAACCCGCCAGGAGGGCGCGTGGGTGCAGCGTCCGATAGACCTGGCGGAGCCTGCCTATTCCCCACTCGACCTGGCCTTTGATGCAGGCGGCGCGCCCTATCTGCTCCACTCGGTTAGGATTCCCAGCGAGCCTGAAGGTACATTTACCTTTGAGCTGCGGCTGACTGCCTGGAACGGTAGCGAGTGGCAGCCCATTGACATCCCCCGCACACCAGTGAGTGAGGGCGCGGGGCGGCTGGCGATTCACGAGGGCGAATTGCACCTGGCCTATTTTGACAGTGACCGCCTCAACTATGCCGTGTCCAGCGCAGGTGAGTGGGAAACTGTGGCGATCAGTCCATTTGAGACCCGCATTGGGGAGCATCCGTCGCTCCAATTGGATAGCCAGGACCGCGGCCACGTGGTGTATAGCTCGATCAGGCCCGGCGGGTCACTCTTCTACAGAACCCCGCATGTCGAAAGCGCCCCCCGCGAGACGATTGACCCGGTGTTTAGCCGCGTTTTTGATTTGGCGCTGGATTCTTCCGACACGCCGTATGTTCTTTATCGCGTCGATCCTGAGTTTGGCGAGCCCCAGTTTGAGATGCGCTATGCGTATCGCCAGAATGAGACCTGGTTCACCGAGACCGTGCCCTTCCTGGCGGATGGCGCGTTTTCCATCGCCGTGGACACAGCCGATACACTGCACGTCAGCAGTCTGAGCCTCGACGGCCATCTTTTTTATGGCAAACGCACAGGCAACGCGGGGTGGAGTGTGGAAGTGGCAACCCAGAGCGATGTACGCGATATCGCGTTCACTGCGTTGGCTGTGGATGAGGCAGGGAATCCCCACATTGCCCACGGCGGGGCCAGATCGGGGGGAATGATGAGTCCGCTTGTAGGTGATCTGCTCTATACCTATTGGACTGGCGAGGACTGGGAGACTTCTACTGTTGAAAATCTTGCCGTGGGATACAATGTCGATCTGAAACTTGCTGCGGACGGCACACCCCACATTGTCTACATCATCGATCGCACCCGCGATGTGAAATATGCCACTCGGGTAGGGGATCAATGGCAGATCGAAACCCTGGCGAGCGGCGAAGACGTGTCGCCCATGAATGTGATGCTGGATCTGACCGCAGACGACACGCCAGTAGCAGCCTATTATGATTACAATTCCGGGCAAGTGCGCTATACCGTGCGTGGGTCCGAGGGGTGGACAGAGAAAGTGGTCAGTGGGGTGAGACTCAGCGCCAGTATGGGGCCTTCCTCGCAGTTGGACTTGATGTTAGACTCAACCGGCCGCCCACATCTCACTGTATTCGACGAATCCCACCTGCGGTTGCTCTATGTGATCGGCCAGGAGGCTGCGAGCATCCTCCATCTGCCCATTTTGGAATCCACGCATCAGCATGGCAACGAGTAAGCCAGTGGGTTTTGCGTGAGCGCCCTTCTGTATCCTCTGGTGGCAGTTTTTCTATTTGTTCTTCCCGGCTATGCGCTATTGGGCTTTTTGCCGCGCCCGACAGACGAGTGGCATCTGCCCGAACGCGTGGGCATCGCCATTGCGCTCAGCATGGCGCTCTATCCGCTGCTCTATTTGTGGGCATGGTGGATGGGGCTGGAAGCGGGGCTGTGGGTGGTGTGGGGACCGGGCGCGCTGGGCGCGGCCGCGTTGATAGGGCAGATGGTGTTGGGGCTGCGGCGCGCACGCCGAGCGAACACGCAGCCCGCGCCGGACTTTGATCTGTGGCCTGCCGTTGCGCTGATTGCGCTGGTGGCTGTGATCGGCTTTACCCGCTGGTGGGCCGTGCGCGAGATGGTTGCACCCGCCTGGGGAGATTCTGTGCATCATGCGCTGATTGTGCAGTTGATGCTGGAACATGGCGGATTGTTCCAGAGTTGGCTGCCCTATGCGCCCCTGGAAACCTTCACGTATCATGCCGGACTCCATGCGAATATAACGGTCTGGGCCGCGGCGACGGGGCTTCCCGCCGACCGCGCTCTGTTGTGGGGTGGACAGCTGTTCAACGTGTTTGCGGTGGTGGTCCTCTACCCGCTGGCCTGGCGGCTGAGCGGGCGCAATGCGTGGGTGGGCGTGCTGGCGGTGGGCGTGGCGGGGCTGGTTTCCACTATGCCCGGGTTTTATACAAACTGGGGACGCTATACCCAGCTGGGCGCGCAGATTCTGCTGCCCGCGCTGGTCTGGTGTTTCGACCGGCTCTGGGGACAGAGACCGGCGGGCGCGCCTTCGCCTGTGGCTAGAGAGGGGGCGGAAAGGCGCGCGCTCGCCCTGGTGACGGCGTTGCTGGCCGCGGGGCTGGTGCTGACCCACTATCGGGTCGCGATGGTGGGCGGTGCGGCAGGCGTAGCCTGGGCCTTGTGGGGACTGTGGCGCGCCCGCCGGTCTCTGCCCCCAGAGCCGAGCGAATGGACGCGGGCCACGCTCTGGGCGGGGTTGGCGGCGCTGGGCGCAGGGATACTGGCGGGGCCGTGGGTCTTGCGCCTGGGACAGGGCCATTTGACTACCGTGGCAGGCTCTATCAGCGCGCCGGCAGATTCTCAGACCGCAGCGGACGAATTGGTGATGTGGGGTGTGGCGCTCGACTATTATCCCCTGTGGCTGGTGATACTGGGCGGCGTGAGTCTGCTGGTTGCGGTGTGGCGTGCGCCCAGACTGGGTGTGCCGCTGGTGCTGTGGGCGGGGCTGACGTTTCTGGTGAGCAATCCGGCACTGGTGGGTCTGCGCGGCAGCGGGTTGGTCTCCAACTTTCTGTTGGTAATCGGCGTTTATGTGGTGTTCGCCGTGCCGATTGGCTGGTTTGTCTGGTGGGTTTTTGACCAGTTGATGCGTCGCACGTCGCCGTTGGGTGGCTTGCGCCGGAATCTGGCGGGCGCGGCGCTGGCGGTGGGGCTGGGCCTGGGCGCATATTGGGGGGCGCACCAACAAGCGACGATTATCAATCCGGTCCATGCGCTGGTGGCCCCCGAAGATTTGGCTGTCATGGCGTGGATCGCGGCGGAAGTTCCCGCCGATGCCCAATTTCTGGCGAATAGCTTCCTCGCGTTTAGTGATATGGCGGTGGTCGGTTCCGACGCGGGATGGTGGTTGCCCTTTTATACGCAACGCGCGGTGAATGTTTTGCCCATTACCTATACCATGGAAACCGTCGCCCCGCAGGTAGATAAGGAAGCCATGCGCCAGTTGGTGCTGGGTATTCGGGCCAGTGGCGGCGATTCTGCGCAGTTGCGCGGGCTGCTCTGCGCTGCGGGTATTACTCATGTCTATCAGGGGCAACGCCAGGGAACCTATGCGCCGCCCAACGAGACATTGTTCCCCGAAGCCTGGTTGCTGGACAATCGCGACTTTACCTTGCTCCATCGGCAGGGGTTTGCCGTGGTGTGGGCATTTGACCGTACGCGTTGCGGAGTGGGGTAGCCGGCTGGGGCAGATTCTCAGACCCACTTGCCCCCGATTCACCAGTTCTATAATATTTATCATCATTTTCATAATAATTGACAGTCTATGTCCCCTGTGGTATAAGAAAGACATACATTTTTCGTTGAAAGTTTTGGGTAACGTCTGGGCAAAGAGGGTGAGCTGTGCACGCCGTTCGCAAACATATTCTCGAACTATTGAAAGAGAAAGAGAGCGCGACGGTCTCCGAACTGGCGGGCTGGCTGCATATGCCCCCGGTTTCGGTGCGCCACCATCTGGATATCTTGCAGGGTGATAACCTGATTTGTGTGGACCGGCTGGAGCGTAAGGGCAATGTGGGCCGACCGCAACAGGTCTATGCGCTGACCACCGAGGCCGCCGAGTATTTTCCCGATAATTTTGCGGCGCTGGCCGCGGGGCTGGTGCGCCAGCTTAAGAGCGTGCTGCCTGCCGAACAGGTGGAGGCTGCGTTTCGGGCCATGGCTACGGATTTGGCGGGCGAGCTGGATTTGGCGGCGCTGGATCAGCTGCCGACTGCCGAGCGGCTGGCGCGGGTGGCCGATTTTCTCACGACGCGCGGCTATCTGGCGCGCTGGGAACCGGACGCCGGCGCGGCGACGGGCAATTTTCTGTTGCACAAATGCAACTGTCCCTATGCCGATGTGGCCGAAGAACACCCGGAACTCTGTATTATGGACCAGGCTCTGATCAATCGGCTGGTGGGGCAACCCTGTACGCGCACCCAATCGATGGCCGATGATGATCGCTGTTGCACCTATCAGGTTCAGGATCAGATCCAGGATCAGATACAAGACCATCCACAAGCGTGCTGTGAGGGTCAGACGGCTGCGGCGGTAGGTCCCCAGCGGATTGAATTGCGGGTTTCGGTTTGAGTCAGCAAATAGTGGACACGAACGCGACAAGAAAGGCAGGCGCAATGGAAAATATTGAGCTTTATCCCCAGGGTGTGGGCGATTCCCGATTGGGCAACGTTTCCATTGGGCCGCTGCCCACAGGGTTTCCCATCGAGCAGACGTTTGACAGCTATGGGCGGCGCATTAACTATCTGCGCATCAGCCTGACCGATGCCTGCAATTTGCGCTGTGTCTATTGTATGCCCGAAAACATGCACTTTCGCCCGCGCCAGGAACTGATGTCGGATGAGGAAATCATCTATCTGGTACAGGTGGCGGCGAGCCTGGGCGTGGATAAAATTCGGCTCACCGGGGGCGAGCCTACGATTCGCCCCAATGTGGTGGAGATTGTGCGGGCGATTGCCCAAACGCCGGGCATCAAGGATATTGCCATGACCACCAATGGCATTTTGCTGGATAAACTGGCCCAGCCGTTGGCCGATGCCGGTCTGAAGCGCGTCAATATCAGCATCGACACGCTCAACCCCGAAAAATTCAAGCGGATTACCCGCTGGGGACACATCGACGAGGTGTGGCGCGGCATTCGCGCTTCCGAAGCTGCCGGCCTGCGCCCCATGAAGCTCAACTGTGTGGTGGTGCGTGATTTTAACCAGGAAGATATTATCGATCTGGCGCGTATGACCCTGGAGAACGACTGGGAAGTGCGTTTTATCGAGATGATGCCCTTTGGCGAAGTCAGCGATTTTCAGCAGGCTAATGTGGTTTCGTTCCGTGAAATGCGTGAACAGGTAGAAGCCGTCTTTGGGCCATTGGAAGAAGCAAGCTATGATTTTGTGGACCCCAGTCGCCCCTATCGGATTTCCGGCGCAATGGGCACACTGGGCTTTATCAGCAGCGTGACCGAGCCGTTTTGCCAGGGCTGTGGGCGCGTGCGTCTCACCGCCGACGGGAAGCTGCGTCTCTGTCTGCTGCGCGATGATGAAGTAGACTTGTTGACGCCGTTGCGCGCAGGGGCGAGCTTTGAAGAAGTGCGCACGCTCATGCGCGAAGGTTCATATCACAAACCGTGGGGACATGGGCTGGCACAAGGCGAATTTGCCGCCAACCGGGCCATGAATCAGATCGGCGGCTAAAGACCGCCCCAGGCAATCTCGCAGTCAGAATAGCGCTGTCAAAATCGGGCAGCAGATTGCGGTCTGTATACATGTTGCAATCATCTAATCGATTTGGGTATTTTGTAATCAGTAATTGGCAAGTGGGCGTCGAGGTTCCATGCGTGCGCCCTACAACACCAATTACAAATTACCAATAATTTTCTGCAAGAAATTTCTGCAAGGAGAAATTCAACCATGGTAACGCTTACACCGACGGCTGCCGAGAAATTGAGCGGCATTATGACGGAAAAAGGCATGATCGAAAGCCACGGCCTGCGCGTCTTTGTCAAGGGCGGCGGTTGTGGCGGTATGCAGTATGGCATGACCTTCGACGACAATCCTAGCGAAGAAGATGCCGTTTTTGAACAGCATGGCATGAAGGTGATTATCGATGCCACCAGCCTCTTTTATGTAGAAGGCGCCAACATCGACTATGTAGACAATCTGATGGGCGGCGGGTTCCACATTGATAACCCGCAGGCCACGAGTTCCTGTGGCTGTGGCAGCAGCTTCCGCACCGCGCAGACTCACACAGGCGAAGCGGTGGGCGAACAGAACTGCGGTCACTAAGTTCGTGCAGGACAACTTTTAGCATAGATAAGCGATAGCGGCCATTGCACCGCAACCGGCGCAAGTCTGGCTATTGCATGGGGCGGCGAGGGGGCAACTCCTCGCCGTTCCTGTGCCGGTTCTATGCCAGGAAACGATTTGTGGATAAATTTTGTGGGCAAGTGATGTATATGTCAGATGGACAAGTGAAATAGCATGGCTGAACGCAGCGCAGATTTGAGCAACACAGCCAACAAGTACAGTGCCAATAATCACAGTGCCAATAATCACAGTGCCGCTGCGCATGAGGATGCAAGTCTGAATGCGCGTATCCAGGCCGTTTTGGATGGCTATCGTCCTACCCTGTTTCTGGATGGGGGCGATGTGGAATTGTTGGAGGTTGATGCGAAGGGCGTGGCGCATGTGCGCATGTTGGGCGCGTGTATCGATTGCCCTATCAGCCTGTTGACCATGAAGCTGGGCATTCAACGCTTGCTGAAAGAGAATTTCAGCGAAATTCAGAGCGTCAACGCCATCACCGACCTGGATATTTCGGCGCTCTATAACCGGCAGCCCGAAAATCCCGGGGGCTAGGTGATACACGGTTAACTTCAATTGTGCATCTGGCGTAGGTCACGTCTCCTGGCGTGACAGCTTGTTGAGTAGCGACTGTGCTTGTCACCGCAGGAGCGGTGACCTACAGCGCTGGTGAGTATCTATCGTTCACAAAGCATATTCCCGGCGGCTAAGCGCAGGCGATTTTTCCAGGCTATACACCATCAGTAAACCAGATCGAGACTATCATGCCGAATCCGTATGGCGCACCCGAAATCAGCGTGCACGATGTTCAGCGCAAATTGGACGCCGCCGACACTTTTGTCTTTTTGGATGTGCGCGAGACCGATGAACACAATCTTGCCCGTATCGACCATGCGGGCATTACCTGTCTTCCTCTGAGCCGGCTGGCGCAGGAGAAGGTTGCCGCTTTGCCTGTGGCTGCCACTGAACCCGATGCAGAGATCGTGGTCTTTTGTCACCACGGCACACGCAGCGCCCAGGTTGTGGCGTGGTTGCGCCAACAAGGCTGGACCAATGTCTGGAACATGGATGGCGGCATTGCGGCCTGGTCCGAACAGATAGATTCCAGTGTGGGGACCTATTGATACCTTGTGCGTCTGACAGGCAGTGAAAGACGTCGTAAAATACGTCAGCCAACCGGGGCGCGAGTTGTTGATTGGTCGTGAGTGCTGTAGGCTTGGGTAATTATTATGAAACCTTTCATAATAATTTGATTTGATGGGCTAGGTCGTGATAGAATCGCGACATCTGATGCTTTTGGGGCATAAGCGGCGTGCGGCGCATATAACGTGGCCGCAATACAGAATAGTCGCAATATAGAATAGTCGCAATACAGAGGAGGAATTCCTGTGCGTGTTGCTTTAATAAATCCGAAATTTCGATTGCCGATTGATACGCGTACCACGCCCCACCTGGGGTTGGCCTATCTGGCTGCGGTGAGTGAGAAGCGCGGCGATGAAGTGGTGATCTTCGACGCCGATATCGAAAAGCAGTCGGTGGCCGAATTTGTCGCCGAATATCGCCCCCATATTGTGGGCATCACGGCCAATACGCCCCAGGTCAAACAGGCGTGGCGCGCGGCAAAATCCATCAAGGAAGCCCACGACTGTCTGCTGGTGTTGGGCGGCCCCCATGTGAGCGTCTTGCCCGAAGAATCGTGCGAGAAGCCCTATGTGGATGTGGTGGTGCGGGGCGAAGGCGAAGACGCCTGGGTTGAGGTATGCACGCGTCTGGAAACCTATCTGAAGGACCAGCCCGACTATCACACCGACGCCTTTATGCATTCGGAGAACGAAATTTTCCAGGATTGCCTGGGCCTCACCTATAAGACCACCGACGGGCGCATTCACAACAACCCGGATCGCACGCCAATTGCCGATCTGGATAGCCTGCCCTGGCCTGCCTATCATCTGTTCAAGATGGAAAATTATACCAACTTGCAGCCCGCCACCGACCATGTGGACGGCGCCCGCAGTTTCAGCATTCTCACCAGCCGGGGCTGTCCCTATCGCTGCACCTTTTGCAGCCAGAGTATTATGCCCATCAAGTGGCGCAGCCGCAGCCCCGAAAGTGTGCTGGCCGAATGGAAGCATCTGGTCGAAGACCTGGGCGCGCAGGAGATCGGCGTGCTGGACGACAGCGCCAATATCCGCGTGAAGCGCCTGGAAGAGCTGGCAACCAAGCTCATCGAAAACAAGCTGAATCATGTGCCGTGGATTTTTGTCAATGGCATCCGCGCCAATCTCGCCAGCAAGGAACTGCTTTCGCTGTTGAAGCAAGCCGGGTTGAAACGCACCGCGTTTGGCGTGGAAACCGGCGACGAAGAGATTCTGAAGACCATCGACAAGAAGATCGATCTGGATACCATCCGCCAGGCCTTTAAGAATGCCAAGGAAATCGATCTGGAAACGATTGCATTCCTGATCATTGGCTTGCCCGGTGAGACGCGCGAATCTATGCAGCGCACTATCGACTTTGCGATTGAGCTGGACCCGGTCATCGCCAATTTCTCCATGATGACCCCCTATCCCGGCACCAAAGTCTATGAGATGGTCAAGCGGCAAGGGCGTTTCCTGATTAACGATTGGGAAGACTATGTGTTCTTCGATCAGAAGGCCCGCTATGAAATGGGCGATATGACCGCAGAATTGGTCGAGGAAATGTATCGCAAGGCCTATCGCCAGTTCTATCTGCGCCCTTCTCCGGTAATACGCCGGTTGAAGACCAAGGATTTCTGGTTCAACCTGCATCGCAACGTGCGCATTGCAATGCGGACTTTCTTGCCCAGCAAGGAAAAGAGCGGTCTGCGCAAACAAATGGAAGCGGAAGGTTCAATCTAAATGCGAATTATTTTGGCTAGCCCCGAAGCAAAAGTGTGGAGCGAGCGCAAACATATTCCCCTGGGGCTTGGGTATCTGGCGGGCGTACTGCGCGAAGGCGGGCACGAGGTCTTTATCTACGATGCGGCCATTGAAGATGTGGAAGTAGACTATTACCTGGATCTGGCGAACGCGCAGGGCAAGCCCTATAACCTCATCGGGATCACGGCGACGACGCCGCTGATTCCTGACGCATGGGAAATGGCGCAGTTTTGCAAAAAGCGGGGCCTGATTGTGGTATTGGGCGGGCCGCATCTTACGATTATGCCAATGGAATCCATGCAGGCGCCGCATACCGAATATGTGGACTATGTCTTCAAGGGCGAAGCCGAATATAGCTTTTTGGACCTAGTGAATACGCTGGAAGCAGGGCGCAAGCCCGAAATGTTGCCGGGGATTCACTTCCGTCACGGTCGCCACGGTGAAGAGCTGGTCGCCAGCCCCGAAAGTCCTATGATTCCGGATCTGGACAAGCTGCCCTTTCCCGCGCACGATTTGTTCAAGATTGACCGCTATACCAATCTTCAGCCGTTGACCGATGGTTTGGACCCCCACGCCCGCAGCTTCACGATTCTCACCAGCCGCGGCTGCCCCTATCAATGCACCTTCTGTTCCAAGCCGGTGACCGGCGATACCTGGCGCGCGCGCTCGGTGGAAAGCGTGGTGCAAGAGTGGAAGTGGTTGGTCAATGGGCTGGGCGCGACTGAGATCGGCATGACCGATGATATCTGGAACCTGAAATTACCGCGTGCCAAAGAGTTATGCCGCCGACTCATCGAAGAGGGGCTGAACACCGTGCCGTGGGTCACTGTGCATGGCATGAAGGTAAACCACAGCGATCTGGAATTGTTCCAGTTGATGAAGGCTGCGGGCTGCAAGCGCGTGGGCTTTGGTGTGGAAAACGGCGACGAAGGCATGTTGCGCAACGTCATCAAAAAGGGGCAGACGGTGGATATGGTGCGCGAGACATTCGCCAACGCCAAAGCCGCCAATCTGCAAACGATGGGTTTCTTCATCTTTGGTATGCCCGGCGACAACGAAGAAACGATGGAAAAGACCATCCAGTTGGCTTTGGAACTGGATCCGGAGTTGGCGAACTTTATGCTGGCCGCGCCCTTCCCCGGCACCGCCATGTACGATCAGATCGAAGAGGGCGGGCAGGTCTTTGCCGATACGTGGTCTGATTTTGCCATTCACGAGCAGAAGGCGCGCTTCACCATGAACACCGGCTATGATCCCGAACTGGTGGTGAAGAAATGGCGCGATGCCTATCGCCGTTTCTATCTCTATCGCCCGGAGCGGGTGTTGGAGAAGATGATGTTCAAGGAAAACTGGACGAATCTGCCGAATACCATGGCCCAGGTCAAACGCTTCTTCATTGGCAGCAAAGACCAGACCGCGGAAAGCGGCAAGGGCAAGAAAACCGCGGTCGCGGCCTGATTGCAACCGTTTGGCACTGCGTGATTCGTCGCTTTGTGATTCGTGGTTTTCGCATGGCAGTTGGATATTGGAAATCAGGCCCGCTTCCCATTCCGGGGACGGGCCTTGTTTATGCTAGAGACAGGCGCATTTCATGATCGGATTGCT
Organism: Litorilinea sp.; assembly: GCA_040880365.1. GTDB lineage: Bacteria > Chloroflexota > Anaerolineae > Caldilineales > Caldilineaceae > JBBDIO01. The sequence goes on from JBBDIO010000086.1 coordinate 19,992, forward strand.
TGCCAAATTGCCCCTCTACTGGGCATTTCGCACCTTTGGACGCCCGCGGATCAAGCCGTTTTCGGTGGTCATCAGCGTCAGCTTTCGCTGCAACAGCAAATGTCGCACCTGTGATGTCTGGCGCAAACCCAACGATGACCTGAGCGTGGATGAGTGGGATCGGGTCTTTGCTTCGCTGGGGCGGTCGCCCTTCTATCTCACCTTTACGGGGGGCGAACCTTTTTTGCGCAAAGACCTGGACGAAGTGGTGATCCGCGCCTATCAGCACTGTCGCCCCGAAGTGATTACCATCCCCACCAATGGCATGTTGACCGACCGGGTGATCGAGATGACCGCGCGCATGTGCCGCGAATGTCCCAAATCTACGATTGGCATCAACCTGAGTCTGGACGGTGTGGGCGACGAGCACGACGACATTCGCGGGGTAGAGGGCAATTGGGCGCTCTCGATGGAGACCTGGAAACAGCTCAAGGCGTTGCAGGAAGAGTACCCGAATCTGGTGTTGACTGTGCACACGGTGGTGAGCCGCTTTAACGTGCATCGCTTCCGCGAGATCTATGCGGGTCTGCGCTTTCTGGAGCCGGACAGCTATATCACAGAGGTGGCGGAAGAACGGGTAGAGCTGGATACGGTGGGGTGGGGGATTACGCCGCGCCCCGATGATTATGATGAGATTGCCGACTTTTTGAGCCAGCAGGCGCGGCGGACACCTGCCAAGGGTATCGCCCGTGTGACCCAGGCCTTCCGCGCCCAGTATTATCAGTTTGCCAAGCGCGTGCTCCACGAGCGCGACCAGGTGATCCCCTGCTATGCAGGCTGGGCGAGCTGTCATATTGCGCCCAATGGCGATTTGTGGAGTTGTTGTATTCGAGCGGAATCGGCGGGCAATGTGCGCGATCACGGCTATGACATTACGCCGATCTGGCGCAGCGCGGCCATGGAGCAACTGCGGGGCAGCATCAAGCGCAAGGAGTGCGCCTGTCCTATGGCAAATGCCAACTACGCCAATATGCTGCTCCACCCGCCCACCGTGGCAAAGGTGTTGGTGGATGTGGCAAAATCGTCAGGCTGACATGCTGCGCTGAGATTTGAGTGCAATCAGGCCGCGGGGGGCGATTGCGCCCCTGGTCCGGTTTCTGGTTGTCCGTCGCCAGCGTTGGCGGCGGGGCCAAAGATGTTCCCGACGCGGATTTGCGCCTGGGCAAATAGCCCGGCAGTGATGTTCTCCTCTGGTGTATAGATGCCTGCTACCAGATAGCCCTGGGCTTGCAGCGTATACACTTCGACTGTCTGATCCGTGGGATTCACAATCCAATATTCGGGCACGAGGTGCCGGGCGTAGAGCTGTAGCTTGACCGCCCGGTCTACGCGCGCGGTGGAGGGCGAGAGAATCTCGATAATCAGATCGGGCGCGCCCTGAATACTTTGCTCCTGGATCAAGTCCTGGGTGCGCGCCTGGCGAATGAAGATAACATCCGGTTGCACAATGGATGTCTCTGCTTCCAACTGTACATCCAGCGGCGCGGCCAGAACCATCCCCAGCCCGTGCTGGCGGCTGTAGGATTGGAGCGCAAACATGAGATTTGCCGATGCAATCTGATGGCGGGGGGTGGGGGCAGGTGCCATGACAATGTCTCCAGCGATGTATTCAACCTGCAAGTAGGGGAAGCGCGCCACCGCTTCTACATAGGCGGAATAGCTCTGGTTTTCCCATATAGTCGTCTGTCCCTGCGCCTGCCCCATCGTCACTTGCGACGCTTGCGTCGCTGCGGCAGGTTTTTGGTGCGACTGTGCAACTTCAATCATGAAAAAGCTCCTCCACCGGCATGTCGCAGTTTGCCGGCACACCATCTTTGGCCGACAGCCCGAATCTCCTCCATCGAACGGTGGTTCACCAGCGCATACTACCCCAAATATACCTTAAACAGGCCATCCAAAAAAGCGATTAATCTGGCTTGCGCAGGCCGGGCGGCACGCGGGCGGCATCGTTCACCAGCGCACACAGGCGCGCCAGATTGCGCACATCGTCCTGGAGATCGTCGTCTTTGGGCGTTTCCAGCAACATGGGAATTTCGGCCCAGCGCGCATCGTTGAGGATGCGTCCGAACGCGTCTTCGCCAATTTCGCCTTCGCCGATGTGGGTGTGACGGTCTACGTGGCTGCCCAACGCGCCCTTGCTGTCGTTGAAATGCCAGCAGCGCAATTTTTCCAGCCCCACGGCTTTGTCCATTTCTTCGAGCATGGCTTCATACTGGGCCGCGTCGCGCAGATCGTAGCCCGCAGCAAAGGCGTGGCAGGTATCTACACAGACGGCGACGCGCGCCGGATCATCTACCTGTTCCATGATCTGGCGCAGCTCATCAAAATTGCGGCCAATGGTAGTGCCCTGTCCGGCCATTAGCTCCAGATAGGTGCGGGTATTGGCCGCGTCGGGCGTTTCGGCGTGGATGCGGTTGAGCGCGGCAGCGATGCGCGCCACGCCTGCTTCGACGCCGCTGCCCGTATGTGCGCCGGGATGCAGCACAATGCCGGGGATGCCATAGGCGTGGGCACGCGCGATTTCATCCTTGTGCGCGTTCACGCTCTTTTCCCACAGATCGTCTTTGTGGCTGGCAAGGTTAATCAGATAGCTGGCGTGGCTGACCGCTTTTTCGATCTGCTGCGCGGGCATTTCGTCTTGCCAGCGGGCCACATCATCGGGATCAATGGCCGGCCCTTTCCACTGGCGGTTGTTCTTGGTGAAGACCTGGACCGCGTTGCTGCCAACCGAGCCGGCCCGATCCAATCCAAAACTGACACCGCCCGCAATGGACATATGCGCGCCTAGAAAAAGTACACTCATAGAAAATACAACACCTGTTCATGTGAACGGGTAACCCGTTGACCGCGGCTGACCTTCAGTAGCCGCGGCTGACTGGCGTCGGGTAGCGCGCAGGTCGGGTATATCCCGTGGCTTGTCGAGCAAAGCGGAGGAACGTGGGATTGAGCA
>JBBDIO010000086.1:23080-26798 GCA_040880365.1 Litorilinea sp.
GGTCGGGTATATCCCGTGGCTTGTCGAGCAAAGCGGAGGAACGTGGGATTGAGCAAGCCGGGGCCGGTGTGCCTGTCGCGTAAGACACACCGACCTCGGTGATTAAGGTGATTAAGGTGATTAAATCATCTGCCTAGCGCACAGGCACACGCTGGGGCGCGTCGCTGGTGGCGCGATCACTTTTCATATGGCAACTCTTATACTTTTTGCCACTGCCACACCAGCAGGGATCATTGCGTCCCAGTTCGGGGCCGGTTTTGCGCACGGTCTGCTGCGTGCCGTTGGTCCCATTTGCATCGCGATTGGTGCGGATGTTGCGAGCGATGGGGGTGGGGGCGGTGACGGCTTCCTGTTTCTGGGCCTGGATATTCAGCACCGCGCGCACAATATCGCCGCGAATTTCGCCCATCAATTCGCCATACATCTCAAAGGCCTGGCGCTTGTAGGCGACCAGGGGATCCATCTGGGCAATGGCTTGCAGGCCGATCCCTTCGCGCAGACGGTCCAGGTCGGTGAGATGCCGTACCCAACGATTGTCGACCGCCCAGAGCATGATGGACTTTTCGACCCGACGCATGGCTTCCTCGCCCACTTCCGCTTCTTTGGCGGTGTGGATGCCATGCGCCAGTTTGGTGACTTCTTCCTTGATCTCGTCTTTTTTCTGGCTGCGCCAGGCTTCTGCGTTCAAGTCTTCGGGCAACACGAAAATGCCGCGCAACGCCTGTTCCAGATCGTCCAGCGGCCATTCTTCTTCATATTGGCTGGAGAGGAAATTGTTTACCTGCAAGCCAATTTCTTCGGCGATCATATTCTGGGCCGAAGCCTTCATCGAAGGCTCGGTGAGAATGCGATGGCGTTGTTCATAGATGCGATTGCGCTGCTCGTTCACCACTTCGTCATATTGCAGCACATGTTTACGCACATCGAAGTTGTGGCCTTCGACCTTGGTCTGGGCATTTTCGATGGCGCGGGTTACCAGACCGGCCTCGATGGGCAGATCGTCTTCCACGCCCAGGCGCGACATGATGCCCTGGATGCGTTCGCCCCCAAAGCGGCGCATGAGTTCGTCGTCCAGGCTCAGATAGAAACGGCTGGTGCCGGGATCGCCCAAACGCCCGGCGCGGCCCCGCAACTGGTTATCGATGCGGCGCGCTTCGTGGCGTTCGGTGCCTACCACATGCAGCCCACCCAGCGAACGCACCAACTCGCGGTCGCGCGCGACATCGGTGTGCTTCTCTTGCAGCACTTCTGCCCAGCGTGTCTGATAGACGGTGGTGGGGTCTTTGCCCCGTTTGAGCATATCCAGACAATCGTTCCACGCCTGGGCGGGAATTTCGGCCAGGTCGATATCTTCCTTGCGCAGCTGTTCGCGGGCCATGCCTTCGGGGTTGCCGCCCAGCAGAATGTCTACACCACGCCCGGCCATGTTGGTGGCAATCGTCACCGCGCCGGGACGCCCGGCCTGGGCAATAATCGTGGCTTCGCGTTCGTGGTTTTTGGCGTTGAGCACTTCGTGATCGACGCCCCGCCGCTTGAGCAGCCGGCTCACCAGTTCGCTGGTTTCGATGGCAACCGTACCCACCAATACCGGCTGTTGCCGTTCGTGGGCGTGGAAAATATCATCAATCACCGCCTGGAATTTGGCTTCCTGGGCGCGATAGACCAGGTCGGGCATGTCGTCGCGCACAACTGGGCGATAGGTGGGGATGGCGACCACTTCCAGATTGTAGATGCGCTGGAATTCTTCTTCTTCGGTTTTGGCCGTGCCGGTCATGCCGGCGAGCTTGTTATACATGCGGAAGAAGTTCTGGAAGGTGACCGTCGCCAGCGTCATGGACTCTTTCTGGACCTTGACGCCTTCTTTGGCTTCGATGGCCTGGTGCAACCCCTCGCTATAGCGGCGGCCTTCCATCAGACGCCCTGTAAATTCATCCACGATGATGACATCGTGGTTGCGCACGATATAGTCTTTGTCGCACTTGAAAAGGGCATGGGCGCGCAGCGCATTGTCCAGATAGGGAATCATCTCGAAATTTTCCGGGCTGTAGAGGTTATCTGTCCCCAGCCGGTTTTCGATATAGGCAATGCCGTCTTCGGTGAAGGTGGCGACCCGTTCCTTTTCGTTGATGACGTAGTGTTCTTCTGCGCGCAGATTGCGCACCAGCGAGGCAAACTCTACATAGTAGTTGGAGCTTTCGCGCGCCTCGCCAGAGATGATCAGCGGGGTGCGCGCTTCATCAATGAGGATGTTATCGACCTCATCGACGATGGCATAGTGCAGATCGCGCTGGGTCAGGTTGGCGTTGTTCTGCACCATGTTGTCGCGCAGATAGTCGAAGCCAAATTCGTTGTTGGTGCCATAGGTCACATCGGCGTGATAGGCTTCGCGCCGGGAAACCGGGCGCAACGAGAGCAGCCGGTCATCGGCGGAAGGGTAGTCGGGGTCATAGATAAAGCTGCCCTTGTCGGGGCTGCCGGCGCTGTTTTGAATGACCGCGGCCTCTAGCCCCAGCAGGTGATAAACCGGCCCCATCAACTGCAAACCGACCTTGGAAAGATAGTCGTTGGGGGTGACCAGATGCACGCCGCGCCCGCTCAACGCGTTGAGATAGAGGGGCAGGGTGGCAACCAGCGTCTTGCCTTCGCCCGTTTTCATTTCGGCGATGGTGCCATCGTGCAAAATCATGCCGCCGATCAGCTGCACGTCATAGTGGCGCAGGCCAATGGTGCGCTTGCTGGCTTCGCGTACCGCGGCAAAGGCTTCGGGCAAAATAGTATCCAGCTCATCTTCTTCGATGCCCAGGATCTCGTCCTGGATGCGGTCGAGTTCGATGCGCGCAAAGCGTTGTTCATCTGTGCCCAATACTTCCAGATATTGCTTTTCCGCCACTTCCAGATCGCGGCGCAGCGGCTCGGTCGCGGCCTGGATGCGCGCCCGAAACTGGGCAGTCAGCTCGCGCAGTTCGTCGTTGCTCTTGGCCTCGAATTGTTTTTCCAGCTCGTTAATCCGGTCTACGGCGGGCTGGCATTTCTTAACTGCTTTATCGTTCGGATCGCCGACTACGGCGTAATATAGCTTCTTGAACATGCGTCATTCCTCTACTCCAGTGGGTCGCCGCGCGGGTTCCCATCTCGATTGGGTTCCCGTCAGAGGACCCATTTCCCATGCGCCTATTCTACCATGAATTATACGGAAGCTGGATGTAATCTCGCACAGTGGTTAATCATAAGGTGGAAATTTTACAGTGGTAATTTTACGTCAGAAATTTTGGCAGAAAAATTTTATCGACTTGCGCCCCAGGCGTCAAAAAGAATACGCCCTCCCCGCAGCCGGGAAGGGCGTATTCTGTGGGAAGTGTGATTATCGGGCTTGCACTTTAATCTGTTTCGGGCGCACGGTTTCGGCCTTGGGCAGCGTCAGTGTGAGCAGACCATTGTGGAAGTCGGCCTCGATCTTGTCGGTATCGACCGGCACATTGAAGCCTACCCGGCGTTCGAAGTGGCCGTGGAACAGTTCCCGGCGCAGCCATTCGCCTTCAATGCCGGGGGCGGCAAGTTCACCCTGAATGGTAAGCTCGTCGTTTTCCCAGGTGATCTCTACGCTTTCGGGGTCGACGCCCGGCAGATAGGCATTGATTACAAAGTTTTCGTCCTGCTGCCAGATATCCAGCGGCAGACGCATGTGGGCCTGCTGCTCGCCGTTGGCGGGGCTTTCCTG
>JBBDIO010000086.1:26898-39612 GCA_040880365.1 Litorilinea sp.
CTGGTGACGCCCGAAAGCACGCGATTCATGGTGTCGGTCCAGTTGCTGAAATCGTTGATCATGCGGTTATAGTTGCGTGTACGCATTGGTAAATTCTCCTGTTGTTGCGAACTGACTTGTCTCGAGCTTGTTTGTCTTTAACGAGTTTGGTTCGAGCTTGTTTTGTATGTGATGAAAGCTGTATGTTCGGCTGTGGTCTGAATCTGTCCCGGCGCTGGATCTGCAAACCTAGATCTGCAAGCGACGATAGATGCCCTGACAGCGATTTTTGCCCAGACCATTGGCCCGAATGCGGTTATCGACGGAGCGTTTGCCGGCGACTTGTTTCGCCAGGCGTCCCGCCACTTCGATGAGACCTTCGTCGAGCGTCCAGCCTTCGAGAATGACACATTCATGCCCTGCGCAGACATCGATTTGCGCAGCGGCCCCACCCAGCAATGGATGGGCGGCCATAGCATCTCGAATGCGCCAGGCGGTTACGGGATCAGATGCAATTGTAGAAACACGTACCATGCTGTTTGCTCCTGATCAAAAACGCGTGTACTGCGGGCATTGCGAAGCGCAACGCGGCCCTGTATATCCTGCCCAGACTGTTGTATGCACTTTGTCTGTACTATGCTTACCATCCTACGCATAAAATGTATGCCTGGCACATGCAAAGCGTTTGCGCAATGTAAGAATCGCGGGTTTTTGGGAAAGCGGTGTGCGCCATCGCGGCTGGATTGCATTTTTGGCCTGTGTGCGCATCTGGTTTGGAATGCCCCCCATTTGGAACGCCCCCTAGCGTTGACTTATACTGGCGTACTGGCGAGATAAGTCGCGGTACGGATAGCTGCGTGTTGTGTCGTATTGCGGCGCGCAGAAATGAAGCGTGTCATTTCGCCATTGTTCCAAGTGGATAAGCGCCTTGGGTAAGGGGGGTGTGTGCGGGTTTTGATAACCGGAATTGCCGGTTTTGCGGGCAGCCATCTGGCCGAATATCTGTTAAATACGTCGCCTGCGCTGGGCGGGCACGCGGCGCGCCAACCTTTGGAGATTCATGGCATCATTCACCGCCACGACCGGCGCATTCGTCATCTGCGCGAGCAGTTGCATCTGCATCGGGGCGATCTGCGCAATGCCCTGTGGGTGAGTGATGTGGTGGCTCATGTTGCGCCCGACTATGTGGTTCACCTGGCCGCGTGGAGCGATGTGGGGGGGAGCTGGCAACAGCCCTGGACCACCTATGAACTCAATTTGCAGTGTCAATTGAATCTGCTGGAAGCGTTGCGCCGCCATGCGCCGGCTACGCGTTGCCTGGTGATCACATCCAATGAAGTCTATGGCCTGCTGCGCCCCGAAGATTTGCCCGTACACGAAGATGTGCCCTTTCGCCCCAACAGTCCCTATGGTGTGAGCAAGGTGGCGCAGGATATGATGGCTCTGCAATATTGGAACAGCCACCAGATGCCGATTGTGCGGGTGCGTAGTTTTAACCATATTGGGCCGGGGCAGGCCGATGATTTTGTCGCCAGCGCCTTTGCCCGGCAGATTGCCGAAATCGAGGCCGGTCTGCGTTCCCCGCAGGTGGCGGTGGGAAATCTGGATGCACGTCGCGATTTTACCGATGTGCGCGATGTGGTGGTGGCCTATTGGCGCATTTTGCACCAGGGCGCGCCCGGTGGCGTCTATAATCTGGGTTCCGGGCGCAGCTATCCCGTGCGCCATATCCTGGATCTGTTGCTGCAGATGTCTTCGGTGGCGATTCGTGTGGGGATAGACCCCGACCGCCTGCGCCCCAGCGACGTGCCCGAAAGCGTGTGCGATGCCCGCCGCCTGCATCAGGTGACCGGATGGGCGCCCCAGGTGCCGATTGAGCAATCGTTGCACGATTTGCTGGATAGCTGGCGCGCCTGGGTGCGCGACAGCGCGGCGTGAATGCTGGACGCGCAACAGCGCGGCGTGAATAACTGGCGCGACCGCGCGGCGTGAACTATTCGTGAAGTTTAGGAAATGAAGGGAAGCATTTATGCCCACAGCCCTGATCACCGGCATCACCGGACAAGACGGCAGCTATCTGGCCGAATTGCTTTTGGAGCAAGGCTATACCGTGGTTGGCATGGTCCGTCGGACCAGTACGATCAACTTCGAGCGCATTCGCCACATCCAGGACCAGATTGTGCTGGCCCAGGGCGATCTGCTGGATCAGATGAGCCTGGTAAAGATTCTCCAGGAACACCAGCCCGATGAAGTCTATAACCTGGCCGCGCAAAGCTTTGTGCCCACCAGTTTTTCGCAACCTGTGCTGACGGGCGAATTCACCGCGCTGGGGGTGACGCGCGTGCTGGAAGCCATCCGCATTGTAGATCCCTCCATTCGCTTTTATCAGGCAAGCAGCAGCGAAATGTTTGGCAAAGTGGTAGAAGTGCCCCAGCGCGAATCTACGCCCTTTTATCCGCGCAGCCCCTATGGGGTGGCAAAGATCTATGGGCACTGGATCACGGTGAACTATCGGGAAAGCTATAATATCTTTGGGTGTTCGGGCATTCTCTTTAACCACGAAAGCCCCCGGCGCGGGCTGGAATTTGTGACCCACAAGATTACACATGCTGTGGCGCGCATCAAGCTGGGGCTATCCGATGAGTTGCGGCTGGGCAATCTGGAAGCCCGGCGCGATTGGGGCTATGCCGGCGACTATGTGCGCGCGATGTGGCTCATGTTGCAAGCCGATGCGCCCGACGATTATGTGGTGGCGACCGGCGAAACCCACAGTGTGCAGGAATTTGTCGAAGAAGCCTTTGGCTATCTGGATCTCGACTGGCAGCAATATGTGGTGCAGGATGAACGCTTTTATCGACCGGCAGAGGTGGATTTGCTGGTTGGCGATCCTGCCAAAGCCGGCAAGCAACTGGGCTGGGAGCCGTCGGTCGATTTTCGCCAGCTGGTGCGAATCATGGTGGATGCCGATTTCAAGGCGTTGACCAAACAGACTGCCTCGGAAATGGGCTAGCCGCGCCGGGCAAGCGGCGACAGGCCGGACGCGACAGCACACGAAGACAGTACACGAAGACAGTACAGGGAAGATGGGATAGGTTAAGATGGCCGAAAAACTGCGTATTTTTGTGAGCGCGACCAGCGATTTGGAACAGGCGCGGGCGGCGATTGGTCGGGCTGTGGCCGAATTACCCGTGGAGATCGGCGTAGAAATCCGCCGCACACCCCAGGCGGGCGCGTCTTATGATGATATTTTTGAAGCCATTGCCAATGTGGATCGGGTCTACTTTCTCATGGGGCGAGATATCACCGCGCCCGCCGGGGCCGAATGGCATCTGGCCTGGAAGCTGGAACGCTCGGTTTTGCCCTTGCGCAGCGCACAGGGGCGCAGCGCCCACAACCGCACGCTCGCGGCCCAGGAATTTATGCGCAATGCTTTTATCGAATGGATGCCCTTTGCCTCTACAGCTCAATTGGCGCGCATAGTCACGCTGGATCTGGCGCGGCTGTTGCATCACCCCGCCAACCGCTATGGGCTGACCGTCAATGAGATTGACCTGTTGAACGTCTATATCAAGCGCATTGGGCAACTGGCCGTTGATGCCGGACCCGAAGCGAGCGGCGCCGAGGGCGGCGGAATTTTGCTGGATGCCTCACAACGTGAGACTGAAGAGGACCTGATTCTGGGGTAGTCACACATTTCACACATTTAGGGGTGATTATGTTCGGTACGAAATTGCGACAATTTCTGAGTGCCGTACTGCTCGAAAGGCCGGGACGACGCAAAACGCTGGTCGAATGGCCTGTGGCTCTGACTGCATCTGGCGAACGGCTGGTGGCGCGGGTGGTGAATGCGCAGGGCGATGAGGCCCGCAATCGCGAGGTTTTGAGCCATGTGGTGGGCATCGAACGGTGGTGCCAACGGCGTTTGCGCACCTTTTTGGGCCAGCCGCCCGTGCGTGATGAATATGATGGCTATCGTCCGGGCGCGACAGCATCCCTCGCCGAACAGCTTGCCGCCTTTCGCGCCGCCCGTGCCGATACCATCGCCCTCGTACAGGAATTGGCCGAGGCTTTGCCCGAACCTGATGAAGCGACCGTCGATCACAATCAATATGGCCCGCTCAGTGTCTATGCCTGGATTCGCTATCTGGATCTCCATGCCAATTGGGAAGCCAGACGCATCCGCTAACTGTCCCGCCGTATCTGCCTTTCTCTACATGTGTTCCCCCACCCCTGTATGTGTTTCCACATCTCTGTCGGCCTGGATCACCCCTCCGAAGCGTCAAATTTTTTAGCCAGAATCGTTCCCCGTGCTATACTTTTGGGATGAATGTTTCGCAAGAACAGGCCGCGCGCCTGGGCTTTTGGGCAACGCTGCTGTTGAGCATATTTGCCTGGGCTCCGGCGACTTATCCGGGGTATTGGCAGGCCCACACAGGCTTCGTACCCATCTTCAATGCCGCCCATTCCAGCGCGATCGCGGGGATCGCCACGCTGCCCGATTTGTGGCGAGGCATGGGCAATGGCGCATTTCTTCCTGCCCAACCATTTATTGTGCTGGGGCTTTCGGCCACAGTCGCCGTGCGTATTGTCTTTGGCCTGGCCTTTGTGCTGGGCGGTATGGGCATGTATATCTGGCTGCGCAACCGCCTGGGCGACCGTCCGGCGGGTCTGGCCGCGCTGGTGTGGATGCTCTGGCCGCCGTTGCTGGCTACCGTTTATGTGCGGGGCAATCTGGCCGATGCGTTGGTCATGGGCATTGTGCCGCTGACTTTGGCCGGGCTGACTATCTATGGGGAGACGCGCACACCCAGCGCCGCGGGCGTCGCCGTGCTTAGCCTGCTGTGGATCTGGCGTACACAGGCCGGATTGGCGGTTTTCGTCACCCTGGCGTTGCTCGCCTATGTGTTGCTGGTCGAACGCTCGCGCCTGGCGGCGCTGGTCGTCGGCGTCAGTGGCGCAGCCGGGCTGGTGAGTCTGGTGCCGTTATGGAATTTCTCTGCACCGCCGGGGTCGCCATCGATGTCCCCATCTGTCGCATTTGAACAGACGTTTGTCTCCCTCTATGCCTTGCTGGGCGGCGGGTGGCCTGTGGCAGGGTTTGGCGCAGCGACACAGGGCAGCGATCCGCGTGTCATGCCCGTGACCCTGGGCGCGGCTGCGCTGATTTTTGGGATCACCACGCTCTGGTTCTGGCGATCCAGCCGGGTGGGGTGGCGCACCAATGTGCTGGCGCGCATGTTGACCTTTGCCTATACGGTCATTGTGCTGGCTGTGTTCCTGGCCTTGCCCTGGGGCGGCTGGTTCTGGCAATTGACCGGCGCGGCGCGTCTGGTCAGCTATCCGTGGCAGGTGTTGTTGGTGGTTGCGCCCTTTGTGGGGCTGGTGGCGGGCAGCCTGCCTGCGTTGCAGCCGGTATTGGTCCAGACGCGTTTTTGGAGTGTGCTGGTGGCGGTGGTCATTCTGAGCAGCTATCCCTATCTCCAGGCCGATTTTACCCAGGTGGCCGCGCCCGACCGTCCGCTGGCAGTCTTTGGGGCAGCCAACGAGATTGTAATTCTGGATGCCCAGTTGCAGGAAGACCCCACGGCCCAGGCGGCAGTGTTGGATCTTACCTGGCAGGTGTTGCACACGCCGGCGTTCGACTACAATATTTTCTTCCAGGCGCAGGCGCCCGAAGACGGCACTTTCCGCAACGTCGCCCAGTTGGATACTCAGCCGCTCCAGGGCGAATTCCCGGCCACCAGTTGGTTGCCGGGGCAGATCTATACCGATACCTATCGGCTGGATCTATCGGACTGGTATGCCGGGCAGAATGCCAGCGGGGATGATACCGTGGATGATACCGTGGATGATACCGTGGATGATACGGGAGGTAGCACAGGCGATGATACCGATGCCGAAAGCGCGCCGTTGCCCGGCCCACTGCGTTTTGATTTTGGCTATTATGACTGGCGCGATGGCACACGACTGCCCATCGACGGCGGTATTGACGATAAGCTGATGTTCTATGGCCGATAAATTATATAGCGCGCAGGCGCGCACAGGCGACCGTGAGGATACCCCGGCCGCGGGTGCGGGAGACCCCGTGATGCCCGCCTTGCCGCCGCTGTGGCGCGATTCCTGTTTTTGGCTGACTCTCGCCTTCACGATTTTCGCGGGGGGGCCATTTCTGCTGCCCGGCTATTTCTGGGGCGCAAACGACGCCCGCCACCATGTCTATTTTCTCTTTGAATATGATCGCCTGGTGCAGGATGGCATCTGGTGGCCGCGCTGGAGTCCCGATTTTGCCTTTGGCTATGGCTATCCGTTCTTTAACATCTATGGCCCGTTGAGCCACTTTCTGGCCGAGCTGTTGCTCCATTTTTTGAACGTTGAGCATACCGCGGCCATTAAATCCATCTTCGTGCTGAGCATTGTGGGCAGCGCGGCGACCATGTATGCCTTTGTGCGCTCGTGGGGTGGCGCGCAGGCCGCGGTAATAAGCGCGCTGGTCTATGTCTACATGCCCTATCACCTGCTCAATCTCTATGTGCGCGCCAATCTGGCCGAAAGCATGGCGTTTGTGTGGCTGCCCCTCATATTGTGGGGGGCGCGCCAGGCGATTCTGCGGCCATCTATGCGTTGGTTGACCACGCTGGCCGTGGGCTATGCCGGGCTGATTTTCACCAGCAATCTGGTGTGGGTACTCTTTACGCCCTGGCTGGGCCTCTATATGGCCGCGCTGCTGGTGATTCACCACACGCCCACCCGCGCCGGGGCACAGAGTTGGCGCGCGCAGATCGGGCAGTGGGTGAAGGCGGCCATTGTGCCGGGGCTGGGCATTGGCGCGGGGCTGGGTCTGGCCGCGATCTTCTGGATTCCTATGGCGCTGGAACGTCAATATGTGCGCGTAGATCAGTGGTTCGACGGGCGCTATGATTACCGCGGCCATTTTGTCGAATTCTTCCAACTCTTTAGCCCGCGCTGGGAATTTGGCGTCAGCACCATTGGGCCGGATGACTCTGTAGGATTTCAGATCGGCGCGGTGGCGCTGACTCTGGCGCTGCTGGGCGTGCTCTCGGCGTGGACGGCTGCCGGACGCCTGCGTTGGGAGATTCTGGCGTGGGGGGTGGCCGCGGTCGGCGCGACATTTCTCAGCCTGAGCGCCTCGGCCCCGCTGTGGGATTTGCCCGTGGTGGGCGGCATATTGGGCTTTGCCCAGTTTCCCTGGCGCTGGCTGGTTATTCCTACGCTGTTCATCAGTTTATTGGCGGGGCTGGTCGCATTGCCGCTGGGCCGCCTGCGCACCAACGCCTATCGGGTTGCAGGGCTGGATGTGCCGTTGCTGGCCCTGTGTCTGGTCATCGTGCTGGGCAGCTATGGTCTGTTGCGGGTGGAAAACGTAGAGCCTGCCGAAGGTCCGGTGAGTCTGGCGGGGCTGATGCGCTTTCAAGCCAGTTCCGACGAAATGACGGGCAGCACCGCCTGGGTGAAGGAGATTCCCACCTGGAGCCGCATGGCCCAATATTACATCGACCAGGACGAAGCGGGCGAGCCGGTGCGCCCGGTGGAATCGCTGATTGACTATTCGATTGTAGATTACAACCGGGAGACCGGCTTTGTGATCGATTCGGTGGCGCACAGCGCGGTGATGGAAGAAGTCTTCTATTGGTCGCCCCTGCCCGACCGCCACATTGTCTATGAACATTTTTACTATCCCGGCTGGCGTGCCTATTTGCTGGATGAACGCCACGGTACCCCCGTGCAGGAACTGCCCGTGATCCCCGAAACCACAGGCACGCTGGGGCGCATGACCGTGCCCGTGCCGGTGGGCGAAGGCCATGTGTTGCTGCGTTTTGAAGATACGCCTCCGCGAATTGTGGGTCGCGCCGTGACATGGTTTACCATAGTCGCAATGCTTGTGGCCGCGGGGCTATTGGCTTGGCGTCGCCGCCGGAAACCTGTGTAATTGGGCCGTGGCTGCGTTTTCTGCACTGTCCACATACAGGCCACATACAGAGTCCGTTTGGTATTGATTTTTTTTCAGGCTCGACCGTTTAGGTATAGACCGCCATGGAAGATTCCACCGCACATTCTAACCGGATCGGCACGGCTGCCGGTACATCTTCGGCTGCCCAACCGCGCGCCCACGCGCCTGCCCACGATGCCCATGATGATGCACAGGGGGATACGCAGGAGGAAACCGAGGGCAATGTTCAAACCGGCGCGCGCAGCAGCGCGCGTCGGCCCATGATTTCCGGCGCCGAGATTGCCACATTGGCGCGCAAATATGGCGCGCCGGTGCGTCTGCGCTATGCCGTGCAGGCCGATGAGTACATCCATTCCTATCGCTGGCGCAAAGACAGCGACCGCCGCGCCGAGGTGGTCTTTGCCATCCAGGACCCATCGGGCCAACTGTGGGTCCACGCCAAACCCCACTATCCCGCGCACATCTTTCGCCTGCCTTCGGGGGGCATCTGCTGGGACGAAGGCATCGAGGCCGCGCTCTTGCGCGAGGTGGAAGAAGAGACCGGACTGAATGTCCGCGTGGAGCGGTTTTTGGGCGTGCTGGACTATACATTTTATTATGGCGGTACGACTGCACAATTTGCCAGCTATGTGTTTCATCTGCTCAGCCGCGGGGGTGTGCCTGTGCCCGCCGTGGGCGAGACTATTTGCGAGTTTCGGCCCATTCCTCCCGGGCGCATTTCGGAAGTCGCGGTGGATTTGCGCAACCTGATGGGCGACCGCCGCGGGTGGGGTCAATGGCGCGCATTGGCGCATGATCTGGTCTATGAATCGTTGTTCAACCAATCGCTTTCCAGCAAGGGGAATTTTGTATGTTAGTACCTGTATCCTGGCTGCGTGAATACGTGGCAATCGCACAGTCTACCCCCGAAGCTCTGGGAGAACTGGCCGAGCTGTTGACTTTGGCCGGATTGGAAGTGGCAGGCATCAGCCAGATTGGCGACTGGTGGGATCCCGAAACCATTCGCGTGGGCCAGGTGATTGCCGTGTTGCCCCATCCCGATGCCGACCGTCTGGTGTTGGTGGATGTGGATTTTGGCGGCGACGCGCCCCAGCGCGTGGTCACCGGCGCGCCCAATCTGTTTGTCTATCGCGGACAGACCCTGGCGAATACCGAGACTGCCAACGGCAGTGCTAACGGCGCTGACACGGGGCTGCCCGTGCTGAAAGTGGCCTTTGCCCAGGCGGGCGCGGAGCTGGTAGACGCCTATAGCGATGCCAACCCTCGCCCCAAAAAGCGGCTCAAGCCTTCTAAAATTCGCGGCGTAGAATCTTCGGGCATGGTCTGTTCGGAACGGGAGTTGGGCCTGAGCGAAGAACACGAGGGCATCATCATTTTGCCTGCCGACGCGCCGGTAGGGTTGCCCCTGCGCGACTATCTGGGCGATTCGGTGCTGGAGATCGACCTGACGCCCGACATGGCGCGCTGTCTGCATATGATTGGCGTGGCGCGCGAAGTGGCCGCGCTGCGCGATATCCAGGTCTGCACGCCGCCCGACGAATGGCAGCCCCAGGGCGATGACCATGTGGACGATGCGGTCGCCATTCGCATCGACGCGCCCGATTTATGCCATCGCTATACCGGCGTGCTCATCCGCGATGTGCAGATTGGCGATTCGCCCGCGTGGTTACAGGATCGCCTGCGCAAGGCCGGTGTGCGCCCCATCAACAACGTGGTGGATATCACCAACTATGTCATGTTGGAATGGGGACAGCCGCTGCACGCGTTTGATTATGATGTGTTGGTGCAGCGTGCCCGCCAATCGGGTGCCGACACGCCCACGATTATTGTGCGGCGCGCGCAGGCGGGCGAAAAATTCACCACGCTCGACGGGGTGGCGCGCACGCTGGACGCCGACATGCTCCTGATTGCCGATACCGCGGGCGCGATTGCAGTGGCCGGTGTGATGGGCGGGCTGGAAAGCGAAGTCACTGCCCAGACCACCAATGTGCTGCTGGAATCGGCGACCTTTGAGGGCATCAACAACCGGCGCACGGCCCAGAAATTGCGCCTGCCCAGCGAAGCCAGCTATCGCTTTGCCCGCGGTGTGCCCGCCGCGCTGAATCCGCGCGCCGCGCGGCGCGCTGCCGAACTGATGCGCCAGATTGTGGGCGCGCGCATTGTGCCGGGCATTGCCGATGCCTATCCTGTGCCCCAAACCGTGCCGGTGGTCTACACGACGCTGAGCGATGTACGCCGTCTGCTGGGCGTCGCGCTGGAACTGGAAACGATTGAGGACGCGCTCGCCAAGCTGAACATCGAGACGGCGCGCGTGACCCAGGTGGCTGCCGATGCACCCGATGATGCCATCTTTGCGCTTCACATTGCACTGGGCGAGACGCTGTTGGCGTGTACGCCGCCCTGGTATCGGCTGGATGTGCGCATCCCCGCGGATTTGGCCGAAGAAGTGGCGCGCATGATTGGCTATGACAAGGTGGCGACCACGCTGCTGGATGAAGAAATGCCGGTGATGCACGCCAATCCGCTGCTGGCGACCGAGGAAGACATCCGCGATATTCTGGTGCAATGTGGGCTGTATGAAAACATTAGTCGCACGCTGACCACGCCCGAACAGCATGTGCGCTTGGGGCTTGCCGACGCGCAGACGCCCTATGTGGCCGTCGCAAATCCCATCACGCCCGAACGCAGCGTCATGCGCCGTTCGCTGCTGGTGAGCGCGCTGGAGAACCTGGGGCGCAATCTGCGCTATGCGCCGCGCCTGACCACCTTCGAGGTGGGCCGCGTCTATCTGCCCGAACAGCCCCAGGGCGATCTGCCCACCGAAGAACGCCGGGTGAGCCTGACCCTCTGCGGGCCGCGCGAGCCTGCCAGCTTCTACACGCCCGCGGGCGAGGAGATGGATTTCTTCGACCTGAAGGGTACGGTGGAGACTTTGCTGGATCGCCTGGGCTTCAAGCCCGAAGCGGTGGAGTTCCGCGCCGCGCCGAATGTGGGCGCGTTTGGCCCGCGCTGTGCCGAACTGGTCATCGACGATGTGAGCGTAGGGCTGCTGGGCGAGGTGCATCCCAATGTGGCGGCGGCGTTTGGCCTGGCGCAAAAGCGGGTCTGTGCGGCCGAATTGCAGGTCGCGCCGCTGGTGCGTCCGTCGTGGAGCCGGGACCCCATGCCGCCCATCAGCGTCTATCCGCCGGTGGTGGAAGATCTGGCGTTTGTGGTAGAAGAAATAGTGACGGTGCGCCAGGTGCAGGATGCCCTGCGCAGTGCCGGCAAGGCGCTGGTCACCGAGATTGCGCTTTTCGATGTCTATCGGGGCGAGCCACTGCCCGCGCAGCACAAATCGCTCGCGTTCCGGCTCACCTATCAGAGCCAGGATCACAGCCTGTCTGAAAAAGAGGTGAACCAGCTGCGTAATCGGTTGGCGAGCAGCGTGGAGCGCACCCTGGGCGGGCGTCTGCGCAGTTCCTAGCGGGCCACATCCCCGCCTGTAGATACGGTGTGGATACGGTGTGGATACGGTGGTGACGAGATCGAGCAAGTGTTAATTCAAGTTGCTACGTTTAGACGCCCACGCGGCACGAAGCTGAACGTCGGAACAAAGAGTATGATCTTTAAACCTATCAGGGTTGTATATCAAAGGCCTCACAGTGGCGTGGCCGCACCAGATGAAAATGGCGGCGATCCGTCGTAAAAATCGTAGTTATCTCAAGCCGTTCAGCCACAGCCACAATTAACGTATCTACAAAATCAAGCGGGGCGTCGGCATATTGGCGGGCGATTTCTGCCGCCCGTTGGTAATCATTCGATTCAGGTGTGATCAATCGCATCTTTGTTGCGGCCAACCCCTCAACAAAGTCTGCCATTGCCTGGGTCCCCACATACTTTTGTAACAGATACGTTACCTCTGTCACCACTGGAATCGGCAAGTACACAGGAGACTGTAAAGTTTGGGCAGCCCGCACGACAACCTCATGTTGTGGGTCCCTGCGGTTGAGCATGGCATACAGAAAGCCGGAGTCAATTAGTGCAGTCACGATCCACGCTGAGACCTTGAGTTGGATCGATATCGGCCTCGATAATCTCCTCTACATGCTCTGAAACATTTTCGGACGAGCCAGCATATTTGCCGGCCATTTGAAAGATAGGATCGGTGTCCATGAGTCGTGGTTGTTCTGATATCCGCGTCTCTTCTACATAGGTTTCCAGTGCCGCTCGAACCACGTCGGCCAAACTGCGCCCTTGCAGTGCCGCGGTGGCTTTGGCGCGTCGCCGCAATTCGGAATCGATCTCAACCGTAAGTTTGACAGGCATCTCTCACCTCCTGGATGCTGTAATCCCATAACTACAGCCCAGTATACGTCTGCTGAATTTAATTGACAAGAGTAATATTCCCCCACTACAGTTGGGGCGCGCCACCGAGTTAATCTGGCTTACTGGTGTCGTCTTCGCCCCGGTGGCGGGCGCGGATTCCCCGCAGGTGCTCCATCAGCTTTTTGGCCGTGGCGCGTGCGTCAATGGGCTCGGCCTGGAAGCGCACCAGCCCGGATCCCCGTTCGAGCACGACCGTCTCGTGCTTGTCGTGCTCTTTCAATAGCCAGCGCAGGCTCTCTTCCTGGGCGTAGCTATTCACAATGATCTTGTCACCGGGCTGGGCATCGTGGACCGCCTGCATCCCGGCATAGGGCCATCCTTTCTCCGGTAGCTCAAAAATCTGGCGGTCGCCCTCTTGACGCAGAATGTACTCTTTAGGTTCATTAGACACGGGGGTT
>JBBDIO010000087.1:0-4591 GCA_040880365.1 Litorilinea sp.
CGGTGACACGGGCAGCAGAGAATGTCACCGCAGGAGCGGTGACCTACCTAACCGTTAAATAACGTCTTACTTAAGAGCCGGCAAAGCCACGTTCACCCATCACACAACATAGCAATTGCAAACAGACAGGAGCACTATGAGCATTGAAGTGCAGGACTTTGGCACCACGCCCGCAGGCGTGCCGGTGCAGATTTTTACCCTCACCGCGCCGGGCGACGAGTCCACCGCCTTGCGCGCCCGCATCACCAATTATGGCGGCGTGCTGGTGAACCTTTGGGCGCCCGACCGCAATGGACAGGCCGCGGATGTGGTTTTGGGCTTCGATACGCTGGATGAATATATCACCCTGAGCAAAAACTTCGGCTGTCTGGTGGGGCGATTTGCCAATCGCATTGCGGGCGGACGCTTCGAGCTGAATGGCAAGGTTTATCAGCTGGCGCAGAACGGCGGCCCCAATCACATCCACGGCGGGCCGGTGGGTTTCGACAAAGTAGTCTGGGAAGCGGAGACGAGCCGCGACGCCGGGCAACCGGTGCTCACGCTGCGTCACCACAGCCCCGACGGCGACCAGGGCTATCCCGGCGCGCTGGATGTGACGGTGATCTATACGGTGACTGCCGACAACGCGCTGCGCATCGACTATCGCGCCACCACCGACGCGCCCACGATTCTCAATCTCACCAACCACACCTATTTTAATCTGGCAGGGCAGGGCAATATTCTGGACCATGTGATGACGCTGCGCGCCGATGCGTTTACGCCGGTAGACACGGCGCTCATCCCCACGGGCGAAATTATGTCCGTGGCAGACACGCCCTTTGATTTCCGCACGCCCACGCCCATCGGCGCGCGGATGACCAGCATCCACGAACAGGTGCAGCGGGGGCGGGGCTATGATCACAACTGGGTTCTGGGCGCGGCCGATGGCACGCTGCGCCATGCGGCCACAGTCGAGGAACCCCAGAGTGGGCGACGTATGCACATGTGGACGACCCAGCCCGGTGTGCAGTTCTATACCGGCAACATGTTGCCCGACGCGCTGCCCGCCAAGGCAGAACAGGTCTATACCAAACAATCGGGCTTCTGTCTGGAAACGCAACACTTTCCCGATTCGCCCAACCAGCCCGGCTTCCCCAGCGTCGTGCTGGAACCCGGCGCAGTCTTTGCCCAGACGACCGTGTTTGGCTTCGAAGCGGAGTAGTTCACGCCGCGCGTAGGTTATCCGGGGGTGGGTGTTAGAGCCTGCCCCGCGGATCCAGCGCACCGCGCAGGCCATCGCCCATGAAGTTGATGCAGAGCCACTCGCCTGAAAAAGGTAAGTGAAGCCTGTCGCCATCGCGGTATAAGCCGTACCATCCTCTATAAATACAAAAAGCGGTTTGGCGAAAAGGGGCCGGCAGGTCTGAAAGACCTGCCGCTGATTCCCAAGTCACACCCATTCAGCATGGTCCCATCAGGGCTATCGCAATCTGGGTCGTCGGCTTTTCGGCACGCGCGTTTTCGCTACCCAGCCTGTCAAGAAAGAAGCTTAAGAGTACACTTTATTGCTATAACGGCCAGGCGGTGTGACACGACCATATATCGGCCTGCGGCGTATCGGCCTGCGAAGACGTGGCCTGTGTTTGTGAATAGAGGCGCAATTCCCATGCGGCGGGGGCGTGGGGATCGACCAGGGCTTGGGCGAGTTTGCGCAGGGGGGCGTCTTCGTGGGCGGCGAAGTTATAGGCGAGGCTCAGGTGCAGCCAGTCTTTGGGCCGAATGGGTTCGGGACGGGTGGGCGACTGCGCAATTGCCATAAAGTGTTGAATGAGTTCTTTTAGCCACGGCGCACTGATTACCAGACCGTGAAATTCGGCAGTCAGATGCCAGCCTTCTATGCAGACGGGCGGGTGGGGGCGTTGGGCTTGCACCGCTATGTAGGCCTCTGCCAGCCACTTTGCATAGTGGGGAATCGCGGCCGGGGTTTCGGGAAAGAAACCGGTCAGCGTGATGTGGGGCATGTAGTCGTGCGCGGTGTTGTGACCAAACTGTGCTTTGGCATGGGTGAAATAGCTATCCAGTTGGGCTGCCAATGGCCCGGTGGGGCAGGCATATACAATCAGCCGAAGCGGGGTTTGCGATACCGTATTTTCCACAGTTTTCTCCTTGGTTTTCTCCTTCACTCGTCGCATTTCTTCACTCCATATTGCCAGCGTAGCACAGAAATGGCCCACCTGTGCAGTTTCAGATGCGCCGCCGAGCTGGTGTAGAATCAGAGAATAACCGGCACGCGCCCTGCATTGCCGGGCTTCCAGCATAAACAAGCAGTTGGTGTGAAGCCTATGCGCCCACAAATCTATGCCTGGCTGCTCGGTCTTTTGGCCTTTGCTTTTTTTCTGCGTGTGGTGGGGCAAATTCTGGTGGCGCTGGACCTTGCGCCTTTTCTCCCCCCTATGCATGCCTGGTATTCGGGGCTGGTACCTTATCCGCTGCTGCTGGGTAGCCAGATCGCGATCTTGCTGCTCCAGGTCATGATTTCCCGCGATCTGGGTCGTGGGCGCGGTTTCTTTGCGCGTCCGCGACGTGGCTTTGGTCGATTTCTGCGCGGGTTTGGCGTTGTCTATCTGGTGGTGATGATTCTGCGCTATATCCTCACCATGCTATGGTTTCCCGAGTTGCGCTGGTTCACCGGCATTATTCCCATCTTTTTTCATTGGGTATTGGCGACGTATGTCCTGGTCTGGTCGAGCTATCATCGGCGCGCCGAACGTCTTTGAACATTGAACAGGTTTGAAACGATCTTCATCCGCTAGCGAATTGTGGCAAGGAGTCTCTGTCCTATGCACTATGAATTTGCCGATACGTTGACCGCGCGCGATTTCAAGCGACACATTCCCCATTCCTTTCAGGTTCCCGAAAATTGTACAGGTCTTTCCATCCGCTTTCACTATGCGCCGCCGCGCGTGGGTGATTTCCGCAACATGCTCACCCTGACGCTTTTCGATTCCCAGGGGTTTCGCGGGGCGGGACACCGGCACGGCGACACCCACGAAGTGACGCTGCGCTCGGCAACCGGCACCGCCCATGCGTCTGCCTCCCCCGGCTATCGCCCCGGCGCATTGCCCGCCGGCGAATGGACTGTGCAGATCGATACGCACATGATTTTGCCCAACCCCGATGCCGGGCCTGAATGTCCCTATACGCTGACTGTGGATGCTGAAGTGGATACCTCATTGGATATCGCCGTGCACGATGATGAAAGCACAGGTGTGCCGGAGGACAGAGATGATGCGCCCCGTTTTGATTTCGTGGCGAATTCTGCGCCGGGTTGGTATCGCGGCGATCTCCACGCCCACACCTTCCATTCCGACGCCGCGTGGGATGTGCCCGATCTGGCAGCGGCGGCGCGTGCGCTGGGGCTGGATTTTGTGACACTCACCGACCACAATACTACGACGCCGCTGGCCCAGTTTGCCGAGCTGACCGGGCCGGATCTGCTGACTATGGGCGGCATGGAATTGACCACTTTCTGGGGCCATGCGGTCTGTTTGGGCGCGACCGAATGGGTAGATTGGCGGGTGGATGCGGCGGGCGAGGCCATGAACCGCATTGCCGAAGCACAATATGCCGCGGGCAATCTGTTTGTGATCGCCCACCCCCAGAGTGAGGGCGATCCCTTCTGCACCGGCTGTCGCTGGGTCTTTCCCCACATGCGGCCTGGGTGCGCTCGCTATGTGGAAGTGTGGAATGGCCGTTGGGGAAATACGGACCCGCGCACTCAAAACGAAGGCAGCCTGGGGCTGTGGTACGACTGGCTGAACCAGGGGCTGCGCCTAACCGCGACCGCAGGCTCCGATGCCCACGGCCCGGCGCACTATGGCGAGGGCGTCGGCTTCAATGTGATCTACGCACAATCGCTGTCGCAAGCGGGGATTCTCGACGGCCTGCGCACAGGGCGCACGTATCTGAGCGCGGGTGCGACGCTGGAATTTTCGGCCCAGGATGGCAGCGGCGCCCGCGCCGAAATTGGCGAGGCTTTGCCAGTCGCGGCGCACGGCTCTACCGACGGCGACAAGGCTGCAATTACACTGCGCGCGGCCTGGGCCGATGCCCCGCCGGGCGCAGAATTGCGCCTGATCCGCAACGGTGAAACAATCGACGCTCGCCCCGTCGATGCCCGCGGCGCGACCGACTGGACACTGGCGGTGGAGCCGGGCCAATGGGTTGTTTTGGAATTGCGCCGGGCAGATGGCTGGATGTGGGGATTGACGAACCCTATTTTTTTCGAGTAGACTAAAGACTCCAATCCCGAATTTACCCAAATACCAACTGTCCAAGTACTACACAAGCACCAACTACAAGCACCAACTGTGTGCCTATCAACCGCAAACGAGCCGGAATGCATATTAACACTTTGTTAATATGCGCTTAGCCCGCTGTATAGCAGCTGTTAATGACGTCGGCCTATACTGGCATTCCGGGCAGGATATCCTCGGCCCGGATTTCCCTGAGTTTATGGTGTGCCGTATGCCAGTTTGGTGAGTGCCATATGGAGCGTGCCATGTGGTGTACCCGATGAGGGATTCAGGTCGTGTGTCACGTAGGTATCTGC
>JBBDIO010000087.1:4691-6310 GCA_040880365.1 Litorilinea sp.
GGTATCTGCAACGCCGCACTAGGCCGCAAGATCAGATCGCAGCATTTAACCGCAGGACCCAATTGCAGGACCAAACCGCAGATTCGAAGCGCAGATTCAAATTGTGAAAGGGAATGACCATATGAACTTGCACCGCAGCATCAAGCCCTTGGCCTTGCTCCTGGCCAGCATGTTAATTTTCGCCGGGTGTACTGCCCCCCTCGCGCCGACCGAGTCGGGTGATACAGGCGCCACCGGGGCAGAAGGCCCCAGCACCATCAATGTTTATATCGATTCGGACACCAATATTGCCGACTGGTGGACCAACACTGTGCAGCCGGCATTTGAGGCCGCCCACCCTGAATATGTGCTGAACGTTGTCCATACCGGCGCGGGTGGCGCAGGCAACGGCCCCATCGCCGACCGTGCGATGGCTGCCCTGGAAACCGGCGATGATCCGGGTGTCGATTATTTTGAAACCTGGAATGTCTTGCAGCCCATCGGCGCCGAAGAGGCCGGTCTGTGGCTGGAGATTACGCCCGAAAACGTGCCCAACATCGCCAATGTAATCGATTCGGCCCTGCGCGGCAGCACCGGGCGCGACATCCCCTATCGTGGCTCGCAGGTGTTGCTGGCCTATGACTCGGCGCGTTTGCTCGGCATTCTGCAAGAGCAGGGTCTGGTGGGCGAAGATGCTACCGAAGTGCCCGAAGAATATGTGCCCAGCACCTGGCCCGAGCTGATGGATTGGGTCTGCCAGTTCCCCGGTGAATTCATGTATCCCCGCCCCGACACGACTGGCGCCGGTCGCAACTTTGTGACACGCGCCGTGATGGAAGCCAACGATCTGGATACGTCACGCTTTTCGGTAGAGGCGTTCGTCGAACAATTTGGCACCACCGAGTTGACGGTCGACCAGATTGCCGAGATTAACGAAGAATATTTCGTAGGCGCGTGGGATATGCTCAACGAGATTGAGCCGTGTCTCTATGACAACGGCACCTACACGTCGGGCGCCGCCGCCACCACCCGTCTGCTGACCGATAGCCTCGCCACCATGATTACCATCTGGTCTGACCAGGCATTGCAGGCCCAGTTTTTAGGTCTCATGCCTGAGAGCGTTAACTACATCCAGTTGCAGGATCTGCCTATGGTGGGCGGCTATGCCAGCTCGGCGATTCCCACCAATGCCACGAATCAGGAAGGCGCGCTGGTTTTGGCGAACTACATGCTCGGCTCTGAAATGCAGGAATCGGTGGTGCGTGTCATCGGTGGTTTCCCTGCCATCAGCTGGGACGAACTGCCCGATGAATTGCGTGCTGATTTCAACGACGTGATCACCGAAAATGTGCCGTCGTTCGGCAGCACCTGGCAGCCGCCCATGTACGACGGCTGGTATTCGTTTGTCGCACCCGATGTCGACCGCGAATAAACTGCGTTTGATGTGGCGGTTCTGACGAATCGATCTGAATAACCAGGGTGTTCCGCGGTCATCATGGCCGTGGAACACCCTGGTTATTTCCCGGCATTTCCACCCGCGAAGTTAGCCAGCCGTTTTTAGCGAGTTTTGCCCATGTCACCAGAAACTGCACCGCCCAACGGCGGCGCGCACGCGGCCCCTCGCGCCCCGCTCGAAATGC
>JBBDIO010000088.1:0-6284 GCA_040880365.1 Litorilinea sp.
CATGGGGTGTTTTGTCATGTTAGCCATAGCAAGACTCCGGCGGCTTATGCCGCAAGATGTCGCTCACCACTTTCCATGAACATGCGAACAATTATACCGTAAAATCGCGCCAATTCAGGCATTGCGCCAAAATCCCTAGTCCAGATTCTCGGTTAACCAGCTTTCCAACTTCCCATCGAGCACGTCTTCCTGATCGCCGGTCGCCAGGTTTTTGACCGCGACCACCCCGGCTTCCTGTTCGCGCGGGCTGACCAGCAACGCATAGCGAATGCGCCGCTCATCGGCATATTTGAACTGGCGCCCATAGCGATCTGTATCGGGATAGAGATCCACACGCCAACCCGCGGCGCGCAGCCGTTGCGCCAGGGCCAGACTTGCGCCTACGGTGCTGTCGTCGAATTGAGTGACCAGCAATTGCGGCTGGCCTTGCAGACGTTCGGGGAAAAGATTCTGTTCTTCCATCAGCAACAAAATTCGTTCTAGGCCCAGACTGAAGCCGCAGGCCGGAATGGTTTGCCCGCTGAACATGCCCACCAGTTCATCATAGCGCCCGCCGCCGCCGCCCGAACCCGCAAAGCCCGGAAACTCCACCTCGAAAATGGGGCCGGTGTAGTAACTCAGCCCGCGCGCCAGATAGGGATCCACACGCACATAATCGGCCGCGGGGCCGTGGGCACACCAGGCCACAACCTGCTTGAGTTCTGCCACCCCGCGCGCGCCATTCGCCGAATCTTTTAGCAGATCGCTCAACCAGGCGAGCATGGCTCCATTATCAAAGCGCATATGAGCACCGACAGCGGACTGGGGCGCATCCTGCATAGACTGGAGCAGCCGCTGTGCAGCCTGGGACGAAAGACCGCGCTCCTGCAACTCGCGTTCCACACCGTCCGCGCCGATCTTGTCCAGCTTATCAATGGCAACCAGGGCCGAATCTTCCAGGTCGACAGGTACGCCCGCACTCTCCATCAGCCCGCGCAAAATGCCCCGGTGGTTCAAGCGCAGGGCAAAGGGATGGCCCGCACCAAAGCCCAGCTCTTGCAAGACCTGCGCCCCCGCCGCCAGCACTTCGGCTTCCACGGTCTGGCTGGTAGACCCCACAATGTCCACATCACACTGGAAAAACTCGCGAAAGCGGCCTTTGGCAGGCCGGTCGGCACGGTAGACGGGCTGGATCTGATAGCGTTTGAAGACGCGCGGCAGATCGTTGCGATACTGGGCGACTACGCGCGCCAGCGGCACCGTCAGATCATAGCGCAGGCCCGCGTCGCCGACGCTGTCTTCGGTGGGATCGTCCTGCAAAGCCTGGGCGAGTTTGTCGCCCCGCTTCATCACCCGAAAGATGAGTTGATCGCCCTCTTCGCCATATTTGCCCAAAAGTGTAGATAGCCGTTCCATGGTCGGCGTTTCCAGCGGTTCAAAACCATAGGATTGGTAGACCCGCTCGATAACGTCGATCACATATTTGCGGCGCAGCACATCCAGGGGCAGGAAATCGCGCATACCACTCAATGGGGTGGTGTTTATTTTTGCCATGTACAAAAGACTCCGGTCATTGAATCAATAAAGTCTGTGCCCAGCGGGCTGTGGGCAGATAGTAAAATGTTGGGGGCGGCGGCTTGGCGCTTGCTAAAACGCGGCTGCCGGGTCAGTATAGGTCAGCCCAAATGCCTGGGCCACCGCGGCGTGGGTCAGCTTGCCCCGATGGGTGTTCAGCCCGTGCAAAAGGGCATCGCTCTGGGCCACCGCATCGAGACCGGCGTTGGCAAGATTCAACGTATAGGACATGGTCTGATTGACCAGCGCAAAGGTGCTGGTGCGCGGCACAGCGCCCGGCATATTCGCCACACAATAATGGACAATATCATCTACCACAAAGGTGGGATTGCTGTGCGTGGTGGGGCGGCTGGTTTCCACACAGCCCCCCTGATCCACCGCCACATCGACAATCACTGCCCCCTTGCGCATATTGGGCAGCATCTTGCGCGTGACAAGCCAGGGCGCGCGCCCGCCGGGGATCAACACCGCACCAATGACCAGATCGGCATTAAAGACGGCGCGTTCGATGTTATATTCGTTGCTGGCGCGGGTTTGCAAGCGCCCGTGGAACACATCATCCAGATATTGGAGCCGGTCGTGGTGGATTTCCAGCACAGTGACCTGCGCGCCCATACCCATCGCGACTTTGGCCGCGTTGGCGCCTACGGTGCCGCCGCCCAAAATGGTCACATTGGCGGGTGCGACGCCGGGCACGCCGCCCAACAGCACCCCGCGCCCGCCCCGGTTGCTTTCCAGATAGGTCGCGCCCACCTGGGTCGCCATGCGTCCTGCGACTTCGCTCATGGGCATGAGCAAGGGCAGCTTGCCTTCGGGCGTCTGCACGGTTTCATAGGCAATCGCGGTGATACCGCTTTCCAGCAGCGCATGGGTCAGCGTTTCATCCGCGGCCAAATGCAGATAGGTAAAGAGAATCTGATCGGCGCGCAGAAACTGATATTCCGACGGCACCGGCTCTTTGACCTTGACCACCAGGCTGGCCGACCAGGCCTCTGCCGCGGTCTCTACCACCTGCGCCCCCGCGCCGCGATATTCGTCATCGGTGAGATAGCTCTCCGCGCCTGCGCCCGTCTCCACCAATACCTGATGGCCGCGCCGGGTGAGCGCCTGTACCGCGCCGGGCGTCAACCCAACCCGATCCTCACCATCTTTCACTTCTCTGGGCAATCCGATGATCATAGGCTGTTCCTGTGGGTGTTCGTGTTTCTATAAAATTCTATCACTCTTCGCAAGATTATGTCGGGCACAAGTATCCTCGTCTCATTATAGCCGCAAGCAGATTCTAGCCTGCCGTTGGGGATGTGGCAACCCCACCCCTGAATATCCTGCCAATCTGGATGGGCGGTTTGCCAAATTACGGGCTTGCAAAGAAAATGAATGCATGGCAGAGCAGACGCACGATTCACCGCATGACACACCGCGCGCCGAGAAGCGCAACTCGCGGTTTCCGCGCCAACGACCGTCCCAGCCGCCGCCCGCGACCAGGCGCAGGACTGGGCCGCGCTGGTGCAATGGCTCACTGCGGCCTATACCGGCGAATGGGCCGATCTGTTGGGCCGCGAACGCTATTGGCTCTGGGCCGATGGGTTGCCGCGGGTGGATGACTAAAACGCCGGTCTGAATAATTGGCCGTTAACACCCCTGAATCAAATTAAGAATATGGGAAAATTTTGGAAAAAACATGCTAGACATTGATGCCATTCGCCAGCAGTTTCCGGCGTTGAAAGAACAATATAACGGCAAGTCCGCCATCTACTTCGACAATCCGGGTGGGACGCAGGTGCCAATTGCCGTGCTCGCGGCGTTCTCCGACTATCTCACCCGGCGCAACGCCAACACCCACGGCCTATTCGCGACCAGCAAGCGCACCGATGCGGTGATCGACGAGGCGCGCCAGGCCGCCGCCGATTTGCTGGGCGCGACGCCGGGCGAAATCGTTTTCGGTGCCAATATGACTACCCTGGCCTTCCAACTGAGCCATTCGCTGCTCAACGAACTGCGCCCCGGCGATGAGATCATCGTGACCCGGCTGGATCACGATGCCAATATCATGCCGTGGGTGATGATGGCCGAACGCAAAGGCGCGGTGATTCACTGGGCCGATGTGGAATTGGAAGATTGCACGCTGGATATGGACCACCTGCAAGGGCTTTTCACCAAGCGCACCAAGCTGGTGGCCGTGGGCTATGCCAGCAATGCGTCGGGTTCCATCAACGATGTCAAAACCATTGTCGAATGGGCCAAAGCCAACGACACCCTTTCGTTTGTAGATGCCGTCCAATATGCGCCCCACGGCTTTATCGATGTCAAAGCGCTGGGCTGCGATTTCCTGGCGTGCAGCGCGTATAAATTCTTCGGTCCCCATGTGGGGATTCTCTATGGCAAGCGCGAACATCTCGAACGGCTGCCCGCCTATCGGGTGCGCCCCGCGGGCGATGTGCCGCCCGACAAGTGGGAAACCGGCACCCGCAATCACGAAGGGCTGGCCGCCACAACCGCGGCCATCGACTATCTGGCCGAAGTGGGTGCGCGCTATGGGCGCGTGGCCCCCAGCGCCAGCCGCCGCGAAAAGCTCCACGCCGCGTTCGACGAGATTCAGAACTACGAACAAATGCTCATCGACCGCCTGATCAGCGGGCTGCAAATGATCAACCGCGTGCGCGTCTATGGCATCACCCACCGCACCGATTGGGCCAAACGGGTGGCGACTATCTCCATCCGCAAAGAAGGCACCGACCCCGCGCAACTGGCGCAGGCGCTGGCCGCAGAAAATATCTTCGCGTGGCATGGCAATTTCTATGCCGTGACCCTGAGCGAAGCATTGGGCGTGGAGCCGAGCGGCGGACTCGTGCGCCTGGGCATGGTGCATTACAACACGCTGGAAGAAGTGGACCGCTGTCTGCGCGTGATCGAAGGTGTCTAGCGTGACACAATCTGCCGCGGATGGCGCGCGGCAAAGTGAGCTGCACAGAGATTTGCACAGAGATTCCCACGGGGATTTAGGTGGGGACATGCGTGTGGCCCTGGTCCACGACTGGCTCAACCAGCTGGGCGGCGCGGAAAACGTGTTGGAAGAACTGGTAGATCTCTTTCCCGGCGCGCCCGTCTATACCAGCATCTACGCGCCCGACCATATGCCCGCGGCCTATGCCGGGTGGGACATCCGCACCAGTTTCATGCAGCATCTGCCCGCCATCGCAACGCATCACCAGCCCTATATGCCCGTCTATCCCCTCGCGTTCCAGCGCATGGATCTCAGCGACTACGATCTGGTGCTCAGCAACAAAAGCGGTTTTTGTCACGGCGTGCAGACTGCCAACCGCGCCACCGGGCGCAAAGCGGTGCACGTATGCTATTGCCTCACCCCCACGCGCTTTCTCTGGCTCTATGAACAATATCGCCGCCGCGAGCAGATCAACCGCGGTCTGCATCTGGCGTTACAACCCGTGTTGGCGCTGCTCCGCCGCTGGGATTGGGCCGCGGCCCAGCGCGTAGATCACTTCATCGCCATCAGTCGCGCCGTGCAGACCCGCATCGCCCAGATCTATGGGCGCGAGAGTGTCATCATTCATCCGCCCGTGGATACCGACTATTTTGTGCCCGCGCCCGACAGTGTGCCGGTGGAGAATGACGCAACGCATGGCGCGGCCGATTCGGGTCTCGCCCCCGAACAGGTCCTTGCGCCGGAACAGGACAACCAGCCTTATTATCTGATTGTGAGCCGCTTGATTCCCTATAAACGTATCGACCTGGCGGTGGATGCGTTTGCCCACATGCCCCACGCCCGGCTGGTGATTGTGGGCGACGGCCGCGACCGGGAACAGCTGGCAGCCCGCGCCACGCCCAACGTCACTTTTCTGGGGCGTCAACCGCGTGCGCGCATCCGCACGCTCATGCAACACTGCACTGCGTTTCTCTTTCCGGGCCTGGAAGATTTCGGCATCACACCGGTCGAGGCGCTGGCGGCCGGGCGGCCGGTCATCGCGTTTGGCGGCGGCGGTGCGCTGGATACGGTGACCCCCGGCGTCACCGGCGAATTTTTTGCCACCCAGACACCGGATGCGCTGGCGGCGGTGGTGCAGCAATTCGACCCCAGCCGCTATTCCGTGGCGGCCTGTCGCCGCCAGGCCGAACAGTTCAGTGTGCAAGCCTTTCGCCACAAACTGCTGACTTATCTGGAAACCGTGGGCAACGGCGCGCGCTAATCCGGTACATATGCACACATACCCTTAATTCCTCCCTACTCCCAACCTTAAGAACAATAGGCATATTGCGTACATGGCGCGGCTATGGTAAATTACACGCCCCAAGCGTTGCACGATTTCCAGCCCACTATTTCCAGGCTGAGGACCATGTGAATAACCAATCCTCTCTGCGTGTTTTATTGATCGAAAGTGACAAGTCGATTGGTCGGCAACTGGCGACCTGGTTGGCAGACGATGCCACGGGGTCTAGTGCCGCGGGGTCTAATGGCACAGGGTCTGGTGCCGCGGGGTCTAATGGCACAGGGTCTGGTGCCACGGGGACTCACACTTCGGTGACGGTGGAATGCGTGCCCGACCTGGAAGCTGCGCGCATCTACTTGCTGGAAAATGCCCACACAGAGAGACGCATTGATATTGGTGTATTGCGTCTGGACGCGGCCGCCCAGCTCGCGCCCCAGCATACAGACGCGCCCACGCCTCACCCCAGTGCCCCCCTTCAGATGGACGACCCCATTTATAGTGTTG
>JBBDIO010000089.1:0-6268 GCA_040880365.1 Litorilinea sp.
GTCCCCGCGCCTGAACGTCAAGGCGCGGGGACGCGCCTGAACGCCCAACCAAGCCACTCACAAACGTAGCGCCAATCAAATGGCCGCGTCACATCGTGCGCCACCCAGTGACGCACAGTGTGGCAGTCTAGACCGCCTGCGCCTCAAACTCGGCGCGCATGGCCTCCAGCCGCGCCCAGACTGCGGGCGTGTCCAGATCAAAGAGCGTCAACAAAAGCGCATCTTCATTCGTATCCGCATAATAGCCCTTGCGCACGCCCACACTTTCAAATCCCAGCTTGGCATATAGGCCCACCGCGGCGGCATTGTTGGTACGCGCCTCCAGCGTTGCCAAAACCGCGCCCCCGTTGCGCGCCTGGGTCAACAAGTGCAGCAACAGTTGCCCCGCATAGCCGCGCCGTCGCCAATCGGGATGGCTGGCAAGTGTGGTAATGTGCACCTCATCCCCGATGAGCCAGATTCCGCCATAGGCCAACAGGGGCGGCATGTTGTTCTGCGCCGATGGCATGGGCGCGAGTACCCAATAGGAGCCATAGGGGTTTTCGGCAATTTCGTGGACATACATATCCCGCGACCAGGGCGTCGGAAAACAGATTTCTTCCAATGCCATCACGGCATCCACATCCTGTTCCTGCATGGGGCGCGTCACCACCATCGGCGAGGTTGTCATCTGCGCGTGTACATGCATAAATCATCGTCTCCTGCATCGCAGAAAATCGCACAATCATCTATCATCATCAATCCTTATCCCGGACCGCGCGCACACCAAAACGCGCAGCAAGCAAGCAAAATTGGGGCCGAGTGCGGTAATTCTGCAATAATTCCCCCGGCCTATCTACTGCGGGCCTACGCAAACTGCCGACACACGCTACCTACCCTACAGCGGATTCAAATAGAGCGGTTGCAGGCTTGCCAGTGTATTCGCCTGCGTATCTGCCTGTGTGTAGTGCAGATGCAACCCGGCCAACCGGGCCAGATTTCCGGCGCGGCGCGTGCCGCTCACCGCATCCACCAACGTCACATGCGCCAACGCTGTCCCCAACTCTAGCACGGTTTGTTCCACGGCGGCTGTCACCTCGCCCACTAACCAGACCGGGTGTTTCGCGTGTGCCAAAGCTGCCCCCAGATCCGCGGCGCTGCCCGCATGGTGATCGGCCGCGCCCGGTCGCCATAGCGGATCCGGCGCATGGAAAATGCACCAGTTCAACTGTCCGCGCCCCGCCTGGAGATAGGCCCAGACCTGGGCGTCGGCACTTGCGGCGGGCGCAAGCCAGGGCGCGGCGGTCACGCTAAGCACAGGCAACCCCACCGCGGGCACCGTGTGGGGCAAGCCCAGCCCAATGCCTTTGGCCGCGCTGACGGCGATGCGCACACCGGTGAAGCTGCCGGGGCCGGTAGTCACCGCCAGCGCGCTCAGGTCGCCCATCTCCAGCCCTACCTGTGTCATCATGGCCTGCGCCGCCGCCATCAAATCCTGGGTCTGGCGGCGACGCGCCAACCAGGTCCACTCTGCCAATAAACCGGGTGTTTGCCAGTCATAGACCGCCAACGACGCCGTTTGAGTTGCCGTATCCATTGCCAATAACATACCCGCCGACTCCCGATTGCCCGATTGTGCGCCCACTTGGCCGCGCCTGTGTCCGAAAATTTCCATATCGCACAAAATAGCCCACAGAATAACCTACAGCATAGCCCACAGCATAAGCTTCTGCCAACAAAAAGCCGGACCTCTGCAACAGAGGTCCGGCTCAAAGGCCAGCCAGATCATATTGTGTACGCTAGCGCACAAGTCAATCAGCCATCTGCGCGGAATTGCGCGATCCAGGCGTACTCAATCCGGTTATAAACTAGCCCTTCACGCTGCCTGCGGTGAGACCGGCAATCATGAAGCGCTGTCCAAACATATAGAAGATGACCACCGGGATCGAGATGAGCAGCGACGCCGCCATCAGCATACCCCAGGGCAAAATATCGCCAAAGATGGTTTGCGCCATCCCCACGGGCAAGGTCATCAGGTTGTTGTTGCTGATAAAGACGAACGCGAACAGGAACTCTTTCCACGCATTGGTAAACGAGAAGAGCGTGACCGCGGCAATGGCAGGCAAGGTCAGGGGCAGCGTGACCCGGATAAATGCCTGGAGCCGGGTTGCGCCGTCTACCATCGCGGCTTCCTCCAGATCTTCGGGAATCGAACGATAGTAGCCCATGAGCAACCAGGTGGCAAAAGGAACCATCCCCGTGGGATAGGTGAGAATCAAGGCCCACAAGGTATTGATGAGCTGCAAGTCGGTGAGAATGCGATAGAGCGGGATAAACATGAGCGCAGCCGGCAGCAGATAGGTGATGAGCAGGAGGGTGGTCATGCTCTGTGCCCCGCGGAAGCGCAGCCGCGCCAGCGCATAGCCGCCCAACGCCGCCAGGACTACTGAAACCACCGTGGTAGTCACTGCCACCAGCGTAGAATTGCGGAACCAGATCCAGAAAGGCTGGGTGGTGAATAGCCGTTCAAACTGCTCCAGCGTCCACGGCGCGGGCACAAAAATATCGGTACGCTCGCCGATCTGCAAATTCCCCTTGAAAGATGTGATAAAAATCCAATAGAGGGGGAACAGGACAAAACAGAGCATGAGCACCATGCCCACCCCGCGCAGGAGCGATCCCAGCAAGTCACCGCGTTTGCGGCTGGCTTTGCCCTGGGGCAAGGCTTTGGATATCGCAGAGATGAGCAGGAAGATGGGATAGGTCACAATTGTGCCGATAGTGCCAAGCGTCCAGCCCAAGGCATCGATAATGCGATCCTGCCAGGTGACAATTTCTTCACCGTTGCCCACATCTACATCGCGGCGCATATATCTTGCCAGCAACAGGATAAAGAAAGCCAGCACCGGGAAAAGACTGAACGCTACCGCGGTGCCGGGGCCAAAACGCAGGCCCTGAATCGCCATCTCATACGCCATAATCGAATAGAGACGGGTTGCGCCACCCGGCCCACCGCCTGTTAACAGATAGACCACTTCAAACGAATTGAAGGTCCACACCGTCGAAAGCAGGGTGGTGACGGCAATGATATAGCGCATACTGGGCAAGGTGACATGAATAAACTTGTCCCATGCCGATGCGCCGTCCACCTCGGCGGCTTCGTAGAGCGTTTTATCCACTGCCTGCAAGCCCGCCAGAAAATTCACGGTGAAGAACGGGATGCCCGCCCAGACGTTCGTCACGATAATCGCGGGCATTGCCAGGTTGGGATCGGCAAGCCACGACATGGGCTGGCTGATGACCCCCAGATTCATGAGAATCGGATTCAAACCACCGAAAATTGGATCGTAAATGGATTTCCACGACATGGCTTGTACAATCGATGGCACAATCCACGGCAAAAGCACGATGCCGGTCAGCAAATTGCGGAAATTCTTTTGGGCATGTAACAACAGTGCAGCCAATAGGCCAAACACAAATTTGAACCCAATTGAGCCAATAGTAAAAATGAAGGTGTTTTTCACCGCGATCAAATAAAACGGATCAGAATAAAGCCGGATATAGTTTTCCAGCCCCACAAACCGTGTTTCGCGCGCCAATGTGCGCGCCGTAAAACTGATGAAGATCGCCCGGATAAACGGCCATGCGATAAGTAGCAACATCAAGATCACAATCGGCGCAATAAAGGCGAAGGCGATCTTCCAGTCGCGTCCAAAAATGTGGCGCAGACGCCGATCCCAGTTGGTGGGCGGTGCCGATGCAGGCAATCGTTCAATTTGACCAGCCATTGAGTTCCCCCAGATTACAATACACGCAAAACAAACCGCCCCACCCGATCAGGCTTGCCCCATTTCCCCATCGAGATTAACGCGCTGGATATTGTCGCGCAGGATGGAGAATGTGTTGAGGGAAATCCCTGCCCAGAGTCGATACCCTTCGGCTCTGGGCAGGAGATCGCCACCTGCCGGCAACAACCGGGTTCCGGCACTTGCCGCGCTGCTTATTCGAATGCACCCATTTCATCGCCAATGCGCGCCATGCGTTCTTCGGCCTGTGTCACCGCATCGGCGGCGGTTGCCCCCTGGATAATGGTCTGCGCCATCATGTCCGTGAGGATCGATTCGGCCTGAATCGCATCGTGGAACGGCGTTGCTTCGGCGGGCCAGGAGAGACCTTGGTGGTCGCCCAGAGCATTTTCGCCCATGCGCGCCAGGTTCGGATCTTCGGCAAATGCCTCCACCACTGCATCCATTTCATAGTAGCCGGCATAGGCGGGCAGGAAGAGACCTGCCGAGATCAACGAAATGGGAAGGAAAACTTCGGGCGTAATCATGTGCATGGAAAGCGCCACGGCTTCATCTACATACTGTGCGCCGCGCGGGACCACAAAGGAGCCGCCGGTGCCACCGCTCAACCGCTCGCCGTAGGGGCCAATCGGTTCCAAAATGACCGCAGTGTTTTCAAACACCGGGTTGCCGTCGGCCTTGGATTGGGCATAGAGACTGGCCGCATTGTTGGTGAAGCCGGCACTGCCCGCCAACCACACTTCATTGTTGCTGATATCAGTCCACGACATGATGCCGGGCGGCAACATAGGCGCATATTCATCCGAGGTGAAAATTTCGGTGATCCATTCCACAGCCGCCACCGTAGCGTCGGAGTCAAAGGTTAACTGCGACATTTCGGCGTCGGTGATCTGGCTGCCCCATGCCTGGAGGATGTTCGAGACCAACCCATTGGCGTCGCCCGAACGATTGACCGTTGCGCCCCAGCCATAGAATTCATTTTCAGGATCGGACATTGCCAACGCACTGGTGCGGACCTGATCCCAGGTGGCCATATCGGCATCGGGATCGAGGCCGATTTCAGCGAGCTTGTCCTGGCGCACGAACTTGCCGCCGCCGGCCATCTGATAGGGAATGCCATACCACTCGCCATCGATGAAGCTGTGGGCGCGCTGACCATAGGGGGCAGTCCCATACAGACTCTCGGCCTCGGCCACGGCATCAGAAAGCGGGGTGAGTGCATCCAGGAAGTAGAGCTGTTGCACCAGGCGTACATGGTAGATGAGATCGGGCGGATTGCCGGCTTCTACTGACGCAAACGTTTTGGCGACGAAATCTTCAAAAGCTTCGGCCCCCACAGTAGAGACTTCCAGGTTCACATTATTTTCCGCGCCCCAATCCTGCACGGCATTGGCGAACAAGGTTTCCATCTCGGCGAAATATTCACGCCGGTGCTGCACCGTCAAGGTGATGGGGGCCGCCGCCGGCGCGCTACCATCCGACGCTGCGGGTGCGCCCGCAGGGGCCACACAACCGGCCAACGCCATCATACCCGCCGTGCCCCCCATCAGTTTCAACAGGTTACGCCGCGACAGGTGATTTCGTTGTTCGCTTTTCTCAACACTCATTTGCCTCTCCTTTGTATGCACTGCATAAATGATAGACCACAAACTACAGGAAATCCTGCAAAAAGCACCGTGTCGCCTATACGCACTGCCTGTTTGCGCCAGACTCGTTCTCACGCCCAAAATTCTCCTGTGCAGCCACCTATATGCAGCTTCCCCCCTTTAGTTCCGGCACACAAACACACCGAATTTTGGGTAGGAATATAGCACTACACAAGCAGCTATCACTCGGTGAAAATCGATAGAAAATCGGTAGAAAATCGGATTTTTGCAAACGAACAGGAACAGAACAAAGCCACACGGTTGATTTCGACAGAGTTGCAGAAAAGAAACCAATACCAGTGACTGCCGGGCAATCACCGTTTACCACCATCACACATGCATCACACATGCGTCCTATCAAGCAACCTGACTCAAACATCCTATGCAAGAAATAGCTTGGGAGTACACAGGAAGTACACAGGAAGTACACAAAGAGTACACAGCAGGCGCGCCGCAATGGTTTCGGTAATGGGGTCGATTCAATTCCTACATGATTAACCGCCCGTAAAGCCTGGATCAACCGTGTTTCAGGGTCTCCGACTCTGTTTCGACCTGGGAGTGTTTATACGCGCCGAAACCCTCTAACTGCCAGGGAAATCCATTGCATATAAATGGCGAAACAATTTTGAATCGGAGTTGAACTGGCTAAATTCAGGTATGTGGGTCAATCTGCCGAAAGCGGTCAAAGCATATCATAATAATTTTGCGAGGGCAAGTATCGATTTTTTGCCGTTTTTTGCCCCAATTTTGTCCCAGAGCCACGACATGGCAGATACCACCACGCATGTCGGCGCATCAAAAGCTCAGGCCATGTGCAACCAACCAAAGGCGAGGGCA
>JBBDIO010000090.1:0-6257 GCA_040880365.1 Litorilinea sp.
GTTTGTTTCCCTGGCGGCGGGCCATCTATTACAATAAGATGGTGATGCCTGTGCGCCTGCACACCCCGCGGCCAACAACGCACACTGTCTTCACGCTCCCAAATCCAATGCTGGGCCAAGATTCGCAACATGCGCGCCCAGCAGGCAAGACCCATACAGAAAGGCATACCCGTGAAAATTACCAATGTAGAGTGCTATCCCGTTTGGGGTGGTGGACGCAATTTTCTCTTTGTGGTTGTCGATACCGACGAGGGCATTTCGGGCGTCGGGGAAAGCGGCATCACCGGGCGCGAATTGGCGGTGATGGGCGCCGTCGAACATTTCAAGGAGTTGTTGATTGGGCAGGATCCCATGCGCATCGAGCATCTGTGGCAGCTCATGTTCCGGGGCGGTTTCTTCCCGGCCCAGCGGATTCTGACTTCGGCGATTTCGGCGATTGATATTGCGCTCTGGGATATCAAAGGCAAGGCGTTGGGCGTGCCGATTTATGATTTGCTGGGCGGGCTGGTGCGCGACAAGGTGGTCTGCTATCCCCATAACCGGGGCGAAAATATGGATATTAACGGCCTGGTGGAATCCTGTTTGGAGACCAAGGAAGCGGGCTGGAAATTTGTGCGCTGGGGGCTGCCCCACGACGGCAAGGTGTTGGAGCCGCGCACATCGGTGCTGGCGGCCATCAAACAGTTCCACGCCGTGCGTGAGGCGGTGGGCGACGAAATCGAGATTACTTTCGACGTGCATACCCGTCTGGATCTGCCCGACGTGGTCTGGCTCTGCAAAGAAATTGAATCGACGCGCCCCTTCTTCATTGAAGATCCCCTGCGCTGTGAAAATCCCGATTCGTTCAAGACGTTGCGCCCGCGCGTAGATGTGCCCCTGGCTGCGGGCGAACAGTTTAGCTCGAAATGGGAATTTCGCCAGATGATCGAAGAAGAGTGGATCGACTATGCGCGCATTGATATGTGTATTGCGGGCGGGTTCACCGAATCGCGCAAGATTGCAGGCTGGTGCGAAACCCACTATATCAAGCTGGCCTTGCACAACCCGCTGGGGCCGATTTCTTCGGCGGCGTGTCTGCAACTGAATCTGGCGACGCCCAACGTAGGCGTGCAGGAGCAACCGCGCAAGACGGGCACGGTGCTGACCGATGTGGTGCCGGTGCAGCCCGAATGGAAAGACGGCTATCTCCTCGCGCCGACCCGTCCGGGGCTGGGGATTGAGTTTGACCGCGAAGCCGCCAAGAAGCATCCCTTCCAGAAGCGGGACCTGCACAACCTGAGCCGGTTGGATGGTTCGTTTACCAACTGGTAGAAGGGGAGATCATCGCGCACGCGACAGGGGCAGGCAAAGTGCATTTTGACTTTGCCTGCCCCTGATCTTTTTACAACCGTCTTTTGGCAACCGTAGACTGTATCCGACCTATGCCTGATTAGCGGGCGACGGTCGCGGCCACGGCTTCGCCGACGATGCTCAACACTTCGTCCACTTCTTCGGCAGAGATGATGAGCGGCGGGGCAAAGGCCAGAATATCGCTGCCGATGACCCGCGTGAACAGACCGCGTTCCAGGCAGGCGACGCGCACGGCTTCGCCCATTTTGGCAGGCGCTTTGGTCTCTTTGTCGGCAAATTCGATGGCCGCCATGAGACCCACCCCCCGCGCATCGCCGATGACGTCGAACTCGGCAGCCAGGGCTTGTAAGCCTTCCAGCAGTCGTTTGCCCATGACGCTCGCATTTTGGGGCAGATTCGCCCGCGCAATAATGTCCAGATTGGCATTGGCGACTGCGCAACAGGTGGGATGCCCCGAATAGGTATAGGCGTGCATCCACTTCTGGTCGGCGGGCGCGCTCATGATCGATTCGCGGATGGTGTCGGAGACCTGGATGCCGCCCAGAGGTAGATAGCCGCTGGTGATACCTTTGGCAAAGGACATGATATCCGGTTCCACCCCCCAGCGGTTGAGCGCGAACATTTCGCCTGTGCGCCCAAAGCCGGTGATCACTTCATCGGTAATGAACAACACATCATATTCGTCGCAGATGGCGCGGATGCGCGGGAAGTAGTCGTCGGGCGGCACGATGACGCCGCCCGCGCCCTGCACCGGCTCGGCGATGAAACCGCCCACCGTATCCGGTCCTTCGGCCAGGATGGCTTCTTCCAGCAGGCGCGCGGCAGCCTGTCCCAGGGTTTCGCCGGCGTGAATCTGATCCTGAGGAAAGCGGAACGGATAGGGCGCGGGAATGTGGGAAAAGCCGGGCACGCGCGGCTCGAACATGGGCCAATACGCAGTCAGCCCCGTCGCGCTCATGGCCGCCAGGGTGATGCCGTGATAGCCATGTTCGCGGCCGATGATCTTGGTTTTATTGGGCTTGCCCATGCGTTTCCAATAATAGCGCACCGTCTTGAATGCGCTTTCGTTGGATTCCGCGCCGCCCGATGTGAAAAACGTAGTGTTCAGGCTGGGATAGGCCATGCCTGCCAGGCGGTCGGCCAGTTCGATTGCGGGCAGATTGGATGACCCCGCATAGCTGGAGGCATAGGCCAGTGTGGACATCTGATCGCGCGCGGCGTCGGCCAGTTCCTGATTGCCGTGGCCGATGAGCACATTCCACAGCCCGGCCAGGCCGTCGATATAGTCCTTGCCATCGACTGTATGCAGGCGAATGCCCTGTCCCGATTCAAAGACCAGCGGCGAATTGTGCGCGCTGGGGTGGTGCAAGGGATGCAACCAGTGGTCGCGATCCCGTTCCAGTAATTCGCTGTGTGCGAGCATGGAAACTCCTTCATTCCTACCAATTACAATTCAATACCAATTACCAGCGCGTGGCCTGGAATTTCCAGCCAGGCTGGACTTTTTGCATTTCGATTTCGTCGTTGCGTTCGGTGAGACCGCAGTCGAGATATTGCTGGTGCAGCCGCGCGAGCGCGTCCCGATCCAGTTCCACGCCCAGCCCCGGCGCATCGGTGACGGTATAGGCGCCATCTTCGAAAGACAGCTTTCCTCCCGCCACCACTTCGTCGGACTGCCACGGATAGTGGGTGTCGCAGGCATAGGTGAGGATGGGCGACGCCGCGCAGAGCTGCGCCATCGCGGCCAGCGAGATGCCGACGTGGCTGTTGGAGTGCATGGACAAGCCGCGATTGAAGACGCTGCAAATGCGGCCCAGCTCGATGGATGCCTTGAGGCCGCCCCAGAAGTGGTGGTCGCTCAGGATAATATGCTCGGAACCCAGGCGCACGCTGTCGGGAATATCATCGAAGGAGGTGGTACACATGTTGGTCGCCAGCGGAATATCCAGGGCCTGGGCGATCTTTGCCATGTTTTCCTGCCCGCGCACGGGGTCTTCGTAATATTCCAGCACGCCCAGCAGCCGCTTGCCCGCGGCAATCGCGGTATCAACTTGCCAGATGGCGTTGGGGTCCAGGCGCAGGGGCGTATCGGGGCCAAAGGCATCGCGCAGCGCGAGGATGGCGTCTACCTCCTCGTCGGGCGGGAACGCGCCGCCCTTGAGTTTGATGGATTTGAAGCCGAATTCGTCGCACATGGCTTTGGCCTGATCCACTACACCCTGGGGATCGAGCGCAGCCTTTTGGCGCGCCGCGGCCCAGCCGGTGGCGTTGGGATCGGTGCCAAAGCCCAGCGCGCCGCCTGCGCCTTCGTGTTTGTAAAAGAGATAGGCCGAAAAATCGACCCGGTCGCGCACACGCCCGCCCAGCAGATCGCAGACCGGGCGGTTGGTGGCTTTGCCCATGAGGTCATAGCAGGCCACTTCGATGGCGCTGAACACATGTACAGTGCGCCGCTTGTCCCACGGCGATTCGCCGCGCGCTTCGGCCTCATCTGCCCCAAAGTGGCTTTCCAGCGCGGCGCGAATGGCGTTGAGCTGGAAGGGGTCTTTGCCGACCA
The DNA here is from genome assembly GCA_040880365.1 of Litorilinea sp. Lineage (GTDB taxonomy): Bacteria > Chloroflexota > Anaerolineae > Caldilineales > Caldilineaceae > JBBDIO01. The sequence continues at coordinate 3,908 of JBBDIO010000090.1, forward strand.
CAACTTCGGCGGCGGCTTGCAGCGCATCGGTGGTGGCGGTGCTGCCGGGCACTTCGCCCAGCCCATAGATATTATCATCGGTGACCAGCTCGACAATCGTGCGCAGCGCATAGGGCGCGTGCAGACCGGCGGCATTCAACAGCGGGGGATCGCCAATCGCAATCGGCGTGACCCGCATTTCGGTAATCTTCATGTTGGTTCCTCTCGTCTCCTGGCGTGCGGGTGCCTATTGACTCTTCAGCCACTCCTGATAGTCGGCTTCAATCTCGTCGCTCCACACCCGGTCGATTTCGCCGGGGGTATATTTGCCCTCTTGCAGGCGCAGTTTGCCGAATTGATCACGCACGCGGGTATCTTCGGAGCGTTCGACCACGGCCTGGGCCAGATGCGCGGGGATGAAGATCACACCCGTGGGCGTTGCCAACACCACGTCGCCCGGCAACACGGTGGTATCGCCAATGCGGATGGGGATGTTGATGCCCGCCAGGGTGGTATCGGCGATGGCCGTGGGATCCAGGCCCCGACAGAAGATCTGGAGCTTGTCCAACTGGCCGATGCCGTCGAAATCGCGGATGCCGCCGTGGATGATCGCGCCCGCGCCGGTGCGCGTGCTGATCGAAGTTGCCAGGTTGTCGCCTATGAAGGTCCCGTTACGAATCTTGCCAAACATGTCCACCACCATCACATCATTGGCTTGCAGCGTGTCGATGACCCACGAATTCTGCCCGCCGATGCGGCCTTGTTCCTTGCCCAAATCCTGGACCAACTCTTGCAGGTCGGGGCGTTGGGGCACCATCATGGCGGTGACGGCGCGCCCGACCAGAACTTTGCCGGGGTGCGTCTGGATCCAGTTACCCTCAAATTGCCAGTTGTAGCCGTTGCGGCGCAACACGCCCCAGGCTTCTTCGGTGGTGACGAGCTTCATGCGCTCGATGATGTCGTCGGAAACATGGGGACGCCCGCGTTCGTCGCGGTCGCCTTCAAAAAGACGGGTCAGACTCTCGACGCTTGCGCGTGGATTTTCGATGTGCATAGCCTTGCTTTCTGTGCGGTGGCAGGCGCACCTCCGGAGAGTCTGCGCCAATTGAAAATGAATGATGCAGTTTTAGATCGGTTAGTGGCGCGCGATAGCGGGTGTTGGTGCGTGGGCTGCTATCGATTGGCTGCTAATGATTTGTTGCTGTCCTGGCATTATACGAGACCTGGATAGTCGTTGCCAAAACGTAGGCGGGATGCCATTTTCATAGAGATGGATGATAGAGGGCCAAGTGTGGGCTTCAGGCGCGCGAATCGAGGATCACATAGACGCGTTGCAAAGCGGTCTCCAGCCCAAGTTTGTGGGCCACGCGCTGCGACGCCAGATTATCCTCGCCGGTTGACCAGAGGGGCGTGCGTCCCTGGGCAAGCACGCGCTGCATGACCAGGTGTGCGACCGCGGCTGCCAGCCCCCGGCCGCGATAATCGGGCGCGGTATAGACGCCCACATCGGCATAGCGGGCCGAAAGTGCGCTGGTGTGGGCCAGTGCGACCAGCTTGCCGTGTGCAAAACTGCCTGCGGCGTGGCCGCGTGCGAGGACATGGACAGGGGCGGCGAAGCCCAGTTCCTGAAATTCGGGCGGCGCGGCGCGCCATGCAGGGATATCGGCGAGGGTGAGCAGGCGCGTTTCCAAAGGGGGCGGGGGCAGGGCGCGCAGGGGGCCGGCAAGTGTGTAGTAGAGATCCGCATAGAGGCGGCACGCGACCTGTGTTTGGGCATAGTGGGCCGCCAGGGCTGTGCCCAGGTCGGCGGCGCACTCCACACAGTACCAGTCGTGCAGCGTGGACAGGATTGCCGCCACGGCTGCGGCACCGGCTGCGGCATCGGTGGCAAACGCGGTTGGCTCGGCATTGGCCTGGATGACCACCGCGTCCGGCGCATTGACAGGCCCCACACAGGTCGCCGTCGCCGCGCCGATGCGCAATTGGTGCAAGGGGATGACCGTGGCGGGCGTATCGCCCAATGCTTGCTCCAGGCGCGGGTATTCAGCCGGGGCAAGGCGGCGGATGGGTTGCATGATGGCCGTCTCGAAGAAGGGCAGTGTGCCCGCCGCTTACGTTCTGCGCAACAGATTGCGCGTCTGATAGACCTGGGCCGCTTCGCGCACAAATTCGGCGGTCACGGGCGCGTGATAGTTGGTTTCCAGCGTATGCGCCAGTTCCATCAATTCGGTATAGGTGGCGCGGTGGGGGCGCAGTTGTTCATACATGCGCAGCAATTCCTCGTTGGGCACGGCGGTCAGCTCGGCGGCGCGGGTCAGGTTATCGGCCAGCTCGCCAAAACCCGACTGGCGGGCAATGGCGGCTTGCGCCA
>JBBDIO010000091.1:0-6231 GCA_040880365.1 Litorilinea sp.
CCCATCCTCGTCGTTTGTGCAATCACCGAAGACCGGTGTGCCCACACCCACATTGTCGGCGTCTGCCGTGATGTTTTGCTGGGTACCATCATCACCATCCACGCAGAGACCCATGAAGGGTGACGAATCACCCAAGGGATGGCTAGGTCCGTTGTCATCGGCGGTTGTGTTGTAATTACCGCTTGCAGTGCCTGCACCTGTATCGGGGTTATCGCCCCAATCCAAAGCAACCATAAAGCCAAAGTCATAGGAAGCGATGGGGTCGCTGTCGTTGCTGCGTGCACAGTCCACGCGCCCTTGGATGGGTTGGGCTGCCACGCCGCTCGCATCCGAATCGAGCGTGTCATCCCCCCCCTGGTTCGCCAGCGTCGGCAGCAGGTTGGGTACAGTGCCCACCTCAATAGTAAAGGCCGGTTCCGCGCCTGCACCGTCACCGTTGTTGTCCTCATCCAGCAACAGATTCTCGAAACAGTACCAGCCAGGATTCCCATCCACCGGGTCATTCTGGGTCAGCGTCTGCACCACCACCTGTGTGTCATCCGGATAGGTGACAGTCAGGATGACCGGCACATCATTAATCCCGATTTCACCGTCATTCTGGATACCATCACGGTTGCTGTCCAACCAGACCCAGTTGCCCACAGCCGCCGGCAGCACATAATAGCCAAAGTCGGCGGTCAGATTTTCGCCACCCTGGGCGATGTTGACCGCATAGGGATCGACCTGGCTGTTGTTGTTCTGACCGTCATTGGGGCCATCCGACTGCCAATATCCGGCCAGCACACCGTCGCGGTCAGAGACATCCACGATGTAATCGCCTACGGGCAGCCCGTTAAAGATGTAGTTGCCATCCGCCCCAAATTGTGCGGCGTCGATGCCAGCGGCGGTAACCGTCGTGGCAAGCCGCGGCTCGCCTGGGTCCAGGTCTCCATCCCCGTTGAGGTCACGATAGAGATCCACGGTGACGCCGGCCATCGGCGTTTCGCCATTGGCCGGCTCATAGGTACCGTTGGCATTGAGATCCAGCCAGACCAGGTTGCCAATCCGTCCGACCTGTTGCTCGCCTGTCGTGCCGCTGCCTACATAGCTGAAGTCCTGCTCAAGGTTGATGGGGTTTGCCGCGTTCAGCGTCACATCCGGGCCGACGCTGTCGTTGCCACCATCGGGGTCGAAGGTGTTGAAGAACTCTTCCAGCACACCGCCGGGGTCGAAATTCTCCGGCGCCACGCGCACCTGGTAGGTCTCGTCGAGCGGCAGCCCGCCAAAGGTATACCGTCCATTCTCATCCGTCACCGTTGTATCCAGCAACACATCACCATCGGGGTCGAAAAGTTCTACCACGACGCCTTCGATGCCCGGTTCGTCCCCTTGGGTTGTCTGGTCGCCGCCGGAGTTGTCTGCGTCCAGCCAGATCGTATCACCGATTAGCCCCAAAGCGGGATCATGGCCGAAGGGCGTATACCCAAAGTCCTGGTCACGCGGGTTGGGGTCGCCTGCGCTAATGGCGCGTGCGCTCAGATTGGGTGTGCCAATGCCATCGGCATCAAAGGTGGGGGTCAGCCCCGCCAATACATTGTCGGTGTCCTCTACACAAACGATATAATCGGCGTCGCTATCGCCGCCACCGTCGTCAAGCGGCAGCCCTTCAAAGAGGTATTGCCCATTCGCATCGGTGATGTCGCTGGCAATGATCGGTTCGCCCGCGTCCCTCACACCGTCGCCATTCAGGTCCTGTACCAGACAGACCTTGACACCAGGGATGGGTGTTTCCGTGGCATCGTCCTCGCCGCCATTGCCCTGGTTGGCCGGGGCGCCGCCATCCACCGGCGGCAACGCCGGGCCGTTGGTGTCGGCGTCGGCATCCAGCCAGACCGTGTCGCCGATGGAGCCGACCGGCGCATCCGGCTGCGGCTGGTAGCCAAAGTCCACATTCAGGAAGACATCCCCTGGCCCCAACACGACCGGCAGGGTGCTACAGTGATCGTTGGCCGTGCCCGCCGGTGCCGTCGCTTCCGGTTGGCCGAAGTGGTCGGGGTCGCCGGTGGGGTCATATTGCGCTGGGTCGAGCACATCGTGGCTGCTCCCATCGCTGCTGGTGAGACACACTTTATAGACGCCAGGCTCCAGGCCATTGAAGAGATAGTTCCCGGTGGCATCGGTCGTTGTGGTCGTCTGTGGCACATCGTCGGGGGTATCAAAGATGCCATCTGGACCTGGGGTGAAGAGCGTCAACTCGACCCCTGCCACGCCTGGCTCATTGGGGTCTTGAGCGCCGTCGCCATCGCCATCGATCCAGACCCGGTCCCCCAACGCTGCGGGCGGGCTGCCGGTTGGGTCGTTCACATCACCTGCCGGATTAGGATTGAAGCCAAAATCGGCAGTCAGATTTTCCTCGCCTGGCCCCAACGTCAGCGGATAGCCATCATCGTTAGTACCCTGATCCTGGTTGCCAAAATCCGCATTGGGCAGCGCAGGCGGCGTCTGCGTCATGCCCGGCGGCAAGCTCGTCTCATCGACATCCACCAGATAGTCGCCCGGCGGCAGATTGGGGAAGAGATAGCCGCCATCGACATCCGTAACCGTCTCGGCGACGGGGTTGCCCTCGCCATCCTTCAAAACAACGCGCACGTTGGGGATACCCGGCTCTCCCGCATCCTGCAACCCATCGGCATCCTCGTCTAGCCAGACACGGTTGCCGATGGCACCTAGCTCGGTAAAGCCAAAGTCATAGGAAGCGATGGGGTCGCTGTCGTTGCTGCGTGCACAGTCCACGCGCCCTTGGATGGGTTGGGCTGCCACGCCGCTCGCATCCGAATCGAGCGTGTCATCCCCCCCCTGGTTCGCCAGCGTCGGCAGCAGGTTGGGTACAGTGCCCACCTCAATAGTAAAGGCCGGTTCCGCGCCTGCACCGTCACCGTTGTTGTCCTCATCCAGCAACAGATTCTCGAAACAGTACCAGCCAGGATTCCCATCCACCGGGTCATTCTGGGTCAGCGTCTGCACCACCACCTGTGTGTCATCCGGATAGGTGACAGTCAGGATGACCGGCACATCATTAATCCCGATTTCACCGTCATTCTGGATACCATCACGGTTGCTGTCCAACCAGACCCAGTTGCCCACAGCCGCCGGCAGCACATAATAGCCAAAGTCGGCGGTCAGATTTTCGCCACCCTGGGCGATGTTGACCGCATAGGGATCGACCTGGCTGTTGTTGTTCTGACCGTCATTGGGGCCATCCGACTGCCAATATCCGGCCAGCACACCGTCGCGGTCAGAGACATCCACGATGTAATCGCCTACGGGCAGCCCGTTAAAGATGTAGTTGCCATCCGCCCCAAATTGTGCGGCGTCGATGCCAGCGGCGGTAACCGTCGTGGCAAGCCGCGGCTCGCCTGGGTCCAGGTCTCCATCCCCGTTGAGGTCACGATAGAGATCCACGGTGACGCCGGCCATCGGCGTTTCGCCATTGGCCGGCTCATAGGTACCGTTGGCATTGAGATCCAGCCAGACCAGGTTGCCAATCCGTCCGACCTGTTGCTCGCCTGTCGTGCCGCTGCCTACATAGCTGAAGTCCTGCTCAAGGTTGATGGGGTTTGCCGCGTTCAGCGTCACATCCGGGCCGACGCTGTCGTTGCCACCATCGGGGTCGAAGGTGTTGAAGAACTCTTCCAGCACACCGCCGGGGTCGAAATTCTCCGGCGCCACGCGCACCTGGTAGGTCTCGTCGAGCGGCAGCCCGCCAAAGGTATACCGTCCATTCTCATCCGTCACCGTTGTATCCAGCAACACATCACCATCGGGGTCGAAAAGTTCTACCACGACGCCTTCGATGCCCGGTTCGTCCCCTTGGGTTGTCTGGTCGCCGCCGGAGTTGTCTGCGTCCAGCCAGATCGTATCACCGATTAGCCCCAAAGCGGGATCATGGCCGAAGGGCGTATACCCAAAGTCCTGGTCACGCGGGTTGGGGTCGCCTGCGCTAATGGCGCGTGCGCTCAGATTGGGTGTGCCAATGCCATCGGCATCAAAGGTGGGGGTCAGCCCCGCCAATACATTGTCGGTGTCCTCTACACAAACGATATAATCGGCGTCGCTATCGCCGCCACCGTCGTCAAGCGGCAGCCCTTCAAAGAGGTATTGCCCATTCGCATCGGTGATGTCGCTGGCAATGATCGGTTCGCCCGCGTCCCTCACACCGTCGCCATTCAGGTCCTGTACCAGACAGACCTTGACACCAGGGATGGGTGTTTCCGTGGCATCGTCCTCGCCGCCATTGCCCTGGTTGGCCGGGGCGCCGCCATCCACCGGCGGCAACGCCGGGCCGTTGGTGTCGGCGTCGGCATCCAGCCAGACCGTGTCGCCGATGGAGCCGACCGGCGCATCCGGCTGCGGCTGGTAGCCAAAGTCCACATTCAGGAAGACATCCCCTGGCCCCAACACGACCGGCAGGGTGCTACAGTGATCGTTGGCCGTGCCCGCCGGTGCCGTCGCTTCCGGTTGGCCGAAGTGGTCGGGGTCGCCGGTGGGGTCATATTGCGCTGGGTCGAGCACATCGTGGCTGCTCCCATCGCTGCTGGTGAGACACACTTTATAGACGCCAGGCTCCAGGCCATTGAAGAGATAGTTCCCGGTGGCATCGGTCGTTGTGGTCGTCTGTGGCACATCGTCGGGGGTATCAAAGATGCCATCTGGACCTGGGGTGAAGAGCGTCAACTCGACCCCTGCCACGCCTGGCTCATTGGGGTCTTGAGCGCCGTCGCCATCGCCATCGATCCAGACCCGGTCCCCCAACGCTGCGGGCGGGCTGCCGGTTGGGTCGTTCACATCACCTGCCGGATTAGGATTGAAGCCAAAATCGGCAGTCAGATTTTCCTCGCCTGGCCCCAACGTCAGCGGATAGCCATCATCGTTAGTACCCTGATCCTGGTTGCCAAAATCCGCATTGGGCAGCGCAGGCGGCGTCTGCGTCATGCCCGGCGGCAAGCTCGTCTCATCGACATCCACCAGATAGTCGCCCGGCGGCAGATTGGGGAAGAGATAGCCGCCATCGACATCCGTAACCGTCTCGGCGACGGGGTTGCCCTCGCCATCCTTCAAAACAACGCGCACGTTGGGGATACCCGGCTCTCCCGCATCCTGCAACCCATCGGCATCCTCGTCTAGCCAGACACGGTTGCCGATGGCACCTAGCTCGGTAAAGCCAAAGTCATAGGTGTGGTCATTCTCACCGGCATTGCCTGTGCTGACCGGTGCGGTGGCAAAGCCGGAATTCAAACTCGGGTCGCCGTCGGAATCATGCAGGTCGCCGTTATCCGCGTTGCTGTTATAATCGGGTTGTGTAGGGCCAAGGCCCGAGAGCCTCGGCTGCTCCAACGGAATGCGAATCTGATAGTCCGTATTGGGATCTAGACCATCATCAGGTGTTTCCCAGATTTGGTTGGGATCGCCGTCGGCGCTGAAGTAGTATTCGCCGTCAGAGTCAGTGGTCGTGGTGGCGAGGAGTGTTCCCTGGTCGTCATAGAGTTCCACGGTCACACCTGATAACGGCGGCTCGGATGGGTCTTGGATACCGTCGCCATCCTCGTCAAGCCAGACAAAATTGCCGATCTCCAGCGGGGCCAGATCACAGAGCAGCTCTAAATCGCCCAAGCCATGAGCTTTACCAAATGTTGTCACAGAAGTACCACTGGCATACAGTTGATAACTGGTAGCGGGGTTGCCCGACCCATCTGTATTGCTGAAATAGCGTACCCCCCCAGTGAAAATGATCCCGACCGGATCCATCGCGGTGGAGGCTATGGTGCCGGTGCCATAGGGCATGGCGAGACCACCTTGGGCGATCTCATAGTGTTCGACTGCAAAATCACCATTATAGAACTCACCACCGCCCGGCCCCTCGTTGTTGCCCACCCCTGTAGCAGAGGTGAGCGGGCCGGCTGCGCCATTGGATTCAAGCACAAAGGTACCGTTGTCATTATAGACACGCAGAATATCACCACTCGTGACGCCGCCCTCCGCGGGGAGGTTGCCTTCTGGTGTGAAATTGAAGTGCCCCGTTTGATAGCCCCAACGGTCCGAAAAACCGAGGATCATTGAGCCATCCACATCAAACTCAATATCGGTCAGCATCGGTTGGGGATAGGCCTGTATGAGGAAAGCAAGACAAGTAACTGCATCAGATGGATCGTCGGTCCAGGCATTCCAGTGTCCGGGGCAGAGGTTAGCCGCCTG
>JBBDIO010000092.1:0-6220 GCA_040880365.1 Litorilinea sp.
GGCCATGAAGGTAACGAAGCGATGGAGCATCAACATGGCAAAGGCAACGAAATGGTAACCGGCAAGTGTTTCGGCGAGACGCTCGTGGTCACGCGCCAGACGGCGGAAGCGAGCCATCCAGGCAAAGGAGCGTTCAACCACCCAGCGGCGCGGCAATAAAACGAAGCCGCGTTTGGCGTTGGGCAACTTGACGATCTCGAGTCGGATTCCGTGTCGTGCGGCGGCAGCAGCAGGTTCGTCGCCTGTGTAGCCTTGGTCGACAAATGCGACCTCCACCGCATCACCGGTTACAGCCTGGACTCGTGCCGCCAACTCATCCACCTGTGCCCGCTCTTGCTCGTTGGCGGGTGTAACCAGGGCCGCCAGCAAGTGGCCCAACGTATCTACTGCCATGTGCACCTTGGACCCGTTGCGGCGCTTATGACCATCGTATCCGGCGCGCGCGCCCCACTCTCCGGTGTCGATTGGAGGGTGCGGGCATCCAGGACTGCGGCACTCGGTTGCGGGTTACGCTCGGCGATTTCTCGCAACAACATGCGCAGATCATGCACAATTGCTTCGAACATACCGGCGCGCTGCCAGCGCTGCGTTTGCTGATACACCGTGGGCCAGGGCGGCAGATCCGCCGGCATCATCCGCCACTGTCCACCTGTACGCACGATGTAACGCAAACCGTTGTAGACTTCTCGCAAAGAATGCTGCCGCTGTGGCGCATCTTCTTTCATCAACGTCAGATAGGGGGCGATAAACGCCCATTCTTCATCGGAAACGTCACTTGGGTAGCCTTTTCTTGTCATATGCCGAGCTTATCACAAGTTCACATCCAAAGTGCATAACAGACTCTAGCCTTGTGCGTGAGATGGCTGAGTCCCAAGCTTTTGATGTGTTGATTGTGCGTGAGATTGACCGCCTTTCCCGTTCGCTGGCTAAACAACTGATAATTGAACAGGAGTTGAAGAAGCAAAATGTCGAAATAGAATATGTGATGGGGGACTATCCAGATACACCAGAAGGCAATTTTATGCGCCATATTCGTGCAACAGTGGCGGAGTACGAACGTGAAAAAATCAATGAGCGGGTGATCCGCGGGCGTTACAGTAAGGTAAAGGCTGGATCCGTTTTTGTTTCTGGCCATGCGCCTTTGGGCTATAAGTTGGTACAGGAGAATAACCAGTATAGGTTCGAGATCGAGGAGGCGGAAGCTGAAGTCGTGCGTATGATCTACAACCTCTATTTAAGCGGCCTCTCCGCACGAAAGATAGCCGTAAGGCTAAGCGACTTGGGGGTTCCCTCGATACAGATATTCGGCCAAATTACAAGAAGTGGCTGGGCACAAAACGACGGGCAGAAGGGACATGGAGCGCTGGAAGTGTTAATCACATCCTAAAATGTGAGACCTATGCTGGAATTTGGCGCTATGGCAAAAGTATGGGTCGGGGTGGAAAACAGAAGAGATCACTGGAAGAGCAAGTAAAAGTTGCCGTTCCTGCAATTATTAGCCGTGAGATTTGGGACGCTGCTCAGACCACTCGTGTAAATAATCGGTCCATTCGTCGCCATAAGGACGGATATCATTACTTGTTAAAAGGGCACATCTATTGTGACCATTGTGGACACAGATTGGGGGGAAGAACTTCTCATGTCGGCGGCAAACTTTATGCCTACTATCGCTGCAACGCCTATCGGGCAGAATTGGTCGATGAGTGTTCATATAGCTCAATCCATTATCCCGCAGCCACTGTAGATGAGGTAGTTTGGAACTGGATTGCTTCTTTGTTGACTGATCCAGTCCAGTTGAGAGATGGGCTAGCGGCATTTCAGGCAGAGAAAGAACAACATATCCGTCCACTGCGAACACGACTAACGCTAGTCCAGGAGATGCTGGAATCGGAACGGGCAAAGCTCAATCGACTGTTGGATTTGTATCTGGTTGGTGAGTTTTCTAAGGAACTATTGACAGAACGGCGCGGTCGCTTGGAGACGCGAATTGCATCACTTGAACGCGAGGAACTGGACACATTGGCTATGATTGAGGCGCAGACTATCACGGATGAGCAACTGATGGCGATTCAGGAATTCGGGCGCAAGGTTGCCACCGAACTCAACTTTGCGAGGAGCAACAGTGAGGTGATGTGTAACATCATCAACATGCTCAATTTACAGGTTTGGTTGAGTACAAAAGATGGGGAAAGGTTTGCGTTGGTACGTTGTGGGGTAGGGCAGGAGTTTTTGCCACTCAGTTCCACAGCCACTTATGACAGTTCCCCGTGTAGTAGTCAACCCCCATCGCGGTCAGGTCCAGCTCGATTTGGCCGGGTGCGTGGGCGCCGTCAATCACGGTCAGGATACCCTCGGCGCGCGCACGCTCGCAGATTAACTGGGCCGGAAAAATCAACGCGGTCGGCGATGTGATGTGCGAAAAAGTAATGACTTTGGTGCGCGGGGTCACGCCTTCCCACAAACGATCGACAAAATCTTGCTGTGTGGTGACAGGCATGGGGATCGGGTGATTGATGTATTCCCAACCCTGTTTGCCGGCATTAAACCGCCAGGTGTTGTTCACCGCGCCATATTCATGATTGGTGGTCAGAATCTCATCGCCGGGCTGGAGATTCAAGGAACGCGCCACCACGTTGATGCCATAGGTGGCGTTGGGCACAAAGACCATCTGTTCCACCGGCGCGTTGAGATAGTTCGCCAACTCTTTGCGCGATTCCAGCATGAGGTCCTGTGTGCGCCGTCCGATGAAATCGACCGGGTCGCGCTCCAGTTCCCGCTGCCAATATTGATACTTCTCAAACACGGGGCGTGGGCAGGCCCCAAAGCTGCCATGATTGAGAAAAACGATATCGTCATCAAGAAGAAATTGCTCTGCCAGTGCGGGCAAGGGCAGAGAGAGGGTAGAAGATACCTGGTTCAGCATGTGGAATTCTGTCGCTTATCTAGACGAAAAGTCGGCTGGCATAAATGGATGGCCTGAGTTGGATGAACAAACATGTTTTGAATAAACAAACGGGGGTCAGTGCAATCTGCATCACGCTCAGATCACCTCCAGCCCGTTGCGGTCGGGCAGCACAGGAAACGGCGCATGGGGTTCGGTCTGATACCAGAACGCAGTGGACGCGATATCATCCTGCAAGGGCAGATAGCGCCGCCCCCCTTCCAGCGCCGACCGCCAGCCCAGCGCCTGGATTGTGATCTGCAAATCCGTCTGGAAACGGATGGGGTCGGTAATGTGCCAGCGATACATGCCAAAACGTTGCTGGCTGCGATAGAGTCCATCGGGTTTGATCACCTGGGGCAAGCCCGAATAGGGCGAAGAAAAGACGCCATATTCGCCTTTGGGAAATTCAAAATTCCACGCCCCGCCAAAATAATCCTCCGTGCCCGTGCCACAGATGGTCGGCCATTCGTCGCTATCCAGATAGAATTTGATCTCGCCTTCGCCCCACCAGCCTGTGCTATTCACCCCCCACGCCAGATAGGTGCCCACAAACTGCCCCTGCCCCGTCACACCGGCCAACAACGTGTGATCCGTCTGATAGGGCAGCGGATTGCTGCGCCGCCACTGGGCATGAAAATAGGCCATATCATCGGGCACATCGGTCAGCGCGTAGGTGATCTGATAGTAGAAGCCACGCACCTCGTCGGGCGTCAGATTCTCCACGGTGATGCGCGCGCGGCGGCGAAAGGGCATCTCCCAATAGCAATTAAAGCCCCCAGCCGGATTCACCGCCACCGCCAGCGATGTAATGTTGCAGCGTTCGCCCCAGCCATTGCAGAAAAAATCGCCAATCGGCGTTTCCACCGAAGGCGTCTCTTCATCATCCCAATAGAAGCGGATGACAAGCCGCCGCCAGTGGTCGGGATGCACCGTCAGCCAGATATGCTGGATAGCGCCGGGGCCGTCGATTTCGGCCAGTGTCACAGTTTCCAGCCCGCCAATGTGGATACTGGGCGATACTTTCCAGCCCTGACCCAACTCGCGTGCGGCAACCGCCCCTGTGCCCGCGGTCGCCATGCCGCCTGCGCCCTTCTTGCCGTCAAAATTCTCGGCGCTGATCGAACGCGTCTGCGCATTGGAAAGCCGCGCCAGATTGCCCAGATGCATACCCAATCCATTAAACGAAGTCACCGTCTACCCCTCCTTGCGCCTATTTGTGGTTGTGATTGCTGTGTTGCGACGCCTGTCCGCCTACCCTGCGTCGTCGCCCAGGGGCAAAGTCACGCGCTTTCCCTGGGCCGCCGAGCGATAGATGGCGCGAATGATCTCCACCGATTTGCGCGCCTCTGTGCCATCCACCGCCGGCGGCGTGCCCGTCTCGACTGCCTGAATAAAATCGACCAATTGGCGGCGATGTTTTTCAAAACCAATTGCCATAGGGTCGCCCGCGCCGCTGCCGCCGCTTGCTTCTTCGCCCAACAGTTGGTCCTGCTCACCCTCTTCGGCGTCGGCCAGATCCCACTGCACAATGCGCCCTTCTTCCAGCTTAATCGTACCCCGGTCGCCGTGCAGCGCGACGCGCGCCGGATCGCCGGGCCAACTGCTGGTTGCGGCCTGAATCATCCCCAGCCCGCCGTGGACAAACTGCAATACCGCGCCCGCCGTGTCTTCCGTCTCCATGCTGTGGGCCAATGTTCCGGTCATGCCCTGCACCGCGGCCACCGGCCCCGCCAGCCACTGCAACAGATCCACAAAGTGAATGGCCTGATTCATCAGCGCGCCGCCGCCATCCAACGCCCAGGTTCCGCGCCAACTGCCGTCATAATAGCTCTGGGGACGATGCCATTTCAACACGGCATCGCAAAATGTGAGCCGCCCCAGCCGCCCTGCATCCAGCGCGGCCTTTGCCACATGCGCGCCGTCGGTAAAACGTTGGGGAAAGACACACGCCAGAATCACGCCCGCCTGCTGTGCGGCGGCAATCATGGCATCCACGCGCGCCAGCGTAATGTCAAGCGGTTTTTCGATGAGCAAATGTTTGCCTGCCTGCGCGCCGGCTTGGGCAATCTCCATGTGCGTGCCGCTGGGCGTCGCCGCGATCACCGCATCCACATCGGCGCGCGCTACTGCGTCTTCAAAGCGGGGCAGCCACGCCGCGCCCGCCTTTTCGGCCAGCGCACGTCCGCTGGCTTCCGTACGGTTACAGACCACCGCAATCGACGCCCCAGGAATCTGGGCCAGGGCATCCACATAAATTTTCGCGATGTTTCCCGCGCCAATCAGCGCAAAACGCATGGTCGATTCCCCTTGTGATTTTTGAATTTGAGTTGCGAGTGTTATTTGCGCCCGCCCCCACTGCGGATTGCCGGGTGTTTAGCGGGCTACAATCCGGGCACTGTTTCGATGCTAACATCCAACGCCCGGAATGCCCAACTATTTCGACGCCGTCAAAACCTCTGCCCATCTCCCATCCTACTACGCCCGCGCCTTGTCACCCATTCCATATCTGACATACAATCAGGCTATGTCAGATATGCCCGCACAACCCAGCTTCCAGACAACCTTTCGCCCGCACCAGGTCCATCCCACGGTCTATCTCGCGCCGGGTGCCGTCGTCGTGGGCGATGTTTCGCTGGCCGAAGGCTGTAGCGTCTGGTTTCATGCCAGCCTGCGCGGCGATAGCGAAAGCATCATGGTCGGCGCGGGCACCAATATCCAGGAAGGCGCCATCTTCCACGCCGATCCGGGCTACCCCGCCATCATCGGCAGCCATGTCACCATCGGGCACGGCGCCATCATCCACGGCGCGCGGGTGGGCAACAATACGGTGATCGGAATGCGCGCCACCCTGCTCAACGGCGCGCGCGTCGGCGAAAATTCGCTCGTGGGCGCAGGTGCGCTCCTCACCGAGGGCAAAGTGTACCCATCCGGTTCACTGATTCTGGGCAGCCCGGCACGCGTGGTGCGCACGCTGACGCCCGAAGAAATCGCGCGCCATACGCAAATGGCCGAAAATTATTGTCGCCGCGCCCAGGCGTTCATGGCGACTCACGCCGCCACGAGTGGAGACACCCCGCCGCAGGCCATTTGACCCTGCACCCAAACCGGACCAATACTTGAACTGTTACCTGAACGATTCGCGCAATTTACAGACAGCTACCCGCTTCAGCAACCTGTTTCAGCAACCCGCTTTCATAGCCAAAGGAGATCTTATGAGCAACGAACCGATCCGCATCGGCGTAGTCGGCGCCGGCGCCAATACCCGCCAAAAACACA
>JBBDIO010000093.1:0-6147 GCA_040880365.1 Litorilinea sp.
TCAGGGTCGTCTTGCCGTGGTCAATGTGCCCAATCGTCCCCACGTTGACATGGGGCTTGGTCCGCTCAAATACCGCCTTGGACATAAACGATCTCCTTAAAAATTCAGTGTCTAGCAAAAAAATCAGTGTCTAGCAAAGTAAAAAACTGCATTTCGATTCCGATAAAATTTGTTTCGAGCCAACTGCACTGACGAAGATTGCGTGTGCAACTCGCCACCCACACTTTTACTCCGAAACTTCCACCCGGAATTCCCACCATTTCACACAAAACCACCCAAAATACGTTTGGGCATAGGGCGCAACTGCACCGCCGGAGCGAATCGCGGCGGTGCAGAGCTAGGCAAATTTGGTAAACGATAGTGCATACCCGATGGCAGAAATTTGGTGAAGAGTTCTACACCACAATCGCCACGCGATAATCACAAAACGCAATTATCCCGGGTTGTCCCGCGCGCCCTTGCGCCAGACCACATACCGCAAACCAAACCAGTATACTATGCGCAGGTGTGAGCTGCAAATTTCACGCGCGTAGTATTCTCATCGATCCCAACCGGCCATCTGTTGCAAATCGGGTGGCCCAGGCGACCAAAAACCCGCCTGTGCACAACATCCGATTCGGGCAACATGCGCCGACTGCGATTGGGCCTATGCCTGCCCCTTCAACACCTTTTCCTTCACGGATTGGCTGACTTGCGCATACTTCTCAAATTCCATGGTAAAGTTGCCACGCCCGCTGCTCATCGACCGCAGATCGGTGGCATATCCAAACATCTCGCTCAGCGGCACATGCGCCGTAACGGTCTGCACCCCGCCTGTGCGCGATTCCATGCCGCCGATTTCACCACGCCGGCTGGAAATATCACCGACCACATCGCCCACATATTCTTCGGGCACAATGGTCTCCACCTTCATAATCGGTTCGAGGAGAGCCGGGCTGGCCTTTTGCGTACCTTCCTTAAAGGCCATACTGCCGGCAATCTTGAACGCCATTTCGCTGGAGTCCACATCGTGATAGCTGCCATCCACCAGGGCCACCTTGATATCCACCACCGGATAACCGGCGAGCATACCGCTCGTCATGGCTTCTTCAATGCCCTTTTGAACTGCGCCAATATATTCACGCGGCACGCTGCCGCCCACAATCTTGTCTTCGAAGATAAAGCCGCCACCCGACTCGTTGGGTTCCATTTCCAGCCACACATGACCATATTGACCACGGCCACCGGATTGGCGCACGAACCGACCTTCGATGCGAATGGGCCGCGTAATGGTTTCGCGATAGGCAACCTGGGGTTTACCCACATTGCACTGCACGCGGAACTCGCGCTTCATGCGATCCACAATGATGTCCAGGTGCAATTCACCCATCCCGGCAATCACCGTCTGCCCGGTCTGATCGTCATAATTGACACGGAAAGTCGGATCTTCTTCGGCCAGTTTCAACAAGGCTTCGGTCAGCTTATCCTGGTCGCCCTTGGATTTAGGCTCCACCGCCACCTTGATAACCGGTTCGGGAAACTCGATAGTCTCCAGCAGCACTTCATTATCGGGATCGCACAAGGTTTCACCCGTGAAGGTATCCTTGAGGCCCACAATCGCCGCAATATCGCCGGCATCGCACTGCTTAATTTCTTCGCGTTTGTCGGCGTGCATCTGCAACAGACGGCTCACACGCTCGCGACGCTGGCGATTGGCATTATAGACATTGGTGCCGGCCAACAGTGTGCCCGAATAGACACGCGCATAGGCCAAACGGCCAACGAACGGATCGGTCACAATCTTGAAGACCAATGCGGCAAACGGCTCAGAGGCGTCCGAATGGCGCACAACGACCTCGCCCGTATCGGGGTTGGTGCCTTGCACGGGCGGCACATCCAGCGGGCTGGGCAGATAGCGCACAACCGCATCCAGCAAGGGTTGCACACCCTTATTGCGCAGCGCGGTCCCGGCCAAAACCGGCACCAGCTTGTTGTCGCAAACTGCCTTGCGCAAGGTGGCCCAAAGCTCCTCGTTGGAAATCTCTTCGCCTTCGAGGAACTTCATGGTCATCTCGTCATCGGTTTCGGCAATGCGCTCCACCATCTTCTCGCGCGCGACCTGGGCCGCCTCCACCATATCCGCGGGGATATCTTCGATGGTAGGGGCTGCGCCCAACTCGTCGCTGAAGATCAGCGATTTCATGCCGAACAGATCGACCACGCCCTGGAAGCTGTCTTCCTGGCCGATGGGCAACTGTACGGGGAGCGGCTCCACACCCAGACGGTCAACGATCATCTGGCAGGTGCGATCGAAATCGGCGCCGATGCGATCCATTTTGTTAACAAAACAGATGCGCGGCACGCCATAGCGGTCGGCCTGGCGCCACACGGTCTCCGACTGGGGTTCTACACCGGCAACGGCATCGAACACCACCACCCCGCCATCCAGCACGCGCAAACTGCGCTGCACCTCGGCAGTGAAGTCGATGTGACCGGGCGTATCAATAATATTGATCTGTACCTCTTCACCGGTTACCCGATCTTTCCAGGTCGTGGTAATCGCGGCGGCGGTAATCGTAATCCCGCGCTCGCGTTCCTGCACCATCCAGTCGGTGACGGAGGTGCCTTCGTGGGTTTCACCCATGCGGTGAATACGCCCCGAATAAAAGAGAATACGTTCGGTTGTCGTCGTTTTCCCGGCGTCAATATGGGCAATGATGCCGATATTGCGCGTTTTTTCAATCTCGAAATCAACACTCATAAATCATTCCTGGTTTTGAGCATAAGAATACGGCGCCGAAGCACCACAATTTGCAAAGCTACGCAGAACGCGGTTAGTCGTTTCGCAACCATCTACAATGAAGTTTCAAATCTGAAACGGAACGCCGGTTATCTGCACATGCAACTGTGGGTCGAGCACCGCACCCGCCAACGTCAATTACGTCTGGTGTAAATGTCTACACGGATCAGGTACATTCGATTCCCATAGACAACATCAACAACCCTACGCGCAAGACGTCGAAGCTTCATCGTCGAATAACGACGAATGCGCAATAAATCCTCAAACCTGCTGGCGCGGGATGGACCGCAGCGCGACCAAATTCCCAGAACCAAACCCGGTTTAATAGCGGAAGTGGGCAAATGCCTGGTTAGCTTCGGCCATGCGATGCGTATCTTCCCGCCGCTTCACGGTCGCGCCTTCGTTGCGCGCAGCATCCATCAACTCCGAGGCCAAACGGGTCGCCATATTGCGCCCACTGCGCTTGCGCGCACTGTCGATCAACCAGCGCATCGCCAGCGCCATGCGCCGGTTCGAGCTGATTTCTACCGGGATCTGATAGGTGGCACCACCCACACGGCGCGGCTTCACTTCGACCATCGGCGTAGCATTCTTCATGGCATCGTCAAACACCTCAATCGCCGGGCGATTGGTGCGTTCGGCCACCAGGTCAAATGCGCTATAGACCACGCGTGAAGCCAGGCTTTTCTTGCCCCGCTCCATCACATTGTTAATAAATTTCGCCACAACCGTATTGTGATAACGGGGATCGGGCGTAATCGAACGAATCTCTGCTCGTTTTCTTCGCATCTCTTCTTAATACTCCCACCCAAACGCTGTCATCTGGGCCGAATCGTCTGTTAGACCAAATCTTACGCAAGCCCGCACCGCACCGCCTTATCGGCAGCGTGACTGGCCCGGTTGCTCACCCGAACTGCGACTTACTTGGGCCGCTTGGTGCCATACTTGCTGCGCCCGCGCTTCCGCTTGTCCACGCCGGTGCTATCCAGCGCCCCACGCACAATGTGATAGCGCACACCTGGCAGATCCTTCACACGCCCACCGCGCACCAACACCACGCTGTGCTCCTGCAAGTTGTGCCCTTCACCCGGAATATAAGCCGTCACTTCGATCCCGTTGGTCAGGCGCACACGAGCCACCTTGCGCAACGCCGAATTCGGCTTCTTGGGGGTCGTGGTACGCACCTGGGTGCAAACGCCCCGCTTCTGGGGGTTCCCCTTCTTCAAACGCCGCGAGCGACCCGTCAGTGTATTCTGGGTAAACTGCAAGGCCGGCGCCGTTTCCTTTTTCGCAATGCTCTTCCGGCCCTTGCGGACCAGCTGGTTAATAGTAGGCAAACGAATCCTCCTGCTAGGACAACGCTACAAAATACTTCCGATAAATGCTATACAAAATTTCCTGCAAACTCACAACCACGCCATCAAAACAAACGCCACCACAACAAAATGTTTGGCGAATCGAGCCATTTAACAGTTCGATCTGACGCTTTGATTTCCGTTTTAGTTTTCGCTACAGCTTCCGTTCCAAATCGTATCCGCACAATTTCTAAAAACAGATTTCTAAAATCTGTTCGCCGGGGTTTTACACCAAGAATACCGATCCACATTCACCAGACCGGCCTCAATCTCACTTCTCTATTTACCAGCAGAATCAAAATGAGCCTGGAACCTATTAGCGCGTGATACCCACGAACGCCAAGAATAGCACAATTGGGAAAAGCTGGTCAAATCTGCACGAGAGTAGATCAGATTAGAATACAACCTCACCTATGCACGACTTGCACATGACATGACATGTCATGCCATCGCCTTTGCATGACACTCTCTCTGTATGCAGGGCTATAGAACGCAAAGCTCGGGCCGCCGACACAAAACCGGGTCGGCGGCCCGAGCTGAGATCACACGATGATTACAACCGTGTCTGTATACTGTGCCACGCAATACTGTGCCACGCATTTGCATCCGCTACAGGATGCGAACCGCACAGCGTCCGACACACAATCACAATCCGGGTGCGGAAATTACATGCCCAGATTCAGGCGAATCACACCCGAATCGGTTTCCACGCCCGCGGCCACACCCAGCTGGGGATCGGCCAACGCAGTATTGATCTGCTCGCTGATAGCGGGCAACATGCTCTCCGACAGGCTCAGATTGCCGGTGCCGGCCTGGGTCACATCTACCACCACATGATTGCCTTGCACGTCTACAGTGCCGGCCACATCCAGCGTGCTCACACCCGCGACCAGTTCATCGACCAGCTGAATACGAATTACAATCTGATTATTCGGTTCAAACCAGACGGTCACATCTTCAATAGGGTTATTTTCGCCGGCATTTTGCTCCAGCAACACGCTTAGCAGACTGCTGAATTCACTTTCGGTCCACTCCACGCTCCCCATCATGAGATCGCCGAGTTTATTCTGGGCCATCAATGCCTGGTCCATACTCACTTCCACATCACGCGCGGGCACCATCGTGGGTTGTGCCACACACCCAACCAGACCCAACATGACCAACATTGCAGCCAAACTAGTTACCATTTTTCGTGAAAAACGCATAAAAATCCCCCTTATTCTGTGCATGAACGTTTGACAGTACATGTACTTGAGTAGAAACCCCGATCGAGTGATTCAGCGTGCGATCACCCAGCGGCGAATTCCTACAGTATGACCCGCTGTGTCTGAGCTTCTGCAACCTACACTCCACAATTGCCCCCACGCGCTACATTACATTGGCTACATTACATTTGGATACATTGCATTGGGCGTGACCTTGTGTGCCACAACTTGTGTGCCACAATACGTCGTTGGACGGCTTGCGCGCCACTTCGCGCGCCACAACGTCAATGCAAATCCAGCAATGCAAATCCAGCAATGCAAATCCAGCGGTGCAACACCCGCTATTTTGAGTTGATTGTGGAGAAATTGGGAATACAGCATATTTCAGACAAATCAAATCGTTTGAGCAGAACCTCCGCCTACGGCCTATACCATTATAACAAGCCGACGCCCACTCTGCAACCGGCCAAATTCCTACGCTTTTGCGACAAATACAGGTCAGCAATGCCGCCAAAGCTCGAGTGTACACCAGATACGTCACGTATCGCCAGCCCCAGGGCTTCTCGTGCGGAACATTGCCAAAACCATTGATTGCCCTACGCAAAGCCCACTCTTAACCGACTGTAGCGTGCAAATTGCGCAGTTCCGTCACGCGCCTGGCTAGCTGCTACTCGCCAGCATCTCTTCAAAGCCGCTGAGCACCGCATAGAGCACCTCATCAATGAATTGATCTACCCGTTGTTGGACCCGCACGTCATCGGCGTCGAGTCCTTCGGTGGCGGTGCCCGACCGCAAAAAGCTGAGCAAT
>JBBDIO010000094.1:0-6146 GCA_040880365.1 Litorilinea sp.
GGCTCTTTGGCACGCTGTGGCTGACGGCGTTGATTTTCCACTATTGGCAGCCGCAGACGTTGCCGCTGGATACGATTCTCGCATTTGGCCTCATCATCACCCTCATCGACGCGTTGCGGCGTCCCGAAAACGCGCTGGCCGGCTGGATGGCGACCGCTGTGGGCGCGCTCTATATTGGGATGACGGTGGGGCAGGGAGTGGCGCTGCGCCTGCTCGATAATGGGCTGTGGTGGCTGCTCTTCGCCTTTTTTGTCACCTGGACCAACGATACCACCGCCTATTTTGTGGGCGTGACGCTAGGCCGTCACAAGCTTTGGCCGCGCCTCAGCCCCAAAAAGACCTGGGAAGGCACAGTCGGGGGCTGGGCTGGCGCGGCGATTATGGGCGGGCTGGTGATCTGGTTGACGCCCTTGCATGCACCAATCTGGTTGGGGGTGGCGTTGGGCGGCGCGTGTGGCGGGCTGGCGCTGCTGGGCGATGTCGCAGTGAGTATGCTCAAGCGCCAGGTAGGGGCCAAAGATAGTGGGCGTTTTCTGCCCGGCCACGGCGGTTTTCTCGACCGGATGGATAGCCTGCTCTTTGTCATGCCCTTTGTCTATCAGATTGTCATTTTCTGGAAT
This sequence comes from Litorilinea sp., assembly GCA_040880365.1. Classification (GTDB taxonomy): domain Bacteria; phylum Chloroflexota; class Anaerolineae; order Caldilineales; family Caldilineaceae; genus JBBDIO01. The sequence continues at coordinate 621 of JBBDIO010000094.1, forward strand.
TGGGTTCCCTGAGCGTATTCACACCAAAGTATACTCCTAAAGATATAAGCCTCGACTCACCGCGTGGATCGATGGGCTGGATCGCGATTGCCTATCTGTGGGTGGCGACCTGGCCCTGGCGCGCCGAAATCGCGCGCACCGTCTATACGGCAATCTTTCTGCCCATCTTGCTGGGGCTGGCTAGCTTCTATACCATGCGCCACTGGGCATTGCCCGCGGCCTGGCGCAGCGTGCGGATATTTTCATCTACCCCGGCGCGGTCATTGTAGATTGCGCTGCCCGCCACAATCACATTGGCGCCACTGCGCACTACATCGGCAATGTTCCCGGCGTCGATACCGCCATCTACCTGTAGATCGCAGAGGGGATTCACATCTTCGATAAGCTGGCGCGCGCGGCGCAGCTTGTGGGTGCTGGTTTGGATAAACGGCTGCCCGCCAAAGCCCGGGTTGACGCTCATGATCAGCAACAGATCCAGAAACGGCGCAATTTCGCGCACGGCTTCCAGCGGGGTCGCAGGGTTGAGCGCGACCCCCACCCGACAGCCCAATTCGTTGATGCGCTGCACGGTGCGATGCAGATGGCGACAGGCTTCGGCGTGTACGGTGATCAGATTGGCGCCGGCTTCGGCAAACGCAGGCAACAGATGATCCGGTTCCTGGACCATGAGATGGACATCCAGCGCCAGATGGGTGGCGCGTTTCACCGCGGCGACCACACCAGGCCCAAAGCTGAGATTGGGGACGAATTGACCGTCCATCACATCCAGGTGAATGGCGTCGGCACCACCGGCCTGGGCGGCTTCGATGGCTTGTGCCAGGTTGCCAAAGTCGGCGGTGAGAATGGAAGGGTTGATCTGGAGGGCGTGAGCCGTCATGGAGCTACTCGTTCTAGTGAGAAAATTGTTCTAGTGAGAAAAATCTTTAAGATTCGGCCAGAAACTCGCGCAGCAGATCGGCGACTTTCCAGCTTTGGCGAAAGATGAGGGCGTGGCTCTGGTCGGGGATCACATGCAGACGTGCGGCCGGCAGATGCGCCGCCATCTTGCGGGCGATCGCCACGGGGAAAAATTCATCCTCCGCACCGTGGATAATACACACCGGCATTGACCAGTTCGCCAGGGCATCCAGCGGGAGATCCAGCGTCAGCTCTGGGGCGCGGTCGCCCGTGGCGGGCAGAATTTCCCGGCGAAAATAGCCGTCGCCCTGATATTTGTCATGCAGTGCGGCGGTGGCATCCAACCAGTTTTTGCCAAAGCGAAAGCGATCCGGGTCGGTGGTGACGGGTGCGCCCGCAGTGGCAGGGTTCATGCTGTGGGTGGTGCTCACCAGCATGAGCGAGGCCGGGCTGGCCCAGCCCTCGTGCACCAGCCATTGGGCAAGCATCCCCCCGGCGCTGACACCCGCCAGATGACCCTGTCCCGCGCCCACATGGGCCATGAGATCGGCAAGCTGGCAGGCGATGGCGCGATAGGCAAAATCGGCGGGATGTCCCACAGATCGTCCGTGGCCGGGCAGATCGGGCAAGAGCACCCGGTAGTCGTCGGTCAATTTGGCCGCGATAGTGCCCCACGCGGTGCGACCCGTGCTCATGAAATTGTGCAGCAGCGTGATCCACGGCTTGGCGGGCGCATTGGCTGCAGCGTCCGGCGTTTCTGGATCGAATGTATCTGTGCCCAGAATTTCGTAATAGATGCTGCCGGTATCGGTCGCGAATTCCGATGCGAATTCCGATTCGCCATTTCCAGCGTTGTTGCCCGCGCTGTTATCTCCGGTGGCGGCGCGTCTAGACATCCGCCGCACGCTCCTGAGATGGAGTCGATTCGGGCTGGGTGGCGCGCGTGCCTTCCTGGGCTGCGCCCATCACCTGGAAGACCTCGGTAATGTCGTCGATGTTCAGCAGGCCCAGAAAATTGGCGTCTTCTTTGATGGCGACCACGCGTGAACCTTCGCCTACCATCTTTTCCCAGACTTCGGCCAGGGTCATATCGGGCGGGCAGACGGGCACATCTTCGGCTTTGATCATGCAATCTACCACACGACCATCTGGCCCAGAGGTTTTGAGTCCCTGCACCAGGCGTTGCCGGGTCATCACGCCGATGAACTTGCCCGAAAGGTCTTTGACCGGATAGTCGGTTTGATAGCTGTTCATGATGAGATCGACGGCACGGCTGATCTGTTCGCTGGCATAGAGGCTGGTGGCATTGCGGGGCAGCGCGGCACGGGCCTTGATGTGTTTCAAAACGGCGCGACTTTCCACCGCTTCCAGCTCGGCCCCGCCCCCCACATAGACAAAGAAGGCAATCAGCAGCAGGAAGATACCGCCGCCGAAGATGCCCCAAATGGCGAACAGCACGGCCATAATCCGGCCCACCGTGACCGCGGCGCGGGTGGCGCGCACACGGGGCATACCCATTGCCAGCACCGCGCGCAGAATGCGCCCCCCATCCATGGGGAAGGCGGGCAACAGATTGAAGAGCGCCAACAGAATATTGGTGCCGATGAGATAGACCAGCAGATTGCCCACGCCGGGCGTCTGCATATTCGCCAGAATCTGCATGGGGTTGACGGGCAGCATTCCGGCGCGCACCTCTAGCGAAACGGCCACCAATGCAAGCGGCACCAGGAGCAGGGCCAGCGCAATATTCACCAGTGGCCCAGCCAGGGCGATGATGAATTCCTGGCGCGGCTTATCGGGCATGCGCGCCAGGTTGGCAACGCCACCGATGGGCAACAGGGTGATGTTGGTCACTTCGATCTTGTAATATTGTGCGACCAGCGCATGGCCAAATTCATGCAGGGTGACGCAGACGAAAAGTAACAGGATCACCAGTATGCCATAGAGCGCACCCGCGATGGGTCCTGCCGGTCCCGAGCTGAATATGAAGGCGCCATAGCCCAGAATCAGGATGAAGGACCAATGGACACGGACATCGATATTGAAGATACGAAACAGGGTTAGGGAAGATCCCACGACGACTCCTTACTTTCTACAGGCGTTTTCATCATGCGGTCTTGCTTATAGATTTTCTCCGGTGGACATGGCAGATTTGCCGTCACCTTTTTCGTCAACGTGCCGTCACACTTGTCGGCAATTTAATCATCGGGCAAGAGCGGCGGTGCGCCATCGGGGTTGCACTGGGCACACGGACACGAATGGCGCAGGGCGGAAAAAACATAGATGCCCGTGGCGTGTCCATCGGTCCAGTCGAAGCGCACCGCGTAGTGACCCACCAATTCGGCCCCGGCGATTTCGGTGCTGGGCAGCGGGCCGGAATTCAGTTTTAGCATATTGCTGGCGCTCTGCATGACCGCGGCCCGCCGTTCTTCGCGACAGGTGGCACACGGACAGTTGGCGCGCAGCCAGCGCAAGGGGTAAGTGCTCGCGTGGCCGTCGGACCAGATGACGTCGAGCGCCCCTTCTGCCCGGTTAACGGTGAGCGACCGGGGTCGCGTTCCAATCTCCATACGTGCGCATATCTCGATTTCTATAGCTGGCTGGCCTGTAATAACCTGACAGGCCCCATCGCGGGTGCGTTCTATGGTCTAGGTGTTGCTGTTGCGGTTCCCATTGCCCGATGCGCTATCCAGCATCCCGCGGAAAAGTTCGATGGGCAGCGGGAAGATGACCGTGCTGTTATTTTCTGCCGAAATTTCTTGCAATGTCTGCAAATAGCGCAATTGCAGTGCGCCGCCCTGTCCTGCCATGACGCCCGCGGCTTCGGCCAATTGTTTGGATGCCAGCAACTCCCCTTCGGCGTGGATAATCTTGGCGCGTTTATCGCGCTCCGCTTCGGCCTGGCGCGCCATCGCGCGCTGCATACTCTGGGGTAATTCTACATCCTTCACTTCGACTACGCTCACCTTCACGCCCCAGGGTTCGGTCTGTTCGTCGATAATTTTTTGCAGTTGCCGGTTTATCTCATCGCGCTCCGCCAGCAGCTCGTCCAGTTCGCTTTGGCCCATGACCGAACGCATTGTGGTTTGTGCCAGCTGGCCTCTCGCCTGCAAATAGTTGGAAATATTGACCACCGACGCCACCGGATCGATGACTCGGAAATAGCAGACCGCGTTTACCTTGATGGTCACATTGTCGCGCGTGATGGCTTCCTGGGTGGGCACGTCCATAGTCACCACGCGTAAATCGACATTGACCATCTGGTCGATGAACGGAATGATGAAAAAGAGGCCCGGGCCTTTGGGTCCCTGGACGCGCCCCAAACGGAAGACGACGCCGCGTTCATATTCCGGCACAATTTTGATAGAGGCGCGCAGAATTGAACCCAGGATCAACAGCACGATGACGACGGTCGTCAGATTACTTACATCCATGTTTTGGGTTCCCCACTTGGCGAAAACGATGGCTTACAGTCGCTCGACGGCGCATAGATTGTCACTCGATGATCCACTGATCACCCTCTGATCACCCATGTCTGCCTATATTTAACCATGACTACTCACGAACAACGGACAGACTTCCTGGTTCAGAGTATGCCCCATTGCTTGGCAGTATACAGTCTTCGACTATACAATACAAACAAATTGTTAAAATCCCATACCCACCTTGCTAACTGGTGGACAATAAAAAAGACCCCATATTCTTTATGTCTTCTCACATCGCTATCCTTCGTCGCGCGCATTTCGTTTATCTGGTTGTGGGCCTGGTTCTGATGACCTTTGTGCTTTCGGCTTGTCTAGGTGCCCTGTCCAACTCCACTATTGCTACTGAATCGGAGCCAGCCGGGGAAACTGTATCTGAAAATGAGGCGGAAATTGAGGCAGAAGGCGCGGCGACGCCTTCTGTCGCATCTTCTTCAATTGTTACATCTTCGGTTATCACATCTTCAGCGGTGGCGCGCCCGGCGGTGCCCACGCTGGCCCCGGGGCGCATGGTGACGGGCAGTCGTGTGCTGGATGGCACATCCACGGGCACGGCTGGGGACGAGTTCCGTTTGCCCACGGTGACGCCCACGCCGCGCGCGGTGGCGCGCTTGCGGGTCACACCCGTGCCGAGGCAAGGTGCGCCCCGGGACATTCTGGGCGTGAGCACCGCGCCGGCGGTGAATCTACGCAGTGGGCCGGGCACGCTCTACCCTGTCCAGGGGCAAGTAGGGTCCGTTGATCCGTCGTTTGAAATCGTAGGGCGCAGCGAAGCGGGCGACTGGCTCCAGATCTGCTGTCCCCAGAACGCGGATACGCCGGTGTGGATCAGTGCCGCGTTTGTGGATGTCACGTTGCCGGCGAATACCACATTGGCGGCTTTGCCTGTGCCCGAAATTCCCCCGGCCCCGGTGGCTCCGCCGCCTGCCGCCGCGCGGGGAGTCAACCAGAGCGCCGCCGATCTGGCAAGCGCGCCGGCAGTCGGTTTGCCGGGGCCGGGGGGCTTTGGTACGCCCGGCGGCAACAATCCGCTCACAGGGCAAGCCCTGGCCGGCGGGCGCGCGGGCCAGCGTCCGCTGATTGTGTGTATCAACAACGATTTTGCGGCCCGTCCCCAGGTGGGCACCAGCCAGGCCGATGTCATGTA
>JBBDIO010000095.1:0-6134 GCA_040880365.1 Litorilinea sp.
CCCAGGTGCTATCTGACCAGTCGGATCGGGCGCGCCGGTTGGCGCGTCGCGTGGCTATGGGATAGGCCGGGTCGTTGGTGTGCTCTGGGTTTTGATTTTCTGGGAGAGACGCGCGACGGGTTTCCCCCGCAGGGGAACGCACAGTAGACTCCGCAGTAGAATTTGCCGTTGGGGTCGATGCGGAGGAAGGTGCTTGACCGTTTTTTTGATTTGCTGCGTGTGAATTTTGGGCGTGTGGTTGTTGCATTGGGTCAACGGATGTGGCTCCCGATTGGGCGCTGCGTTGCGCGTCGGTAGCCAGTTGTTGACCCGGACGCCTACGAAATACCGAGTGGGCTTCGTCTGGCATATAGGTTGGTCTCCATGATAACGAGTCGATTCGCAGGCGGAGAAGATGTCGCGCACCAGGCGGTTGCACTGGCGGTTTGTGAAAAGCTTCTCATCCTGCTAGCCGCTGATTATACTTGGGAGTCGGGCGCGGTGCAAACTGATTGGGGCGGGGTATAGGACGAGTTAGAGGAGAAGGATTTGTGTTATTGTCAAACTGTGGGGCGAACGTGGGTTGGGCGTATACCTTGCGTAGGGTAATGTGGTTGCAGGAAAGCGAACGGGTTTGATAGGACCACAGCCTCCGGCGCACGCGCTTTATCCTGTGCGCCGGAGGCTGTCTGCCAGACGGTCTGCTGTTATGTGCCATCTGCGTGGCACTTTGGCTAGCGTTTGGTCAGTGTTTCCAGGAATTCCAGATTGTTGCGTGTACGACTCAGCCGCTCGATGATGGGCAGAATGGCTTCGTTGCCGCCGCCCATGGCATCAATCATGCGGCGCAGGGTATAGACTTTTGCCAGCGTCTCGGCGTCGAGCAATTTCTCTTCGGCGCGCGTGCCGCTGCGTTCAATATCCAGGGCGGGGAAGATGCGGCGTTCGGCAAGCCGGCGGCTGAGATGCAACTCCATGTTGCCCGTGCCCTTAAATTCTTCGAAAATCACATCATCCATGCGGCTGCCCGTATCGACCAAGGCGGTGGCAAGGATGGTCAGGCTTCCACCTTCTTCGATGTTGCGGGCGGCGCCAAAGAAATGCTTGGGCGGATAGAGACCGGCAGGATCCATACCACCCGACAGCGTGCGCCCCGACGGCGGCACGGTGAGGTTGTAGGCGCGCGCCAGGCGCGTGATGCTATCCAGCAGAATGACTACATCCTTTTCGCTTTCCACCAACCGCTTGGCGCGTTCCAGCGCCATTTCCGCCACGCGCACATGGTTTTGCACCGGCTCATCGAAGGTGCTGCTCACCACTTCGGCTTCCACCGAACGATCCATATCGGTCACTTCTTCGGGGCGTTCGCCGATGAGCACCACCATGAGATGGATATCTTTGTAATTGGCCGAGATGCCATTGGCGATGCGTTTGAGGACGGTCGTTTTACCGGCCTTGGGCGGGCTGACAATCATACCACGCTGGCCGCGCCCGATGGGCGAAAGCAGGTCGATGAGGCGGGTGGAGATGATGTTGGCCCGAGTTTCCAGAATAAGCTGTTCGTTGGGGAAAATCGGTGTCATCTTTTCGAAGATGGGCCGCCGTTTGGCCTCTTCGGGATCCAGGCCGTTGACAGCTTCGACTTTGAGCAGCCCGTGATATTTTTCGGTATCTTTGGGCGGGCGAACCTGCCCGATGACAAAATCTCCGGTGCGCAGGCCAAAGCGACGAATCTGGCTTTGGCTCACATAGACATCTTCCGGCCCCGGCAGCAGATGATCGCTGCGCAGAAAGCCGATTCCGTCTTGTACGATTTCCAGGATGCCGCCGCCGAAAATAAAGCCCTGGCTTTCGGCATTGGCGCGCAACAGGCGCATGACAAGGTCGTATTTTTTCAAACGCGTGTAGCCCGTCACATCCAGCGCGCGGGCAATGTCGCGCAATTCATCTAAATTCATGACCTCCAGTTGGGAGATCGTCATGGCACTAATTTGTTCTTCACTCATAATCTTTTCGTATCCTTTGGGGCGGGTCACGTTCAAACGTGTCGTTAGTTTACGTTCATATTCAGACGCAGATCCTGAATCACCCGCAAGACACTTCTTGCGTGGACTGGATTGGGCCGTGGGTTTTTTCCCAGGCATGATCGCTGTGTTCAAGACAAACGTAAATAAAGTGTGTATAGATGCGCGCCAGACAGACTGGCTGCCCTGACTACAGGCTGCCTTGATTGCGCGCCGCCAACTATTTGAATCGCATTATAAACAGATCCGAGCAGCCCGGTCCGGTGGATTGGCCTCGCTCTATAGGGGTTGGGGCAGGTTTGGATGATGCGCTGTCTGGTTGTGCGCTGTTACTCGTTGGCCGGGATTCCCTGCAACAGGGGGCAAACCGGGCACGGGTTGGGTGATGATTCGGAAACTCGTGTGTTCTAGCCTATGGTTGTTCTAGCCTATGGTAACGTGTGGAATAGAGGGCGAGGTTCCTGCTATAAGCGTCGGCTGTCTGCTGGGTAGGCTCCCGACCCGATTGTTGCCAACCGGACAGGTTTGCACCACAAGCCGGTCGAATTCTACATCTATCGTGCTGGTTGCTACAAATCTTGACGCTGAAACTGACAGAAGGTTACGTTTGCTATGTCTGTTTTGTGGGTGTGTGTGATAGCACTCTGTGGTAACGCGGAAAGACCAGCCGCGGTATTGTTGCGCATATCCGGTTGATGATCATGCCAGGTGGCGCCTGGCTATATATGCCCACAAGCTCACTAATGCTGAGCCTGAAAGTTGATCGTCGGTGTTGCCCCAGGCTCGTGTTGCCTCATGCTATCGTCCAGAATATCGTCCAGAATAAATAACAAGACTCTGGCCTTTGTCGGGCAATCGTATATGCTTGAGAGTACGTTTGTTGAACGTCGAGATTTGCGTGCGCACTGCAATCTCTGCTCGAGATTTCTGACTGAAATTTCTATGAGAGATTGTTTCGCGGTTTTCCGGCGCGATTTTTCCGGAGATCTTAAATCATGGTATCGATTGGAAAGTGAGATAGCGGATGTGGAAGGATGACCTCTTATATGACTTATATGACGCCATACATGTACACGCGCTACACTGAGGGTATCAAACCTGAGCTTGAGGGCTTACGACGTGCTGTGATTATAGCAAGGCTTTTCCGGCACGTCAACTGCTTTGAGAACCTGTTTGCAGTGGCTTAAGCGAAATTCGGCGCAGGGCGGCGCAAAAGGGCGCCCTGCGCCCCGTTTTGTCCAGTTTTGTCCAGTTTGGCTGTCCATTTGCGGCCAGCGCAACTGTAAATTCCCTATATTTTCATGAAAACGTATGGTTGGTGTGGGGTTCGTGTAGGGTAATCGGAGGTGAGCGGGCGCATAATCGGCGCTTGTTCTACACGATTCCAAGTTCATAGGCTTGGGTATTATACGCTCTGGCTGATAAGTAATGTCTTGTATGAATCGCACCTGCCGGCACCACGATGCAGCATGTAGCTGCGGCATGGGCAGCCCATAGCACAAGCCCATGCCGCAGCCACTATTGATTGCGAATTACCAATCCCACACGCCGCCAATATCGCGCAGCGTTTCGACATCTACAATGTTGATACGCCGGTAACCCAGTTCCACCAACCCCTGGCGTTTGAAATCTCGCAAAATGGCGCTCACCGTCTCTCGATAGGTGCCCAGGTGGTCGGCGAGCGATTGATGACTCACACCTTTAATCAGACCGGCGGCATTGTCGGACATGTCCAACAGCAGCAACGCCAGACGTTCGGGCAATTTCTTGTAGGCTACGTCTTCCAGGCTGTTTTCTACCTGCAACAGGCGTTCGCCATAAGTTTGCAACAGGCCCCAGCCCAAAATGGGGTACTGGATGGTCACGTTGCGGGCTTCGGCTGCCGGAATGACCCACACCGATACTCGGTCGGAGGCTTCTACAAAAACGTTGGGGTCGCCCGGATTGTCCAGCGCACCCTCGCCAAAGATAGCCCCAGGTTCCAGGCTGGCAATGACTAAACGTCGTCCTTCGTTGTTGGTGCAAACCATGTTCACGCGTCCCTGCATGAGTACGAACATTTTGCGGGAAAGATCGTCGGCGGTGGCAACAATGTCGCCTCGGTCCAGCTGTTTGATGACAACCAGCTTGTTAAACGCCGCATCTTCTTCCCGCATGGCGGTCAACGCTTGGGTCAACGAATTCGCATTCGTAACGGCCCCGATGCTGTCTATTCCGTTGGCAATGCCATTCGAAGCCGACGGACCAGCAAAAGCTACTGCGGTTAATTCGCGTGTGGTAACCTCGCGTGCGTTGATAGCCATGTTAACAATCGTCCTTTCTTCCTCACTGCCTGTTGCCGCCCGTGTATTGCTACGCTGGTGCTTGTATTATTGAGATTGCCGGCGTTATTACTACGCCTTTTGCCTGTTTTCGAGCTTCAATATTGAAGTATTTACAACTATGTGAATGCACCTGTGCGATATCTGTTTGTGAATATCTGTTATGACGAACGTTTGCCGCGATTGGGTGTGTCGGCAGCGGCGCATTCACTTGTCCCTCATCTGTCACTCACACTTGTTATTGTGTCATACTTGGTCTGTCAAACTTAGTCTGTCATGCGTAGTTAAGCCCGTCGTGTTTGCGCTTTGATTTGTGTTGAAATTGCGCAGGTTGTGACGAAACCTTTGCTTTGCGTGTACAAACCTTGTGCATATTAAATCACATTATTCAGGATTTGTCTACCCTTTTTGATTAGAATTTGCTTAAATTTTCTAATATGTATCCTCAGTGCCGCCCCTACTCGTGTAAACCGCCCGAGTTTCTTGTGCAATATATGTACAATCTCTGTGCATTACGGCATTTTTTCTGCGCCACACGCAGATAAACGCTGCATCGCTATAGGCCCCTATCAATACTTTCTTTATGGTAGGGGCGCGTGATTCACAAATCACTGTGTCGGGGCATAGGGAAGGTGTACAACGCAGGCTCTGCATTTAGGACATTCCGCCGGCCCAGCAAATGGCCCAATAGTGATGGGATCGACTGATTGATCCAGCCAATTGGGTTCCATCATACTAAATGAACATTTGATTGAGATTGGTGGAATGTTGGAATTACATTAACGTTTGCCGTGCCGAAGGCTGGAGAGGGGGTGCAGACGGGATAAGCTGCGCGCGGTTGTGTGGCGGTGTTATAGGCTGTGTGTGATATTTGGCGCGTAATATGCGGCGGATGTCATGGAGCTGACAGTGGGTGGGCCTTTGGCGTGGAAAGCTGTGTGCGAGAGGCTATGTGCGAGAGGCTATGTGCGAGAGGCTATGTGGGGCGGGGAGATTGCCACCAGGCATAAAGCTCGTCCCAATGGTCTGCACACGCAGGCGAGAGCGAATCTTCGTGGCCGTTGGTGGGGTAGCCGGCAGCTTTAGCCCGGTCGTCACTGCCCACAATCTGGTCGGCAAAGTTCTGGGCGTGGTGCAGTATCTGAGGATGGTTGGCGGGCGTATGCGCGTGGAGCAGCAGCGCGGCCTCTACGCCGGCAAACAACAGAGTCTGGTTTTCGTCAAAGGCGGGAGGTGATTCGCCAAGCTGCGCGTGGTACTCCTGGCGCAAAAGTCCTTCGCTCAGGGTTTGCAGCGTCTGGGCAAAGTGGGCGACGACCTGGGGGTTCTCGGTTTCGGCGGCAAGCTGCGAGGCGCGGCTGAAGCAATAATCACCGGCCAGGATGGTACTGCCAAAGAAGGTGCGGTCGTCGCGATCCTGGCCGCGATCCTGGCTGGCATCTGCCACCCCCGCGGCTGTCTCGTCTGTTTCGGCAGCCGGGCTACTCGTGTTCGATACAGTGTTCGATACACCCGATTGCACCAGTCGCTTGTGCAGCGTGAGCGCGATATAGAGAATTTCGACCGCCGCGGCCAGGGCCAGGACCCTGTCGGCAGGCACGGCAGGCACGGCTGGCGCACTGGATTGCACACTGGTTGGCGTGCGGGTGTCGGCACGTAGGGCGTGCAGGCAGTAACCTGTCGTAAGCACCGCCCCCGCACGCAGATAGGGTTGAATCTGTCGGATTTGCGGGCGTATCAGTTCGCCGAGTGGCCCCTCAATATCGCACAGGCTTTGCTGCAAGCGCTGGCGCACTTGTTCGAGGTCGGC
>JBBDIO010000096.1:0-1558 GCA_040880365.1 Litorilinea sp.
GGTTGTTTGCCGTGTTGTTTGTCGCGTTGTCGGCCGCGTTGTGGGCGTTGGGTTCCAGCACGTAATAGTGGTGGGTGGCATCGTTCGCTAATTGGCCGCCCAGGGCTTCGGCGCGCAAGGGCAAGGGCAAGGGCGACGGGCGTCCCAACGCCGCGACCGGCAGGGATGCAAGTGTGGGCGTAGATGTGCCAAAGCGTTGGGCAATGGGGACCATGCGTGTCAATCCGCGCGCGCCGGGATCTTGCGGCAGGTTGTGACCCACGGGGAACGTCTGCCCCGCGCCGTCGATGAGGAGGCCGCCCTCGGCGTGCAGGCGATAAGCGGTTGGCGCGTCGCTGCTGTTGTAGACCAAAACGGTATAGCCACCGCGACCCACGGCCCGAAAATTGGCGGCAAAGTGGAGCGTGCCATTGTCATCCCCATTGTCATCCACTGTGAGCGTGCCCGCGGCCAGGTTGACTTCCCACGGATCCGCACCGGCCAGAAAGCGTTGCAGACCCAATTCGGTGAGCACCAGAAAGTTAACGGTGTCTGCCGGGGAAAGCTGGGCCGGGGGTGTAAATACGCCTGCGCGATCCTGTGTGCCCAGGTGCTCTACCGTCAGGCGCAGTCGCACCGTGGTAAAGCGCTCGGCGACGTGCAGGCCCAGATAGTGATGTTCCTGGCGGTTGGCAAGATAGCCGCGTACTTCGGTCTTACCTTCGGCTTCGATGGCGTGGGGCGCGCCCATGCCCACGCGCAACGATGTGCTGAGAAGAAGTGTGACGCTAATCAGCAGGGCGAGCAGCGCGCCGGTTTTTCGCGTTGTGCGGATGCCGGGTTGCTGGGAAATCTGCTGCGAAATCTGCTGTGAAATCTGCCATGATGTCATGATGAAGAAATACCCTGCTATCCTGTTTGCCGATGATGGGCGGGGTGTGCTGCTGCCCGAGCCGCCGTTGGAGCCGAAGCCTTGGATATGGACAGAAGAGAGGGACGCCTTAGCCGGGGCGTCCCTCTTTGGTTGTTGGTTGTCGGCAGGGGTCGGTCGCGAATTACGCGCTATACCCCTGCCTCCTGTGCCTGTGTCGAGTGCCTAGCGTTTGATCACGGGCGGTTGACTGTGCAGACGTTCGTAGCTCACCTGAATCTGCGCATGGTCGGACTCTTCGAAGTAATCCACGTTGAGCTTGTGCGACCCGCCGGTGAGATAGACTTCGGCAGTGTATTCGGTGGCGGGTTGAATCTTCCAGCCGTCTATGACGAGCGTGTCATCGATGAAGACGCGCACGCCGTCATCGGCGGTGGCAGAGAAGCGATACCAACCTGGCTGGAAATGTTCGGCGCGTTCCCAGCGGATGCTGAAGCGGTCTTCGGGCAGGCCCGCGGGGCTGTCGTTGTACCAGTTGAAGCGGATTTCGGCATCTTCACGCGTTTCTACCAGGTTCTCGAAATATTTGCCCGCATAGTAGCTGCCCACCCAATGGCCCGTGGGCTTGGCGGGCTGGTCCGGCTTGTGCTCCGGGCGTTCCGGCTTGTGGTCGGGTCGCTGGGGTTCGGGGCGTTGCGGCTCAGGATG
>JBBDIO010000096.1:1658-6134 GCA_040880365.1 Litorilinea sp.
CGATAGACCGGCGGTCCCACAGGATCTTTGCCGTGGTCCACCACAGGCGGATGTGCCGGCGGTTGGACAGGCGGGTTGTAGACGGGCGGTTGCGCCGGGGGATAGACCGGCCCCACAGGATCCTTGCCGCCCTGGGTGGGGAGATGCAGCACATCGCCCACTTCGATGCGGTTGGGGTTCTTGATGTTGTTGGCCTGCATGAGCGCCAGTACTGTGGTATTGAAACGTTGGGCGATGAGGGCCAGAGTGTCACCGCGTTTCACCACATAGGTGGTGGGGCGGGTTGGTTCGGGCGGGGTGCCGGCATTGCCGGGAATGGTCAGCACCTGACCCACATAGACCACATTTTCGTTGCGGATATTGTTGGCGCGCTGGAGCAAATCCTGCGAGATTCCAAAACGCAGTGCAATCTCGCTCAGCGTGTCGCCAACTTTCACAACGTAGGTGCGGTGTTCGCCCTGGTTTGCCACGGGCGCGGCCAACGCGGTTTGGGGCGCGAAGGTGAGCAGCGCCGAAAATGCAATCGCGATCGCCAGTGAGAGGGATAAGGCTACAGATAAGACGGGTGGGCGTTGTGTATGGATGCGCCCCTGGGCAAAACCTGTTTGGCGCGGCAATTTGCCATCGCTTCTGCGGGAATCAATGCTTCTGCGGGAATCAACGCCTTTGCGAGAATGAATCATCCTCGACTCCTTTCGTGGGACATGCAGCGTGGATCGCCGCAGCCGTGTGACAAACAGCGACGCTCGCTGTTGTTGCATATCATGCAGCGCAAATCGCTGCATAGCAGTCCATTTTTCAATCTGCCATTTTTTAATCTGGACGTGTTGATTTGGTGCAGCCATTAATTTGCCTGGAAATCAATTTGCCTGGAATCAACGAGGATCGCACGCGCCCGTGCGCGGTCGATGACTGTTGCTTGCTATTGGTTTATGACGGAGAAGATAGCAAAAAGGTATGGCAATGCCGGGGTTTTTTTTGCCAGATTTCACATGACAGTGGCTACATCTTGCGGTACACTGCAAGCAGGCGTGCGTTTGGGTTTCATTTTAGTTGACATAATGCCTGGCGGCGCAGCATTCTGTATGTGCCCGCCGATATGGCGTGTGGGTGGTATGGCGTGTGGGTGGCGGGTGAGGATCTGCGGTGGAACAGCGGAGTATAGAATGGTGATACACACAGCATGGTAATGCATACAGTATTGAACCTGCCGGCGTTGTTGGCCGTGGCGCGGGGCGAAACCCCCGGCGACCTGCTTTTGCGCAACGGCAAGCTGGTAAATGTGTTCAGCGGCACAATTGAAGAGGCCGATTTGGTGATTGCCGATGGGCGTATTGCCGGGATCGGCACGGGCTATGCGGCGCAGCAGGTGGTGGACCTTGCCGGGGCCTATGTGTTGCCGGGACTGATCGACGCGCATGTGCATATTGAAAGCAGCCTGTGTGTGCCTGCCCAGTTTGCTGTGGCGGTTTTGCCGCGGGGTGTGACCACGGCAGTGGTGGACCCCCACGAAATTGCCAACGTGGTGGGCGCGGCCGGGGTTCGTTATATGCAGCGCGCGGCGCGCCATCTGCCGCTGAATGTGGTGATCATGGCGCCCTCCTGCGTGCCCGCCACCCACATGGAAACCAATGGCGCGACGCTGGATAGCGATGCGTTGGCCCATTTGCTGGAGGAAGGCGTGGTGCACGGGCTGGCGGAGGTGATGAATTATCCCGGTGTGGTCAACGGCGATCCCGGTGTCTTGTCCAAGCTGGGCGCGTTTCGGGGGCATCCAATCGACGGACACGCTCCCGGTTTGCTGGGTATGCCGCTCAACGCGTATGTGGCGGCGGGGATCGGCAGTGAACACGAATGCACGACGGTGGAAGAAGCGGCGGCCAAGCTGGCGCGCGGCTTGCGCATCCTCATCCGCGAGGCGACCAACGCGCACAACCTGCACACCCTGTTACCGCTGATTACCCCCCACAACAGCCGCCGCATCGCCTTTTGCACCGATGACCGGATGCCCGCCGACTTGCTGGACCAGGGTTCTATCGACTATATGCTGCGCGAGGCGGTGGCCTTTGGCATTGACCCCATTGATGCAATCCGCATGGCAACGCTCAACTCGGCTGAGTGGTTTGGTCTGACCCAACGTGGCGCGCTGGCGCCGGGACGTTTTGCGGATCTGCTGGTGGTGGATGATCTTCGCCAGTTTACGGCCCGCCAGGTCTACAGCGCCGGAGAACTGGTCGCGCAGGATGGCGCGCTGTGTGTGGAGATCGTGGATGAGGGCAATCTACCTGTGTCCAGCGCCACCGAGACCCCGGGGAAGGAGACCGCAGTGAATGTGCATTGGCCCAGCGTTAAATTTCAGATTCCGGTCCGGGGCGCACGCGTGCGGGTGATTGGCGCGCAGCAGGACCAGTTGATCACCGAAGCACGGATCCTGGAACCGAGAGTCGTTGACGGGCAGGCGGTGGCGGACCCTGCGCGCGATCTTTTGAAAATTGCGGTCATCGAACGGCATCGCGCCAGTGGTGCGGTGGGGCTGGGCTTTGTGCAAGGGTTTGGCCTGCACACCGGCGCATTGGCGGGCACCGTGGCGCACGATCATCACAATTTGATTGTGGTGGGGGCAGACGATGGCGCGATGGAGGCAGCCGCGCGCCGAGTGGGTGAGATTGGCGGGGGGCTGGTGGTTGTCCGTGGCGAAAAGATTTTGGCCGAATTGCCGCTGCCGGTCGCGGGCCTGATGTCGGATCGTCCGATTGCTGCGGTGCGCGCGGCCTATGATGCGCTGTTGGAAGCGGCGCATGACCTGGGTAGCACGCTGCACGATCCCTTCATGGCGATGAGCTTTATGGCCCTGGAGGTGATCCCCAAGCTGAAGCTGACTGATCAGGGGTTGGTGGATGTGGAGTTGTTTGATTTTGTTGATCTGTTTGTAGATTGATCTGCGTATTGATCTGCCACGCTAATTTTGGGGGATAAACGGGCATGGATGAATTGGAAACGCCACCGCGCACGCTGCAATTGCGGTTTTTGGCCGAACCCACCGACATTAACTTTGGGGGCAAGGTGCATGGCGGGATGGTGATGAAGTGGATCGATCAGGCGGCCTATGCCTGTGCGACGGGCTGGAGTGGGCGCTATTGTGTCACCGTCTATGTGGGCGGGATTCGTTTCTATAAGCCCATATTTATTGGGGCGTTGGTAGAAGTGCGCGCCACGGTCATCTATACGGGCACTACCAGTATGCATCTGGCGGTGGATGTGTGGAGCCGAGATCCGCGCCGGCAGGAATCGACCAAGACGACCCACTGTGTCATCATTTTTGTCGCGCTGGACGACGCGAGCAAGCCGGTCGCGGTGCCCGAATGGTATCCGCAGACGCCCGAAGACCGGCGCATGGAGGAATATGCCCGGAAGCTGATGGAACTGCGCCAGGGCATAGAGGCAGAAATGCAACAGTATCTGGGTGAGTAGGTATCTGGGTGAGTAGGTATACTTGAACAGACAAGAGCCGCATAGAAGGCAGCGTGTGTCTGTATGCTCCGCAATTTATCCTTTCTTCTATCCCTCTGCTATCATCACAGGTTAAAGTCACTTAACTTTTTGGGTGCAAGGAACAGGCCAAAATTATGTTTGAACAATTAACATCGGCCCCGCCGGATGCCATCCTCGGCATTACCGAGGCCTTTAAGCAGGATTCCAATCCCAGCAAAATCAATCTCAGTGTGGGCGTTTTCAAAGATGCGGCGGGCAATACGCCGATTTTGAAATCGGTGCATACGGTGGAAAGCCGCCTGTTGGAGACGGAAACCACCAAGAGCTATTTGCCCATTGATGGCCCGCCTACGTATAACCGTTTGAGCCAGGAATTGGTGTTTGGCGCGCAAAGCGAACTGGTGCAGAGTGGGCGGGCAGTCACGCTGCACGCGCCGGGGGGCACAGGCGCGCTGCGCGTGGCCGCCGATTTTATCGGTAAACAACGTCCCGGCGCAACCGTGTGGGTCAGTGAACCCACGTGGCCCAATCATCCCAGCATTTTCCAGGCTGCCGGGCTGAAGGTGGCAACTTATCCCTATTTTGATGCGACGACGAATGGCGTCAATTTTGCGGGAATGTTGGCCGCGTTGCAAGGGATGGCCGCGGGGGATGTGGTGGTGCTGCATGGCTGTTGTCACAACCCGACGGGCGTAGACCTTGCGGCGGATCAGTGGCAGAAGATTGCCGAAGTGACCGCGGCGCAGGGGCTTTTGCCGCTGCTGGATTTTGCCTATCAGGGGTTTGCCGAAGGGCTGGAAGCCGACGCACAAGGCGTGCGTACAGTTTGCGCCACGGTGCCCGAAGCCTTTGTGGCGAGTTCATTTTCCAAGAATTTTGGCCTATACAATGAACGGGTTGGCGCATTGACTTTTGTGGGGAGCAGCCCCGACGCGGCGCAGACCGTGTTGAGCCATCTCAAAGTCGCGGTGCGCGCCAACTATT